>JAFZZT010000013.1 GCA_017615595.1 Bacteroidales bacterium
ATAACCATCTGTCCTGGTGGGATGTATTGGATTCGAACCAATGACCTCTGCCGTGTGGAGGCAGCGCTCTAAACCGACTGGGCTAACATCCCTTTAAAGCGGCGGCAAAAGTACAATTTTTATCCATTCATTTGTCATTTTAAAAATATTTTTTTGTAAGATGGTATCTATCAGCAAGATATTTTTATTTCTCCCACAAAAAAGGGAGATTTATGGCTGTTTGGGACCTTCATAAACAAAAAAAGTGTATCTTTGCAGCCTTACAAAAAAGCCTAGCTATGAGAAATAGAAAACGTTTCCATATAATCGGAATAGTCTTATGCCTTCTCCTTGTCGGCATGCTGACACCTTCCTGCTCATCCTCTCATCAGACCACCAGAAAGGCGCCTCGCTACACACGCCAGAAGACCAAAGGCCCCCGATGGAACGCTTCCACTTCCAGAACTACGACCTACTACATCAAGAAGCACAGCACCAAAAACCGCTATGCTCCCAAAAAGCCCAAAAATCACAAATAGGATATTATGCAACAAAACCATACAAGACTTTTCATCACCTTATTCATCACATTAATCGGCATCTTTTCTACTGCCTACTGTCAAGAAGACCATATTCAATTTAGCGTCATCAACGACACTGCCCATATAGACGCATCCATCCCTGTGGACTCCGTGGGAGCATCTTTGGTGGATGACGACAATGACTACTATGACAACATCGACCATGGTGACGGCATGTTGTTCACCTATTTCAACTGGATGCCCGGCTATTCCCGCTACCAGCATTTCGACATCATCACGATTCACTACCGTCATCAGGGTTCCGCCCCGCGCGACACCTTGATCCTCACCGGCTACCATCATCCGGCGAACTTCAAGATCACCTCCAACTACGGCTGGAGACACCGCCGCATGCACCGTGGCGTGGACTTGGGACTGCCTGTCGGAACGCCCATCGCCGCTGCTTTTGACGGCATGGTCCGCATCTCCAAAGGCAACAACACCGGCGGCTACGGCAACCTGGTCGTCATCCGCCACGACAATGGACTGGAGACCTACTACGCCCACCTCTCCAAACGACTGGTCAACCCCGGCCAGATCGTCAAGGCCGGCGACATCATCGGCCTGGGTGGCAACACGGGCCGCAGCTACGGCTCCCACCTCCACTTCGAGACCCGATACCTGGGCAACGACATCAACCCCAATCGCATCGTGGATTTCGACAACTTCACCCTGAAGCACGACACCCTCTACATATCCGGCTATTCCGTCTCAACGCCCACCCCTGTCAAGACCACAGAGGTAGTCCAAGCCCCCAAGCCAGCTAGCAGTGCCGTGTATTACAGAGTACGCAAAGGCGACAATCTCGGAAAAATCGCCCAAAAATACCACACCACCGTCTCCAAGCTGAAAAAACTGAACCGTCTGCGCAGCGACTTCATCCGTGAAGGCCAACGTATACGCGTCAGATAATGTATGAAAACGCACAGGTTATTTCCTCTCTGGCTTTGGTGCTGCCTACTCCCTTTTTTCGCGAACGCACAATCCGAACTGTTTGACTTTGGTTTCACCAGAGACCTGAATGTCCCTGTATTTTATGTCTCCGACACCCTTTCCCAACCATGGTCTGGCGGCATGAACTCCGTTTTCTTCTCTTCCATCGACATAAACCAAGACAACATCCGCGACCTGGTGGCCTTTGAAAAGCACGGCAACAGGATCCTGCCCTTCGTGTGGCAAAACGGACGACACAGGTACGCCCCGCAATATGCGCACTGTTTTCCAGCGCTCCACGACTGGGCCATCTTCAAAGATTATGACGGAGATGGGAAAAGCGACATCTTCACCTACGGCTTGGCAGGCATCCGTATCTTTCACAACACCGCCACGAGTTCTCTCTCCTTTGACCTCGTGACTGACCAGCTGCCCGCCTGGTATTACAACGGATATGTCAACCTTTACGCCTCACCGGATGATTATTTGGTGGTGGACGATATTGACGGGGACGGGCTGACAGACGTGCTCAACTTCTGGGTGCTCGGCAAGTATGTGCACTACCTGCGCAACTATGCGGACGCGCCCGGCCACTTTGACATGCGGTTGGAAGAGTCTTGCTGGGGTCATTTCTCCGAAGCCGATGACAACAACACCATCACTCTGTTCACCGACTGCAGCGACAAATCCGGAGACGAGCCCTTGCGGCACACGGGGTCATCCATGCTGCGAGTGGATGTGGATGGCGACGGCATCCATGACCTTCTGGTCGGGGATGTGGACTCTCCCCACCTCATATACCTGCACAATGGCGGTTCGGATGTGGATGCCCACATGGACATGCAAGACACGCTCTTTCCTGCCAACGCGCCTGTGGTCCTCTACTCCATGCCCGCGCCCGCCCAGGTGCTGTTCCCGGGACAATCCCATCCATCACTCATCATATCCCCTTCGGATCCCTCATTGATCAAATCGCAAGACTGGCAAAGTGTGTGGCGCTATGACTACGACACCCTGCTGCATCAATATACGCTGGTCCAGAAAGACTTCCTGCAAGGTGAGATGATAGACGTGGGGAGTGGCTGTCGTCCCGTGCTTTACGACTGGGACGGAGACGGGCTCACAGACCTGTTCCTGGCCAATTACGGACAGTTTGACAGTGCCCGGGTCGTCAATGGCTTTCTCGTCAGCGACTTCTCCTCCTCCATCCAATACTACCACAACGAAGGCAGCGCCACCCAGCCGGCATTTCGCTTGGCAGACACCGACTTCGGGCACCTCCGGGCCCTGAATCTGCAAGCGCTCCACCCCACTTTCGGCGACCTGACTGGTGACGGCCTTGCCGACATGCTCTGTGGCAACAAGGAGGGCAGTCTGATCCTCGTGCCTCACCAACGCCTCACCACTGGGAGCGGAGATATAGAGACTCATTATCTCAACATCGCCACAGACGGCTTTAGCACCCCGCAGCTGTTCGACCTCGACGGGGACGGGCGAAACGACCTGCTTATCGGCAACCGCCGGGGACTGATCAGCTATCACCGCAACATCGGCACCTGCGGGATGACGGACTTTGAGCACATCACAGACACGTTGGGACAAGTGGATGTCCGCGACTTTGACGAGTCGTACTTCGGGCACAGCGTCCCCTGCTTCTACCGTGACCCGCTCTTGGGAACCGTCCTGTTTTGCGGCTGTGAGAGCGGCCATGTGCGATACTATACTCACATTGACGGCAACCTAGATGGCACCTTCACACTGGCGGAACACTCGCTGGCGGAGACCGTTGAGGGACGTCCCGTGCGCCTGCGCGAGGGCATACGCACGGGCGTGGCAATCGGCATGCTCGATGGGGACGAGCTCCCAGATCTCCTTGTCGGCAACTACGCCGGAGGTGTCGCCTATTTCGCCGGCAGTGAAAGAATGCCGCACGGCACCCGCGTCCCCGACATCGGGCAAGCAGACGTCCAAGTTTTCCCCAACCCCACGACAGGGTTGGTCCACTGCTCCCCCATCCTGCCAGAAGAGCGCATCCACACACTAGAAATCCACGACCTCTCCGGACGACCTCTACTCCATACATCCGGCGACAGCATCGACCTCTCTGCACTGGCGGATGGTCTTTACATCCTCGTCATCAACCATCAATTCCGTCTTAAAATCATCAAACAATAGGCATGGCCATCCACTTTCAACCCATACGCATCGAGGACAAGGAAGTATTCCAGCGCTATCAGACGCAGGGCAGTCGCATTTGCGACCAGACCTTTACCAGTCTGTTCTGCTGGCAGGAGTTCTATGGCATGCGATGGGCCGTGGTGGAAGACCGCCTAGTGGTACGCTGTCACATCTATGGCGAACGCCGCATTGGCTATATGGTCCTTCCCGACATCCAGTCAGCACGTTTCTCCGAACTGATCTCGGCGCTGCAAAAAGATGTGGGAGACACCGTCCCCACGCTCATCAACCTGTCGGAGGAAGAGTCCGTCTGGCTTGAGCAGCAACAGCCCGGGCAATGGGCTTTCGACCACAACCGCGACTATGACGACTACCTGTACGAGACGGCCAAGTTCCAGACCTACAGCGGCAAGAAGCTGGCTGCCAAGCGCAACCATGTCAACAAATTCAAGACCTTATACCCATACACCTACGAGCCGCTGACCGGCGAATGGTTTGGCGACTGTCTGAGGTTGGAACAGTCCTGGCGGGATGCCAGGGGTGAAGACTCCCGTCAAGCCAGTGCGGAACAGACCGTTATCAGTCGCGCTTTTGAGCACTTTGATGCGCTGGGCATTATCGGAGGCGTGCTGCTGGTGGACAATCGGCCCGTGGCGTTCACCTACGGCTCGCCATTGAACGAGCAGACCTTCTGCGTCCATATTGAGAAAGCGGACACCACATTTGAAGGTGTTTACCCCATGATGGCCCAGCTCTTCGCCCAGCATCTTCCCGACCAATATCAACACCTGGACAGAGAAGAAGACCTAGGGCTGACGGGCCTGCGGCAATCCAAGGAGTCGTACCAGCCCATACGGCTGGAGAAGAAGATCAATGCGGTGATGCTGGACCCCACCCGACTGGAGATTATAGATGTCTGGGAAAGCTGTTTCGGGGACGAGAAACCCTTTGTACACTCATTCCTGTCCCGCTATTACTTTGAGGATACGGCCTTCCTGCACCGGGAAGACGGGAGGGTTGTCGCCACCTGTTTTCTCATCGTTTGCGACACAGAGATTGGGCGCATGGGGTATCTCTACGCCATCGCCACGCTGCCTGAATACCGCCATAGAGGCATCGCCGCCAAGCTGGTGCTGGAGGCGCTGGATCGATGCCGGGCTCTTCGGCTGTCGGCAGCCGCCCTTATCCCAGCTGACGAGTCTCTGGCCGCCTATTATGGCCGTCTCGGCTTCATCCAAGGACCCGTGCCTGTCCGTTTCCATTGCGACCTGGACCTCGGCACTGGCTTCCCGGAACAGGACAACGCACTGATGATGCCACTTGCGAGCCTCCCGCCGCTCCCCGAACAACTAATTTGCACACCATTGATGTGAGGCTAAAAACTGTCATTATTTTTTGTATTTTTGCACGCTAAAATATACTGGTATGGATATTGAAAAAGTAACCGAAATCTTTGACAATTTTAAAGGCACCAACGTGTTGGTCATTGGCGATGCCATGATCGACTGCTACATAGAAGGCAAGGTAAACCGCATCAGTCCGGAGGCCCCCGTGCCCATCGTGAATGCGCAGACGAGAAACTACCGTTTGGGTGGCGCGGCGAATGTGGCCCTCAACCTGAAAGCCATTGGCGCCAACCCGATACTCTGCTCCGTCATCGGCAGCGACAACAAGGCCAAGGTCTTTTACGAGTTGTTGGAAGATGCCGAGATGGACTCCGTGGGCATCGTGCCGATGTTCGGCCGCCGCACCACCGTCAAATACCGCATCATCGGCAACGGCCAACAAGTCGTGCGTGTGGATGACGAGCAGGTGGCCGTCTTGAAGGAACGCGAGCAACGCCAGTTCCTCACCACCATCGAGCAGCTCATCGAGCACCACCCCATCGATGCCATCATTTTCGAAGATTACGACAAAGGTCTCTTCTCCCCGCAGCTGATCAACGAGATCATTCGGTTTGCCAAAGACAAGAACATCTTCATCGCCGTTGACCCGAAACGCCGCAACTTCAGCAACTACGCCAATGTCAACCTCTTCAAGCCCAACCTGAAAGAGTTGTCACACGGTGTCCAGATTGAAGACACGGTCGAGTTCTCCCTGGAAGAGATCCATAAGATTGCGAAAGACTTCGCCGAGGAGAAGCAGATCGACAAGGTAATGATCACCATGTCTTCCAAGGGCATTGCCTTCTACGACAGAGGTTTAGACTCCTTCTATCATCATCCGGCCTTCCAGCGTCATGTCAGCGACGTCTCCGGCGCAGGCGACACCGTCATTGCCGTGGCCACCCTCTTCCTGCTCAAGGGCAACACCATCCAAGACACCTGTCTCGCAGCCAACATCGCCGGCGGTCTGGTGTGCGAGCATCTGGGTGTCGTCCCCGTCAACATCTCCCGTCTCAAAAACGAGTTCGCACAGCACGCGGAAGAAATCTAACCATCCCTGTATGGGCAAGTTATCATACTAAATCAGAATTTGCATCGTTATAGAGAACATTTGAACCAACTGCTATGAAAAAAAGAATCTGTGCGCTGGTATTGCTTTTGTCAATATGTTCTACCACCCTCTTCGGGCAGTCGGACCGCTGGTCTTTCGGCGTCCCCAATCTGCTGAAATACGACAAGAAGACCTTCCACTTCGGCTTTCTGATCGGCTACAACCAGTTCAACTTCACCATAGCCTCCAAACCGAACCTCGCGGAGTACGACTCCCTGATGGTCATCAACACCAGCCCGCTGTCGGGCTTCAACCTCGGCATCGTCACCAACTTGCGACTGGGCAAATATTTTGACCTCCGGTTCATCCCCGGCTTGGCATTCGGCGACCGCATCGTCAACTATTCCATCCAGTATCAATCAGGGAATCAGCTGGTTACCAAGAAAAACGCAGAATCGGTCTATCTGGACCTCCCGCTGATGATCAAGTTCAAATCATCGCGCATGCTGAACAACATCCGCACCTACGTCATCGCGGGCGCTCAATACAGTCTCGACCTCATCTCTGCAGCTAAAAAACAATCCTCCAACCCGCAGGAGATCATCCTCAAGCTTTATCCCAACGACTTTCAAGGGTTTGCCGGCATCGGATTCGACTTCTACTGCACGTATTTCAAATTCTCCACCGAGCTGAAGATGTCCTTCGGTCTGGTCAACCTTCTGAAAGAGGAAGACAATATGTACGCCACCAGCGTCACCTCCCTGCGTTCCAAATTATTGCAAATATCATTTACTTTTGAATAATCAGTATGGCAAACAACGAAGAACTTTTCAAACAGATTATAGCGCACGCTAAAGAATATGGTTTCATTTTCCCGTCCAGCGAGATTTATGACGGACTGAGTGCTGTTTATGACTACGGCCAAAACGGTGTCGAGCTCAAGAACAACATCAAGCAATATTGGTGGAAAGCCATGGTGCAATATCACGAGAACATCGTGGGCCTGGACAGCTGCATCTTCATGCACCCCACCATCTGGAAAGCTTCCGGCCATGTAGATGCTTTCAACGACCCGTTGATTGACAACAAAGACTCCAAAAAGCGCTACCGTGCTGACGTTTTGATTGAGGATCACATCCAGAAAATCGAAGACAAGATCAACAAAGAGGTTGAGAAAGCCAGAAAGCGTTTTGAAAACTTCGACGAGAAGATGTTCCGTGAGACCAATGGCCGTGTCTTGCAATATCAAAAGCAGATTGACGACATCAAAGAGCGTTTCGCCACCATGATGAACGCCAACGACCTGGCGGGTCTGAAGTCGCTGATTGAAGAGTTAGGCATTGTTTGTCCTATCTCGGGCACGCGCAACTGGACGGATGTGCGTCAGTTCAACTTGATGTTTGCCACCAAGTTAGGATCCGTTTCCGAGGGTGCCGACACCATCTACCTGCGTCCCGAGACTGCCCAGGGCATCTTCGTGAACTTCTTGAACATTTACAAGACCGGCCGTATGAAGCTGCCGTTTGGCATCGCGCAGATCGGCAAGGCCTTCCGCAACGAAATTGTGGCGCGTCAGTTCATCTTCCGCATGCGTGAGTTCGAGCAGATGGAGATGCAGTTCTTCGTCAAGCCAGGCGAGGAGCTCAAGTGGTTTGAGTACTGGAAACAGGCCCGTTTGCAATGGCACACCGACCTGGGCATCGCCCCGGAGAACTATCGTTTCCACGACCACGAGAAACTGGCCCACTACGCCAACGCCGCCACCGACATCGAGTTCAAGTTCCCGTTCGGCTTCAAGGAGTTGGAGGGCATCCACTCCCGTACCGACTTCGACCTCTCCCAACACGAGAAATACTCCGGCAAGAAGCTGCGCTACTTCGACCCCGAGATGAATGAGAACTATGTGCCTTACGTCATCGAAACCTCCATTGGCGTGGACCGTATGTTCCTGGCCGTCTTCAGCAACGCCTACACCGAAGAGACCCTGGAAGATGGCTCCATCCGTACCGTGCTGCGCCTGCCCGCCAAGCTGGCCCCGTACAAAGCTGCCATCCTGCCACTGGTGAAGAAAGACGGTCTGCCTGAGATCGGCCAAGAGATCTTCGACACGCTGAAGAAAGAGTTCATGGTTCAGTATGAGGACAAAGACGCCATCGGCCGCCGTTATCGTCGTCAGGACGCCATCGGCACGCCCTTCTGCATCACCATCGACAACCAGACCAAAGAGGACAACACGGTCACCGTGCGCGAGCGCGACACCATGGTGCAGTACCGTCTGCCCATCGCCGACCTGGCCGTGGAGCTGATGAAGAAACTACGCTAACCCAAATAGAGATGACAGCAACGTCATCTCTACTCTTTTTTTCAATAATAGTATTTTTCAAAGGGTGATGCTTCCCATAAGCATCGCCCTTTGTTTTTATGAAAATGATATTATCCATAATTATGCAAAAAGTGTATCTTTGCAGGTTATTATCACTGAAAAAAATAATCTGACAAAATGAAAAAATACATCCTCTTGATTATCCTGCTGGTGGCCATGGCCAGCTCCCAAGCGCAAGGGTTGAAGGCTTTCATCAGCCACAAAGCCTACTGCACCAACGCCATGCAGCCCTACATCGAATTTTTCTTCATCGTGGGCGGCAACACCGTACAATATGCTCCAAGCAGTCAGTATGGCTACGAGGCAGAGGTGGAGATTCATGTGGACGTGGTCAAGGACGACTCCATCGTCAACGGGCTCCATTACATCCTCTCCTCAGGCGATTTTGCTGACAGCATCCGAGACGGGAAGCCGGACTTCAGCAATTTCAACAACCTGCCCGTGGATAACGGAGACTACTATCTGCACTTCACCCTCAAGGACCGGAACAGCGATTCCGACTCGCTGCACTACATCGACCACATTCGGGTGCATTTCCCCAAGGACGAGATATCGTCTTCGCGGCTCTCTCTGTTCTCATCGATGACGGCGCCAAAATCCACCGACCTGTTCGTCAAATACGGCTTCGCCCTGCCCCCGCTTTTCTACAACTTCGTGCCAGAGAGCCAATATGCGTTGCCCTTTGCCCTGGAAGTGTACAACACCAAAACGATAATCGGGGCTGACGAACAGCTGACGGCCAAGTGTTTCATCGAGTATGCCGAGAGCAAGCTGGTGGCACTGCCTGAAAACATCATCACCAAGCGGCTGAAGACCAACGATGTGGTGCTGGTCATCGACCAATTCAACACCTTCAAGCTGCCGTCTGGCAACTACAATGCAGTGGTGGAGCTCTACCATCAAGACTCTCTCATCCTGATCAACAAGGTCTTCTTCCAGAAAAGCAACCCGGACATCCACTTTGACATTTCCCGATACAACGACATCGTGACGGAAGGTTCTTTCGTGAGTGAGATGACCGACCGCAAAGAGCTGGAAGAGGCTGTGCTATGCCTCTACCCTATCGCCAACACGCCGGAACGGGAGTTCTTCTCCCAGCGGATGAAGACTGTCACGGACGATCAGTTGCAGCGTTACTTCTACTCCTTCTGGCTGGCTCGCGACCCCGCCAACCCGGAAGAGGCTTGGCTGAATTACAAAAAGATGGTGGACATTGTGCAAGAACGTTTTGGCAGCGTACAAGTCAAGGGGTACCGTACCGACCGCGGGCGCGTATATCTGCAATATGGGCAGCCCAACGACATCCAGGAGGTCCCTTCCGACCCTATCACCTTGCCATACGAAGTTTGGCATTATTACTATCTGGACAACCAGACCAACGTCAAATTCGTCTTCTACGACCCTGCGCTGGTAGGTAATGACTACGAGCTTCTGCATTCCAACAAATATGGAGAGCCGCACGACCCCAACTGGAAGATGCGTTTGGTTCGCAAGATACAAACGCAATGGGATTTGGATAATCCAGAGCCGGATGATTATTTCGGCGGTCATATCAACGACTACTGGCGTTATCATTGAGCGTGACTATGGCAAAAAAACACCTGTGTCTGTTTCTACTCCTTTTGACAGGAATCTGCTGTGCACCTTCCGTGATGGCGCAACAGGACACCACTTCTTTGGCCGACACCACGCGCAAACACCGACATTTCACCAAAAAGGACTACATCCCCAAATTCACCGCCACGGTGTTGGGCCGCTATGAGCTGAACACCAACAACTGGGGACAGCATTTCGAGCTGAGGCACACGCGCATCGGCGTGTATGGCAGCGTCCACCCCTGCTTCTCCTACATGGCCTTGGTGGACCTCACCTTTGGCGGCAAGTTCTCCCCCGTGGCCATCTTCGCCCAATACAAGCCCGTCAAGGGGTTGTCGTTCCTTATCGGCTACGACAAGATGCCCTTCAGCAACGAGAACCTGTTGTCGCCCTACCAGTACTACTTCTCCGACAAGTCTTTCCTGACGCAAAAGATCACGGCCTGGAGCGATGTGGGCGGTGTGGTATGCTACGAGTGGGACAAGGTGGTGCCTTTCACCCTCAAGGCAGGGGTTTTCAACAGCGCGGGATTCAGCAAGCAGGGACAGTTCCAGAAGAGACTCAACTATGTGGCCCGAGGCACCTTCCAGTTCTTCAAAGGGTTCTCGCTCTCCCTCAACTATGCCGCCGTGATTCCGGAGACCCTGCGCATGCACGTCATGGACGCCGGCGTGGCGTATGACTACCGCAACCTGCATCTGGAGAGCGAATACATCTGCAAGCTGTACGATGGGCCCGGCATGACCGCCACACACGCCGTGTACGGCTTTGCCTACTACAAGTTCAACATCGCCAAGAGAGCACTCTCCAACATAGCCCTCTCGCTACGCTACGATGCCATCACGCCCAACTGCAACGGCATCCTCAACGACCTGGGACACTACACCTATGATGCCTTCTGCCAGCGCATCACCACGGGCCTCACCCTCATCTTCATCGAGAAACCCGTCCGGGCAGGCATCCGTTTCGACTACGAAAAGTTCTTCTTCCACAAAAACGTCCCGAATGACAAAGACCGGCTCATCTGTGAGCTCATCGTCCATCTATAGCTATTCACAACATCATTTATAAACATCTTAAAAAACCATCAATTATGCAAAACATTATTCTTGCCACGACCCCGACCATTGAGGGGAAGCAGATCACCAATTACCATGGTGTTGTCTCTGGAGAGATCATCACAGGTATCAACTTCGTCAAAGACTTTTTCGCCAGCATCCGCAACATTGTGGGTGGCCGCACGAAATCATACGAGAAAGAGCTGGTGGAGGCACGCGAGAAAGCGCTGGAGGAGCTCGCCGACCGCGCCGTTTCCGTAGGTGCCAACGCAGTTGTCGGCATCGACATCGACTACGAAGTACTCGGCCAGAACAACGGCATGCTGATGATCATCGCCACCGGCACCGCCGTCACTGCCGTATAGTCTTCTATCCCTACCACAAAAAAAGGATGGTCATCGCGACCATCCTTTTTGTTTTCCAAAGCTTGAGGATGATTAGTCACCCAGGGTGGCAACCATCACAGCCTTGATCGTGTGCATACGGTTCTCAGCCTCATCGAACACGATGGAGTTCTCGGATTCGAAAACGTCCTCCGTCACCTCGATGCCGTCCAGACCGAATTGTTTGTGCACGTCGCGGCCCACCTGGGTCTCCAGGTTGTGGTAAGCGGGCAGACAGTGCATAAACTTGCATTTCGGGTTGCCGGTGAGCGCCATCGTCTCCTTGTTGACTTGATACGGTTTGAGAAGTTGGATACGCTCTTTCCAGACCTCCACGGGCTCGCCCATGGACACCCAAACGTCAGTGTAAAGGAAGTCACAGCCTTTGACGCCCTTCTTCACGTCATCGGTCACGGTCACCTTAGCGCCGGTCTCTTTGGCGATAGCCTTGCACTGTTTCACGAGCTCAGGATCCGGTTGCAGCGCCTTGGGAGCCACGATGCGGACATCCATACCCATCTTGGCGCCACCGACCATCAGAGAGTTACCCATGTTGAAACGGGCATCTCCGAGGTAAGCGTAAGTCACCTGGTTGAGGGGTTTGTCCACATGCTCGCTCATCGTCAGGAAGTCGGCAAGCACCTGGGTCGGGTGGAACTCATTGGTCAGACCGTTCCACACAGGCACGCCAGCATGCTTGGCCAGCTCTTCCACCGTGGTCTGTTTGAAACCACGATACTCGATACCGTCGAACATACGTCCGAGCACGCGAGCGGTGTCAGCCATAGACTCCTTGATGCCGATTTGGGAACCGGAAGGTCCGAGATAGGTCACATGGGCGCCTTGATCGTAAGCAGCCACCTCGAAAGCGCAACGGGTACGGGTGGAGGTCTTTTCGAAGATCAACGCGATGTTTTTGCCTTTCAGACGAGGTTGCTCGGTGCCAGTGTATTTAGCACGTTTGAGGTCGCGAGCCAAGTCCAGGAAGAATTGAATCTCTCTCGGGGAGAAATCCAACAATTTCAAAAAGCTTCTGTTTCTTAAATTGAATGCCATAATGATGGTGTTTAATAGTTTATTTGTTGATTTATTGAATTGTTGATTACTTCACGATGCGGGTGCCGCAGGACTTGTCACCCAGTTTGCCAGCCTCGGTGATGATACACGGATGGCCGGTAGCTTCCACGAAGAGGACGGCGGCACGAATCTTGGGGGCCATGGAGCCTTCGGTGAATTGACCTTCCTTGAGATACTTGTTGGCCTCCTTGATGGTGATTTGATCCAGTGCCTTCTCGTTGGGTTTGCGGAAGTTGATATAGACTTTGGGCACATCCGTCAGGATATAGAACTCGTCAGCCTCAATCTGGATAGCGGTCAGGGCCGAGGCGAGATCCTTGTCGATCACGGCCTCCACGCCTTGGAGGTAGCCGTCTTTCATAGCCACGGGGATGCCGCCGCCACCCACGGTGATGACGATGATGCCCTGTTCGGCAAGTTGACGGACCAGCTTGACGTTCTGCACGCGTATCGGTCTGGGAGATGCCACCACCTTGCGCCATCCATTGCCTTTCGGATCCTCATGATAAATGTCGCCGGTGGCCTCGTGATACTCCTGGGCCTATTCGGCGGAGCAATAGGGTCCCACGGGCTTGGTGGGGTTCCAGAAGTGGGGGTCGTTGGCATCCACCTCCACATGCGTCAGCAGCGTGACGGTGTCGCGATCCCAACCCTCCTCGGCAAAGATATGACGGAGGCCGTCCTCAATCAGAGCTCCGATAGAGCCCTGGGTCTCAGCCACGCAGAAGTTGAGGGGCATATCCTCCACATCGTAGGTGGCCTTGCCGGCCTTGTGTTGCAGCATGACATTGCCCACCTGCGGGCCATTGCCATGACCGATTACGATATTATATCCATCTTTGAGCATCGGGACAAGAGAACGGCAGGTGTTGGTAACATTCTCAATCTGTTCCTTATATGTTCCTCTTTGTTTGCTTTTGAGCAAAGCATTGCCTCCAAAGGCAATCACTGCTAATTTCTTTTCAGCCATAACTAAGTGTAAAAAGTGTTTAAAAGATAAGGATTACCAGATGTGGGCACGCTTTTCGGGAGCCATCCACATCGGGTCAGTAGGTTTCACATTGAAAGCATCATAAAAAGCGTCAATATGGCGGAGCGTGGCATTCACACGCCAGCGGCCTAACGCGTGCGGGTCCGTCTTGGTGCGGCGGAGAATCTCCTCATGACGGATGTTGGCGGCCCAGACGGCAGCGTATGCCAGGAAGAAACGCTGCTCGGGAGTGAACTCATCCATCATGCCTTTGATCGCATTGGGGTTGTCTTTCATCGCCTTCTTCATGGCAGTGAAGGAGACGTTCAAGCCACCATTGTCGGCGATGTTCTCACCCAGCGTAAAGGCACCGTTAGCAAAGACGCCGGGGGCCACCTCGATAGAGTTGAAGTGGTCCACGATGAGCTGGGCGCGGTCGGTGAACGCCTGGGCATCCGCCTCGGTCCACCAGTCGGTAAGATTGCCCTTGAGGTCGTAGTTACGGCCCTGGTCGTCAAAGCCGTGGGTCATCTCATGACCGATCACCACGCCGATAGCACCGTAGTTGGCAGCATCGTCTGCATTCATATCGAAGAAAGGCGGTTGCAGGATGCCGGCAGGGAAGCATATCTCGTTGGTATTGGGCTCGTAATAGGCATTCACCGTCTGCGGAGTCATCTGCCACTCGGTAGGATCCACGGGTTTGCCGATCTTGGAGAGTCGGTAGGCCGTCTCAAAACGGTTGGCACGCTGGATATTGGCATAATAGCTGTCATCTTTGATGTCGAGAGCGCTGTAATCACGCCACTGGTCAGGGTAGCCAATCTTCACACGGAAAGCAGCCAATTTGTCGAGGGCGTTCTTCTTGGTAGCCTCGGTCATCCAGGTAGAGTTCTTGATGCGCTCGCCCAGGGCCCATTGCAGGTTACGGACAAGTTGCTCCATGCGAGCCTTGGCCTCTGCCGGGAAATAGGCCTTCACATACATCTGACCTAAAGCTTCGCCCAGCGTGCCGTCAATGGTGTTGATGACTCGTTTCCAGCGTTGGCTGTTCTCCACCTTTCCAGAAAGGGTCTTGCCGTAAAAGTCGAAGCTGGCGTCCACGAACTCAGAGCTCAAGAACGGAGCTGCGCCATTGATGACGTTCCAGGCCAGATAGGCACGGATGATGTCCATGTCGGCGATAGCCAACAGATTGCTCAATCCTGCAAAGTAGGTGGGTTGTCCCACATTGACAGTGTCCAGTTTCAGATTCAGCTTGTTGAGATATTGGGTAAGATCCAAAGACGGGATCATCTTCTGGAATTCAGCCGGTGTCATCTTGTGGATAGTCTGATAAGGATCACGCAAGACGGTCTTGTCCACGAAGAAGTTGGCCATGGCGGTCTCAAGTGCGAGCACCTTCTTGGCCATCACCTGCTCGTTGCCTTTGAAACCGGCCATCTCGCTATAGCCGGAGATGGAGAACATCTTGGTCATCAGCTTGACATACTCATCACGGATATGCTTTTGATCAGCATCCAGGTAGTAGTCGCGGTCGCCAATGCCGAGACCCGTCTGCCAGAAATAGGCCATGGTCATGGCACTGTTGTCGGGATCGGAAGAGCCAAAGAGACCGAAGAAAGGATAATAGCCTTCCAACGCCATGTCGGCCAAAGCGGCAGTGAGGTTGTTACGCTGGATGGCGGCCACCGTCTTCAACGCCTTCTGAATAGGCTCGGCGCCCTGCTTCTCTATCTTCACAGTGTCCATACCGATGGTGTACAGATCACCGACTTTCTGCTCGATGGTGCCTACCGCATATTTCTTCTTGGAGAGGTTGACCACCAACTCTTGGAGCTGTTTCTGATTATTCTCCGCCAAGACATCGAAACTGCCGTAACGGGCGTACTCATCCTTCAAAGGGTTCAACTTCATCCAACCGCCACAGGCATATTGGTAAAAATCGTCTGTCGGCTTCACCGACTTGTCAAGATTCATCAGCGTGACACCTGACTTGTTCTTTTTGGGTTTCACTTTAGTAATCATAGGCGCAGAACTGGTAAAAACTAAAAAACAAACTGCACAAAGCAATACTAAAAAACTATATTTTTTCATACACAAAAAATTGATATACAATCTATTAACAATAAAATCCCCTTTACCTCGGGGAATGGCAAAGATACATAAATTTTTCTGCTTTCAAAAACTCTTCACAAAACACTTCCGAGCAATTGGGCCGCAAGAAATTTTAAAAGTTTTCGGACAACATTCTGTTAAAAAAAATGTACTTTTGCCTTTTTATTAGCAGGATATCCCTGCCGGCATACACTATGGATTTATTGATAAAAAGGTCGTTTCTTCTTCTTGGAGTCCTTCTCTGGGTGATAGCAGTTCAGGGGCAATGGATAACCTCCTCCAATCTGCCCATTGTCATCATCACCACAGACCTCATCCCAGGCACAAACGAGCACTACTCGATACAGGATGAGCCCAAGGTGCCTGCCAGCATGAAGATCCTGTATGTGAACGATTCCACCGTCAACTACCTGTCGAACCAAGACGACACTGCCTTCCTGAACTTCCAGGGGCGCATCGGCATTGAGGTGCGGGGGTCCACCTCCCAGAACCACAGCAAAAAGCCATACGGTTTCGAGACGAGAATGGACGACAACGTGACCAACCGGAATGTCTCCCTGCTGGGGATGCCGGCGGAGAACGACTGGGTATTGAATCCGATGAACGACGAGCCCTCCTTCGTGCGCGACTGCCTGTCGTATGGTCTTTTCGCGGCCCTGGGGCACTATGCGCCCCGCACGCATTATTGCGAGGTGATCGTCAACGGCGACTATCGGGGACTCTATTTCCTGACCGAGAAAATCAAGATTGACGGGCATCGGGTTGACATCGTCAGCATGGACAGCACCGACAACAGTCTCCCGGGTGTCAGCGGCGGATACATCATCAAGGCCGACAAGCTCACCGGCGGCGATGTGCCTGCTTGGAGCACTCCCGCCTACGGCTATTGGGAAGATGTGGACTACATCTATCACAACCCCAAGCCAGAAGAGATCACCGCTGCACAGGGCTACTACATACAGCACTATTTTGAATCCATAGCGCAAGCGGTAGGCTCCAACATACAGGATGTCGGCATCGGCTTCCCGTCTCTGCTGGACATCCCGACTTTCATTGACTATATGATCATGGGCGAGATGAGTTCCAATGTGGACATCTACCAGAAGAGCACCTTCTTCCATAAGGACAGGATGGGCAAGCTGCGCGCCGGGCCAGTATGGGATTTCAACTTGGCCTACGGCTATGACTTTGGCTCGGTGGGACGCTCCGGCTATGATGTGCTGCAGTTTGACAACGGCGACAACACGGGCTCCTACTTCTGGCATCAGCTATATGAAAACGACCTCTTCCGCTGCCAGCTCTTCAAACGGTGGAAGGTGTTGACCGAAGAGGGCGCCCCCCTGGAGCTCAACCATATCTACGACCTCATCGACAGTCTTTCAGCGCTCATCAGCGAGGCCATGCCGCGGGAACGTAACCGTTGGAGTCGCACATACGACTACGCCGCGCACATCACCACCATGAAGACCTGGCTTCAGAACCGCTACGCCTGGCTCACCAACGAGTTCAGCAAGATCCAGAACTGCATGGAAGAGAACCTCCCCCCGCTGGTCATCTCCAAGATCAACTACCATCCGCCCATCATGCAGGGGCATAGCTCAGACGAGCTGGAGTTCCTCGGCATCACCAACAACGGGGACGATACCTTGGACATCTCCGGGATCTATTTTCGCGAGCTCGGACTCACCTATCAGTTCCCGGCCGGATCCCTCATCCTCCCGCATCAGGAGATCTTCCTCGCCGCCAACCTCCAAGCCTTTCAGCAGTGCTATCACAAGAACGCCTTTGGACAGTTTTACCGACATCTGGACAACAAGTCCGAGTCCCTCATCCTAGCCGATGCCTGGGGCAATATCATCGACGAGGTGACCTACGCCGACACGCTGCCCTGGCCCACGACCGCAGACGGTCTAGGTGACTTCCTCATTCTCAAAGATCTTGATTTGGACAACAGTCTGGGGGAGAATTGGATGGCTGCTGATGTATTTGTAGGCCTGGAGGATCCTGCGCGACCTGCCGCCATGCAGATAGCGCCCAACCCGACCACGGGAATGGTACGCATCACGATGGATAAGCCCCTGCGCGAGATCATTCTGAGCGACATCAGCGGCCGGGTGCTTGCCACGCTGACCTCTTGTGGCGTGGAGCAGACCCTCGACCTCTCCGCATTCCCTGCCGGCGTCTATTTCGTGCGGGTGGCGAGCATTGACCACGAGACGGCCACCGCCAAGGTCATCAAGCAATAGCAGACCTTCTTATTTCCACCAAACGATGATTCACCTTCTGGGCCCGATGGCGGGACAGACCCATTATCAGGCACACATTGGGCAACAAAAAAGAGGACCCAGTGATGGATCCTCTGCGATATAAGGTATAAACGTTTTGCTTATTCAGCGGGCGTTTCAGTGGCTTCAGCAACCGGAGCTTCAGCGGTCTCGGCGACAACTTCAGCCTCAGCCGGTTTGGCAGCCTTCTTGCTACTACGACGAGTACGGGTGGATTTCTTCTTGCCACCAGCCTGCGTGTAGGTCTCGTTGTAATCCACAAATTCGATCAAGCACATCTCAGCGTTATCGCCCTTACGGAAACCGGTCTTGAGAATGCGGGTATAGCCACCAGGACGGTCGCCCACCTTTTGGGAGATTTCTCTGAACAGCTCGGTGACGGCATATTTGTTATGCAGTTGAGCGAAAACGATACGACGGGAATGGGTAGTATCATCTTTGCTGCGGGTCACGAGAGGCTCAATATACTTTCTCAGTTCCTTAGCCTTAGCAAGAGTCGTGTTGATTCTCTTATGCATGATCAGGGATGTAGCCATATTGGAAAGCATCGCTTTTCTATGGGCATCCGTTCTTCCTAAATGATTGTTTTTCTTTGCGTGTCTCATATTGCTAATTATTCTTTATCTAGTTGATATTTTGATACATCCATTCCAAATTCCAAACCTTTGGATTGAACCAGTTCTTCAAGTTCAGCGAGTGACTTCTTGCCAAAGTTGCGGAATTTCAGCAATTCGCTCTTGTGGATAGCCACGAGATCACCCAAAGTCTCCAGTTCCGCAGACTTGAGGCAGTTGAGGGCTCTGACAGAAAGGTCCATATCAATGAGCTTGGAGCTCAGTACCTGACGGATCATCATGATGTTGTCATCGTTGTTCATAGACTCTTGGGCGGGTTCCGGAGTGTCTTGCGTGATCTTCTCGTCGGAGAAGAGTGCAAAATGCTGGATAAGGATATTGGCAGCCTCTTTGAGGGCATCCTTCGGGTGGATGGAACCATCGGTGTCAATTTCCATGATCAGCTTCTCGAAGTCGGTCTTTTGCTCGACACGATAGGGCTCGATGTAGTACTTCACGTTCTTGATCGGGGTATGGATAGAATCGATGGCGATGACATCAATACCCTCGTGAAGCGAGCGATTATCCTCTACCGGCACATAGCCACGGCCTTTGTCGATGGTGATTTCCATAACGAGACGTACGGAGGGCTCCATGCGGCAGATGAGCAGATCCGGGTTCAACACTTGGAAGAAGTTTAGGAAACCGTTGATGTCGCCGGCGGTGAATGTCTCCTGTCCGCTGATGACGATGGTTGCCTTTTCGCTGGTGTTGTTCTCGATTTTGTTCTTCAGGCGGACCTGTTTCAGGTTCAGGACGATGTCGGTGACATCTTCCATAATGCCAGGGATAGAGGAGAACTCCTGCGTGACGCCTTCAATCTTGACAGAAGTAATGGCATAGCCTTCCAACGAGGAGAGCAGCACACGGCGGAGAGCGTTACCGATGGTGACGCCGAAGCCTTGCTGCAGGGGGCGAAATTCGAAAACTCCACGAAAATCGTCGGCCTCATTTAAGATGACTCGATCAGGTTTTTGAAATGTTAATATTGCCATTGTATTTGATTTTTATTGTGATCTATTTATTGGGCTTTTAGCTATTAGCCGTAGGCTATTGGCTATTACTTGGAGTACAACTCGACGATGGCCTGCTCGTTGATGGTCTCGGGGATTTCCTCTCTCTGCGGGTAGTTCATGAACTTGCCCACCATGAGATTGCCGTCCCACTCAAGCCAAGGAGAGTTCATTGCCTTGCCGCTGAGGGAGTTGGTAATGACTTCGAGGGCTTTGGAGCGTTCGCGAACTTCAACGGTGTCGCCCGGCACGAGAAGACGGGAGGGGATGTTGCAGATCTGACCGTTCACGCTGATGTGACGATGGTTGACGAGCTGACGGGCAGCGGCGCGGCTGGGGGCGATGCCCAAGCGGAACACCACGTTGTCGAGTCTGGATTCGATGAGTTGCATCAAATTCTGACCGGTAACACCCTTCTTACGGGAAGCCATGTCGAACAATTTGCGGAACTGACGCTCGAGCAAACCGTAGGTGTATTTGGCTTTCTGTTTCTCTTGCAACTGAATACCGTACTCAGACAGTTTGGAACGTCTTCTGCTCAGACCGTGCTGGCCGGGAGCATAGTTCTTTCTGTCCAAATATTTGTCGGGTCCGTAGATCGGTTCTTTGAACTTTCTAGCGATTCTTGTCTTAGGTCCTGTATATCTTGCCATAATCTTAATCTTTCTATATTGTTAATGTATTCAATGAATTATACTCTTCTGTGTTTAGGAGGACGACATCCGTTGTGCGGAAGCGGAGTAACATCCATGATCTCTTCCACGATGATACCGCAAGTGTTGATAGAACGGATTGCGGACTCACGGCCTTGTCCCGGACCTTTTACATATACTTTAACTCTGCGCAGACCGAGGTCGTAAGCGACCTTGGCACAGTCCTGAGCCACCATCTGGGCAGCGTACGGAGTGTTTTTCTTAGAACCTCTGTAACCCATTTTACCAGCGGAAGACCAAGAGATAACTTGTCCGTCGTTGTTGGTAAGGGAAACGATTACATTATTGAAAGAAGCGTAGATGAAGGCTTTTCCTTGAGCGTCAATTCTAACGACTTTCTTCTTGGATGATTTAGTATTTTTAGCCATATTGTTTATCCATTAAGATGTTAATGATTACTTAGTTGCTTTCTTCTTGTTAGCAACCGTTTTCTTACGTCCTTTACGCGTACGCGCATTATTCTTGGTGCTCTGACCACGAACCGGTAAACCCAAACGGTGACGAATGCCTCTGTAACAGCCGATATCCATCAATCGTTTGATGTTCATCTGTTCTTCAGATCTCAGCGGTCCCTCGACCTTGATCTCATTAACCAATCCACGGATTACTGCCAATTCATCGTCATTCCATTCATTTACCTTCTTGTCCCAGCTGATACCGGCTTTGGTCAAAATTCTTTGGGCTGTGCTTCTGCCAATCCCATAGATATATGTCAAACCGATCTCGCCGTGCTTGTTTTTCGGTAAATCAATACCTGCAATTCTTGCCATATTACTTTATGTTTATTTAGTTATTAAATTATTATTATCCTTGACGTTGTTTGAATTTCGGATTCTTCTTGTTGATTACGTAAACAACACCTTTACGTCTTACGACGATGCAATCGTCTGATCTTTTCTTTACTGAAGGTCTAACTTTCATTGTTCTTATTTTTTATTATTATATTTTCAATTTTGATTTATGCCTTGTAGCGATAGGTGATACGTCCTTTGGTGAGGTCGTAGGGAGACATAGCCACTTGAACTTTGTCGCCGGGGAGTATCTTGATATAATGGAGACGCATTTTCCCGGACAGATGGGCAAGGATAACATGGCCGTTGTCGAGCTGCACGCGGTACATGCCGTTCCCCAACGCTTCCGTTACGATGCCGTCTAAATCGAATGATGATTGTTTTGCCATATATGTTCGGTTTAATAAAGTTCTTGTGTGCCTAATACCACTCCGATCAGTTTGTAGGAGGAGATCACCTCTGTACCTTTATCGGTGATGATCACCTGGTGCTCATAATGGGCGGCGGGCAGGTTGTCCTGTGTGTGGATCGTCCATCCGTCCTTCTCGATATAGATCTTATGAGTACCCAGTGTGATCATCGGCTCGATACAGATACACATGCCAGGCTGGAGGCGGTCGCCGGCGTGGGGACGTCCATAGTTAGGGATGTCCGGACGCTCATGCATATCGCGACCGATGCCGTGGCCGCACAGTTCGCGGACGACTCCGTAATGGAACTGTTCGCAGTAGGACTGCACGGCATGGCCGATGTCGCCGACAGTGTTTCCGTTCACTGCCGCCTTGATGCCCAGCATCAGCGACTCTTTCGTTCTTTCCATCAGAAGACGCACCTCCTCTTTGACCTCGCCCACCGCGAAGGTATAGGCGAAATCGCCGTGGAAGCCATCAAGCAGAGCGCCGCAGTCCACCGAGATGATGTCCCCGTCACGGAGCACATCTTGGGGTTTGGGTATGCCGTGCACCACCACATCGTTCACCGACAGACAAAGAGATGCGGGGAAACCCTCGTATCCTTTGAAAGAAGGGATAGCGTGATGGTCGCGGATACACTGCTCACCGATATTGTCAAGATAGGTCAAGGGCACGCCGGGCTTGATATACTTCGCCACCTCCGCGAGGGTGATGGCTACCACCTTGGCGCTCTCTCTCAACTTGTCAAAGTCGGCTTCGCTCTTATATTTGATTCTTCTGAAGGTCATGATCTGTTAGCCGCCATAAACGCCGCCGGTACGGCCTTTGATTCTACCGGATTTGGTCAAACCGTCATAATGTCTCATCAACAGGTGGCTTTCAATCTGCTGGAGGGTATCCAGAACCACACCCACCATAATGAGGAGGGAGGTGCCGCCGAAGAACTGTGCAAACTGTTGGTTCACACCGAACATACGGACGATAGCCGGAAGGATAGCCACGATGCCCAAGAAGATGGAGCCCGGCAACGTGATGCGGGACATCACCGTGTCGATGAACTCCTGGGTCTGCTTGCCCGGCTTGATGCCAGGGATGAAGCCACCGTTCTTCTTCAGGTCCTCAGCGATCTGCTGCGGGTTGATGGTGATGGCGGTATAGAAATATGTAAAGAGAATAATCAAAATGAAGAATACGATGTTGTAACCGGCACGGTTGTAGTCGATGAAGCTGTTCCAGAAACCGGAAGTGGTCTGGGCGTTGCGGACGAACATCAACGGCAGGAACATGATAGCCTGGGCGAAGATGATCGGCATAACGCCGGCAGCATTGACTTTCAAAGGCAGGTAGTTACGAACGCCACCGTATTGTTTGTTGCCAACCACGCGCTTAGCGTATTGGACGGGGATGCGGCGGGTGCCTTGGACGAGCAGGATACAGAGGGCGATGATGACCATCATGAGCACAATCTCGATGATGAACACGATCGGGCCACCGTTCATCTCGGTGATACGGGCAACGAACTCAGCCTTGAGGGCGTACGGCAGACGGGCGATAATACCAATCATAATGATCATGGAGATACCGTTGCCGATACCGTTGTCGGTAATTCTCTCACCCAACCACATGATGAACAGGGTGGAGGAGATCAGGAGGATGAAGGCGCAGACGCTGAATGCGGTGAAGCCGAGGAAATGATGCTCCAACATGGAGGGAGCGATAGCCTGCGGGAATTGGTTCACCAGCTGAGCGATGTAAGCGGGAGATTGGATGGCCAGCACGAGCACCGTCAGATAACGGGTGATCTGGTTGATCTTCTTACGGCCACTCTCGCCTTCCTTCTGAAGACGTTGGAAGTAGGGAACCGCCAGGGTCATCAACTGCACCACGATGGATGCGGAGATGTACGGCATGATACCCAAGGCAAAGATGGAAGCATTGGAGAACGCACCACCAGAGAAGAGGTCCAACATGCCGAGAATACCCTCTTGGGTAGCTTTGGTAAACGCGGACAAGCCTCCGGGGTTGATACCGGGAAGCACCACGTGGGCACCAAAACGGTATATCAGGATGATGAAGAGCGTATAGAGGATACGTTTTCTAAGGTCTTCAATCCTGAAAATGTTTTTTATCGTTTCAATAAATCTTTTCATAACAGAAAATAGGGGTTGTTAAAAAAAATTACTCAGCCACGGGAGCTTTGACCAAATTGGCGGTGCCACCAGCTTGCTCGATGGCGGCTTTAGCCTTGGCAGAATACTTGTCGGCCGTGACATTCACCTTGGCGGTGAGCTCACCCTTGGCCAGGATGGCGATCAGGGCGTTCTTCTTGGCCAGACCGTTGGCCATCAGGACCTCCTTGTTGATGTCGGTGATGTTCTTGTCAGCCAACTTCTGCAACGTGCTGATGTTGATGGCACTGTATTCCACGCGATTGATATTCTTGAAACCTCTCTTGGGAAGAATACGATAGATGGGCATCTGACCACCTTCGAAACCAATCTTGCGGCTGTAGCCGGAACGGGATTGTGCACCCTTGTTACCACGTGTGGAAGTGCCACCCTTACCGGATCCTTGACCTCTACCAATTCTTCTTTCTTTCTTTGTTGAATTCTTTGCTGGTGTTAAATTGTGTAAATCCATTGTCTTATGTTTCAAACGTGTTTTTAATTCTGTTATAACTCTTCTACGGTTACCAAATGCTTGACAGCATTCACGATACCTTCAATTTGAGGAGTAACCTCATGTTCAACGGTTTGATGCATCTTGTGCAAACCTAATGCTTCCAAGGATCTTTTTTGGCGGATCGGTCTTCCTACCGCACTTCTCACCTGTGTAATTTTAATCTTTTTCATCCTTACAAATTTATGTTTTTAATTTTATTGATAAATCAAAAAAAATAGCATACTTTTTGAAGAAAAAAGTGTGCTATAATGCATTTCATAACCATAAGAAATCGTCCCTTCATCCCTATCTCTATTTCAATACAGTCCGTGAAAATCAAGCAGTTACGAAAAATTTCCTTTCCCTTGGCCGCTATATAGCATTCCACTTCAAAAAGCGTGCAAAGATACACTTTTTTTAATAGCAATCCATCCTTGTCAAAATATTTTTTACAAGGATGGTGATTTTTACAGCAAAGCGTTACTAGTCAGTTATTTACACAAACACTCTCCCCTGTCGGATTTTCAAGGTCTTCGATTATGCACGGCCAAGCTGTCCGAAGCTGTTCCACATAGCGGCCATGTCCACCTTGGGCTGGTAGTCGCGGAAGTAGAGGTCATCGGCCAACCGGACCATGTCGTCCGAAAAGGTCTGGCTCGGGAAGGCGTCTGTGGGGAACAGCACCCCGGGACTCAAGAAATCGCCGTATTTCTCACGTTGGCGACAGCTGACCCAGCTTTTGCTGTTCGTCAGCACCGCGAAGATGTTGCGCACGAACTGCCCTTTCTTCCGCACGAACCAGATGTCCAGCCACAGGAATACCAGCAGCAGCAGCGACATGGACAAATTGAAGAGACGTTTGCGCCGGCGCACGCTCTTCTGCGCGAGAGAACGCACCGGGATGGTGTATAGACTGTCTGGTGAAAAGATGGAGTTGCTGCCAATGACAAAGTGACTGTCTTCGGGCGCGATCCTAAACTCTATCTGGCTGTCCTGGAGATGACTCATCCAGTCGATGATCTGTTCGGACGAGACATTCTTGGCACAGAAGATAACCTCATTGACGCGGTAGAGGGAGAGCAATTCCGAAAGGTGTTCGATGGAGCCCACAATGGGGGTGCCATCTCCACTTCCTTCCTGTGTGGTCGCGATGCCGGCGAAGGAGCACTTGTCGTCCATCATCCGCACCAGGCCAAGCACGCGGGAAGCCTCTTCGTCATCACCCACCACCAGTACACGGCGGGTCTCCTGCGCGCCTGTCACCATGCCTTTGGAAGGCAGCTTTCTCAAGATATAGCGAATCAGGTTCAACGAGATAGCCGTCCACATCGCCCCGAAGAGGGTAACCGCCCGGGAGAAACGGAGGGTTTCGGGCAGCAACGCATACACCAGCAGGATGGCAACGGTGCCCGCAAGAATGCCTTTGTTGACATTGGGCATCTGCACTGGCCGGCGATAGCCCTTACAGAGGAGGACCGCCAGCAACCATATTAATATATAACATGGTATAATAAAATAATAGTAGTAGGGCGGGAAGGCACTGTCACGCGCCGACAGGATGTTGAAGTCCCAGTAGCGGGCTATACAGAACATGCCGGCATACACAATCACAAAATCCAGCAACGGCAGCCAGATCCGGTCGAAGAGACGCTTCAGCACCGCCAAGGAGGCTCGGAACCAGATAGCCAGATTGATGAAGAAGTTGAACAACCGGGCATTTTTCTGTGAGAAATGTTTTTGCGCAAAAATCTGCATGGCCTTGTAGAAGACATGCACATAGTTGAGACTGCCCTTCTTGGTGCTCTCCCCTTTATAGTGGATGATGCGGGTTTCCGGAAAATAGTAGTTCTTGTAACCGCCCTTCAAAACCCGGTAAGAGAGGTCGATATCCTCTCCATACATAAAGTAGTCTTCGTCCAGGAGGCCTATCTTGTCCAGCACGCTTTTGCGAAGCATCATGAAAGCGCCGGAGAGGACCTCCACCTCATGGATCTCATTCTCATCCAGATAGGTAAGATGATAGTTCCCGAACTTCCGGGAGTGCGGGAAGAGTTTGGAGAGACCGAAGAGTTTGAAGAAGGCCACGGAGGGGTACGGGATGCCGCGTTTGGATTCCGGGAGGAACTCGCCCTTGCCGTTCACCATCTTGACACCGAGTCCGCCCGCGTCCGGATGCTCATCCATGAAACGAAGGCACTTGTCGAACGTGTCCTCCTCCACCAACGTGTCGGGATTCAGCAACAGCACATATTCTCCAGTGGAGATGCGGATGGCTTGGTTGTTGGCGCGGGAGAAACCGACATTCTCCTTGTTGGCAATCACCTTGACCTGCGGAAACTTCTCCGCGAGCATCTCCAGGGAGTTGTCCACCGAGTTGTTGTCCACCACAAAGACCTCCCCTTCCACATTCTTCAATGCCTTGAAGACAGAATGCAGGGCCTGCTCCAGAAAATAGCTTACGTTATAGTTGACGATGACAATGCTGAGCTTCATGATGGGGGTTTAGAAGTATGCCAAAACCGTTTTTTTCGAGACCACCTTGTCGCCAACATTCACAAAGACCTGGGCATCCAGGGGCAGGAAGACGTCCACGCGGGAGCCGAACTTGATCATGCCCACCTCTTCGCCCTGTTCCACATGGTCGCCCACCTCGGGATAGCTGACGATGCGCCGCGCCACAAAACCTGCGATCTGGCGGAAGAGCACCTTGTGTTCCTCATCTTTGGCCACGACTATGGTGTTATGCTCATTGTCAACGGAAGATTTCGGAAGTTTCGCCAGCACATATTTCCCCGGATGGTAGGTGGAGCACTCCACCACCCCACTGATGGGATAGCTGTTCACATGCACATTGTTGATGGACATGAAGATGGATATCTTGATGCGCTCGTCTTTGAAGTATTCGTACTCAAAAGCGGGTCCGACAGAGAGAATGGTGCCATCGGCGGGCGACAGCACACCATTTTCCACCACATTCACTATCCGATAGGGCACTCTGAAAAAGCGCACGATGAGTCCTCCGATCACCAGCATCAGCGTAAAGAAGATCGCGTTGACCCACCATAGATTTGCCAGAAACAGGATATAGCAAACGGAGGCCAGCACAATCCCAGAGAGGCTGACGATGATAATGAGGGTTCCTGCGGCGTGCAGCTTCATAAGGAGATCTTATTTCACGTAAAGGATGTAGGTGTGAATCGGGATGTTGTTCTCGGAGGAGACGGTGATGAACTGACGAGGATACATCTTGTTATTCATATAATGCAAGCCCTCATAGCTATAGGTATAGTTCACCGAGCGGGTCAACACACCTTCCACCTTCACCTCTTCGGTTTCATACAGCTTGTTGTTCAGATAGTAGCCGGCATAGTCCGCGTATGCGAACGGGAGACCGTAGAAGGGGTTGAAGGACTCCTCGTCATATTTGTAGGTACGGGTCACCACCCTGCGGAGAGACGGATAGTCTTCCACAATCTGGGAGATGTTGTCGAAGTTCTTCTTGGAACCCTCCTCGTAGGTAAAGGTCTTGGTGCTGCGGAACACCAGGTCCTTGGATTGGTCCTTCTGGCAGAGCTCATGAATTTCCTGGGCATCGCCAACCATACGGTTATAGAGCTTCAGATCTTTCATATAGACGAGATTGTCGAAGAACTCCTTGTCATAGTTCTCTTCGATCTTCTTGATGCGGTTGGTTTCCTCATCGCGGCTCACCTTCATTTCCTGACGCGGTTGGCCGTCCACCACATAGGAAAGGGCCTCCATCAAGCCATCTTCATTATAGGTGATATTGATCGTCTCTGAGTATTTTTCACCCACATGATAGATGGAGGAGACGGTTTTGTCCTTGTTATAGGTGAACTCGAAACTATACAGGGAATCGATGGTGATGCTGGTCAGCACGCCCTTGTCGTCATAGTTATACACCTCGTTGGGATCATACACATCGCTGCGATACCAGATTTTCTTAATCTTGCATTTGGGATGATAGGTTTCCACATTCTTTTGGCAGGAAGTGAATGCGCCGACAACGAAAATGGCCACGACCATTAAGAGGATATTCTTCTTCATATTACTATAGATTTTGCAAATAAAAAATCGTGGCAAAAGTACAAAAAAAATCAGAAAAAATAGTATCTTTGCGCCCTGATTTTTTTTGGAAAAATTCATTAATCAAATAATCTATAAATTATGGTAGAAAAAATTACATCAAGTCAACAAGCCATTGACATGGAAGCCAGATATGGCGCCCACAACTATCATCCCCTGGACGTGGTCATTGCCAAGGGCAAGGGTCCGTTCGTATGGGACGTGGAGGGAAAGAAGTACTTCGATTTCCTCTCTGCATACTCCGCAGTAAACCAGGGTCACTGCCACCCGAAGATTGTCGGAGCGATGATTGACCAAGCTCAGAAAGTCACCCTGACTTCCCGTGCCTTCTACAACGATTGTTTGGGACCGTACGAGAAATATGTCACGGAGACGTTCGGCTACGACAAGGTGCTCCCGATGAACTCTGGCGCCGAGGCTGACGAGACTGCCTTGAAGCTCTGTCGCCGTTGGGGTTACGACAAGAAAGGTCTCCCCGAGAACCAGGCCAAGATCATCGTTTGCGAGGGCAACTTCCATGGTCGTACCATCACCATCATCTCCCTCTCCATCGATCCTGACGCTTACGCAGGTTTCGGTCCGTTCACCCCGGGTTTCATCAAGATCCCGTACAACGATGTGGACGCTTTGGCCAAGGCATTGGAAGATCCTATGGTATGCGGTTTCTTGGTAGAGCCCATCCAAGGTGAGGCTGGTGTGTATGTGCCGGATGACGGATATCTGAAAAAATGCTACGACCTCTGCAAGGAGCACAACGTGCTCTTCATCGCTGACGAGGTGCAGACGGGAATCGCCCGTACAGGTAAGATGTTAGCTTGCGACCACGAAGGTGTTCGTCCTGACATCCTGATCCTGGGCAAGGCCCTCTCCGGTGGCACCATGCCGGTTTCCGCCGTTTTGTGCGACGACGACATCATGCTGAACATCAAGCCGGGCGAGCACGGTTCCACTTTCGGTGGCAACCCCATCGCCTGCCGTGTCGGCATCGCCGCCCTCGAGGTGGTCAAAGAGGAGAAGCTCGCCGAACGTGCCGAATATCTCGGCAAGATCTTCCGCGAGGAGATGAACAAGGTCAACAGTCCGCTCATCAAACAGGTGCGTGGCAAGGGCTTGCTCAACGCCATCATCATCCAACCCACCAATGGCAAAGAGGCTTGGGACGTGTGCGTGAAGATGAAAGAGCTCGGCGTGCTCGCCAAACCGACACACCAGCACATCATCCGCTTCGCTCCTCCATTGGTCATCACCGAGGAAGAGCTCCGCGAAGCCATCGAGATCATCAAGAAAGCCATCTTGTCTTTCGAGTAATCTCGTTTCGCGATTCTATCACCAAAAAGCAGCGGTTCGGTTTCCGTCCCGCTGCTTTTTTTAGTTAACAGTTAAGAGATAAAAGTTAATAGTTATCAGTTTACGGTTTACCGATGAGTCGATAAGACGATTATGCGATTAGAGGAGAGAAGAAGAGAGGAAATTAGACAAAATAGCTAATGGCCAATAGCCAAAGACATAACTTCTAACTCCAAACTTCTAACTGACAACTGTTCACTGATCACTAAAAAAGTGTATCTTTGCACGTTTTTTATCACAAGCACTATAACACACGCATGGAATACAACACCAAACGTAACAACCTGACCATTCGGGAATATGGACGCAATGTGCAGAAGATGGTGGAGCAGCTGAAGCTCATCGAAGACCGCGACAAGCGCACCGAAGCCGCCAAGGCCGTGGTACGCACCATGGACCAGCTCAACCAGAACACCGACACGGCCAGCAACAAAGCAGACTCTATCGACTACTGGCACAAGCTGTGGGATCATCTCTTCGCCATGAGCAACTATGAACTGGACGTGGACTCCCCCTTCCCGAAGGTGGAAAAGATGGTGGAGAAGCCTGTCATGGAGAAGCCCGACTACAACAAGCACCACATTCGTCTGCGCACCTACGGCCGCAACATGGAACGCATCATCAAGGAGGTATCCCAATACCCTGCAGAGCAGCGCGAGCGCCTGGCCAAGCCGTTGGTTAACCACCTCAAGATGCTCTATCTCACCTTCAACCGCGACTCCGTCAACGACAATGTCATCAAGCAACAGTTGTCAGACCTCTCCGATGGTCTCATCACCGTACCTGAGGACTACGCGCTGGCCCCGACCAAGGAGCTCAACCAGCTCATCAGCAACAACGCCTTCTTTGTGACTCCCCCGGCCAAGAAAATGAAGAAAATGAAA
>JAFZZT010000014.1 GCA_017615595.1 Bacteroidales bacterium
CAGCGCATGATGTGCTCCGGAGCAGCCTTCTTCCACAAGGCGAAATCGGCGGGATTGTGCTTCTCGCTTTGGCCGTCCAGCTCGCGGGTGTTGGCGATCAGCTCCGACAGCACCCGGCCGGAGAGCTTGCCGTAGCCGAAGTCGCGGTCGAACTTCTCCACGTCGAAATAGACGGAACCCTCTGACACGTAGGCATAGCCTTTGTCCAGGATTCGCTGCACCATCTCGATCTGCTCGATGATGTGGCCGGAGGCGCGGGGCTCGATGGAGGGGCCCTTCACGTTGAGGGCGTCCATGGCCTTGTGGTAGCTGTCCATATAATATTGTGCCACCTCCATAGGCTCCAGCTGCTCCAAACGGGCCTTCTTGGCGATTTTGTCCTCGCCTTCGTCTGCATCGTGCTCCAGATGGCCCACATCGGTGATGTTGCGCACATAGCGGACCTTGTAGCCGATGTGCGTCAGATAGCGGAACACCACGTCGAAGGTCACTGCCGGACGAGCGTGGCCAAGATGGGGCTCGCCATAGACGGTGGGACCGCAGACATACAGACCCACATGGTCGGGAACGATGGGGGTCAACAGCTCTTTTCTTTTTGATAAAGTGTTGAATAATAAAACTTTGCCTTTGTTGTCGGTAGGTTGCATTATCTTTGTATTTAAATATTGTAATAGGGGTGCAAAGATACGCATTTTTTCTAACACTAAAAAGAGGCTATGCATCTCTGATGCGTAGCCTCTCTAAATCATGATGGTAGATCTTCTATGCGAACAGCTTCTCGATCTGCTCTTCATATTTCTTGATGAGCACGTTGCGCTTGAGCTTGAGGGTGGGGGTGAGCTCGCCCGTCTGGATGGACCACTCATAGCCCACGAGCGAGAAGCTCTTGACCTTCTCAGTGTCGCCGAAGAATTTGTTGTATTGATCTACAATCTTCTTGAACTTCTTCACTACATCGGGATGGTGAATCATCTCCTCGTTGGTGGTGTATTCGATCTCGTGGTGATGACACCAGCTCCGGAGGTCGGTGAAGTTGGGGACGATCAGGGCGGCGGCGAACTTCTTGTTTTCGCCCACCACGAGGATGTTGTCAATCAAGGGATCCTCAGCGAACTTGTTCTCAATAATGGTAGGGACCACATACTTGCCGAAGGCGGTCTTGAACATCTCTTTCTTGCGCCCGGTGATCTTGAGACGCCCGCCAGGGGTGAGCTTGCCAAGGTCGCCCGTGTGAAGCCAGCCATCCTCGTCAATTGCCTCTGCAGTGAGGTCTGGGGCGTTGTAGTAGCCCTTCATCACATGCTTGCCTTTGGTCAGGATCTCGCCGTCATCGGCAATACGGACTCGTGTGCCGGGGAGCACATGACCCGCGGCGCCGAACTCCAGTCCGCCTTTGAAGAAGTCACTGACCGCAATGACCGGTGCGGACTCCGTGGTGCCGTATCCTTCCAAGATAGGAACGCCCATGGCCCAGAAAATACGCGAGATGCGTGGCTGGATGGCCGCACCACCGGAGACGATGACCTTGAAGTTGCCGCCCAGGGCCTCGTGCCATTTGTTCAAGACCAGTTTGCGAGCTATCTTGAGTCTGCGCTGGTAGGCTTTATTGGCGTTGAACTCATAATTTAAAGCCACATCGTTAGCCCAGAAGAAGATTTTCTTCTTGATACCCGTCAGCTTGTTGCCCTGCGCCAAGATCTTGTCATACACCTTCTCCAACAGCCTGGGAACGGTGGTGAAGATGTCGGGTCTCAAGTCTGCCATGTCCTGCTGGATCTTCGCAATGCTTTCCGTGTAGTAGATAGGGAGTCCTAATGATTGGAAGGCATAGTTCAACATGCGCTCATACACATGACAAAGAGGCAGATAGCTGAGTATTCTATTGTTTTTCTCGGTAGGAATGATGGGCAGTACGCCCCGGATGTTGGTCAGGAAGTTCTCGTGGGTCAGCATCACGCCTTTGGGATTGCCTGTGGTGCCGGATGTGTAAACGAGTGAGACCACGTCATCGGGGGTGATGCTGTCTTTGATCTCCTGGAGGTATTGGGGACTCGGGTTGGAACGACCTACTTCTATGAGCTCGTTCAAGTGTCTATATCCCAATAGATTACGGAATGTATATACGCGGTCGTTGAGCTCGGGAATGTTGGAGATGATGTTGGTGATTTTTCGCAACAGTTCCCAGCCGGAGACGAAGATCAGCTTCACATTGGCATGGTGCAGAATATAGTCGTAGTCGCTTTCGCTGATGGTCGGGTAGATGGCGACATGGATGGCGCCAATCTGCATGATGGCCATGTCGAGAAAGTTCCATTCGGGACGGTTCGCAGTGATGGTGGCCACGCAATCTCCCTTCTTGATGCCCAGCTGAAGCAGGCCGTAGGAGATGTTGTTTACAATCTGAATATACTTCTGGGTGCTGTATTTGACCCAGACACCGTTTTCTTTACCGCAGAGGGCGTCCTCGATAGGGAATTCCTTCAAATTTCTATCCAGGATATCAAACAATCGAGTAATTTCCATAATAATAAAAAATCCGGCAAAAATACAATTTTTATATTGCGTAGCGCATGTTGCCGACAATCTGAGACAACATATTCTTGGCCCGGAGCAACTGAATCTTGACGTTGGAGAGGGATATGTTGAGCGTTTGGGCTATCTCTTCGTAAGAAAGCTCGTCGTAGTAGCGCAACTCAACCACCTTGCGGTATTTCTCGGGCAGCCTTTGCACGGCTGTTCTGAGCAGAGAAATGCGTTGCTTGTCAATCACCACGTCCTCAGGGGTCTGCGACTGATTCGACTGTGTGCGGTCGATGATCTGTTCCGTGGTGCTGCTGAACAGGTCCTCGTCAATACATTGCGGCGAGTTGTGCTTGTGGCGGATGTAGTCGATGCTGTTGTTGACCGCGATGCGATACAGCCAGGTGGAGAAGGCATACTGCGGAGAATAAGCATGCAGATTGCGGAATGCCTTGCCGAAGGTCTCCTGGGTCAAGTCTTCCGCATCATCGCTGTTTTTCACGATTTTCATCATCAGATAATAGATGCTGTCGCGATAGAGACTCATCAGCTCGGCGTATGCCCGCTGATCGTTGAAGTCCAACGCCTTGCGCAAAAGGATGTAGTCCCGTTTTGCCTTTTCGGTAGAGTATTGTAAATTTCCCATTATTTGAATCTTTGATGATGTAAATGTGCGCTAATGTAATATAAAGGATTCATGACGGCAAATGTCAGATCGTAGAGGAGTAGGGCAGGGATGGTCTGCTTCTCGTTGAGTCGTTTGGCGGAGAAGCCATACACCAGATACATACTGATGAAGCGCAGGCAAGCGATGCCTAAAACGACCGCAAGCAATGGCAGGTTTTTGCATGTCAGGATGATGGCAAAGGCCAGCGCAATATAGAACAAGAGGTTGACAATGCCATACGCGTTGAGCAGGAATCTGTTCTTGACTGTGTTGTATTTGCGGGTGAACAACAATCCTTCTTTATGATGACACCAATAATTGTAGTAGGCAGAACGCTGCAGAACGGTGAATGATTCCGGCGAATAGACTATCGCGGTGTTCTTCTGGTTGGAGGCTTTGCTGATAAAGATGTCCTCATCTCCATAGACCAGATGGTTGTGAGCTGCGAAACCTTTCTGCTTGTAGAAAAGGGTTTTGGAGAATCCGATGTTTTTGTGGTCGCCGCGATAGGTGGAGTGGGCGAGAGCTAGGGAGAAATACTGCATGGCAGCAACCATGGTGTCGAAGTGCAAAAGCCTGTTGAATGGGTTGTTGCGTTTCTGGTAGGTGCTGTAACCCAATACAATATGGGTGTTGTCGGAGAATTGTCCCGCTACATGCTCCAGCCAATGAACCGAGGTCGGGGCGCATTCAGCATCGGTAAATACCAGGTTCTCGTACTTGGCGCATCGGATGCCGATGGACATGGCATATTTGTTGCCTCGGATGCTGGTCACGGCGGAGTCAAGGTTGACAACGTGAATGTTGGGGTATTGCTGTTGATATTCCAACAATAAGAGCTGCGTGTCGTCCTTGGAGTTGTCGTTCACAATGACCAGCTCAAAGTTGGGGTAGTGTTGGTTCAGAAGACGGGGGAGCGTTTTCAGGAGGGCGGCGGCGGCATCTTTCACCACCATGATGACCGATACCGGTGGCGCGTCCAGGCCAATCTCGGGCATGGCAGGCGTCCGTCTAAAAGCGAACCGCGCATACAACAGATAGTAATACAGTAACTCTATGAAAGTTATGGCTGCAAATAATACAAAAACAACGAGCGATATAGTATCGTCGAACATAGGTTGGTTTGGTTAAGGTTTCAGTTTGCAAAAATAATTTTTTTTGCATCGTAAAATGTAGTATTTTTGCCGCAATTTACTAACAAAATGAAGTTTATAATTAATCGTAAGGACGAGAAGAGCCATGCCAGAGCGGGTGTCATCACTACAGCACATGGTGAGATAGAAACCCCCATATTCATGCCCGTGGGTACGCTCGGCGCTGTCAAAGCATTGCATATCAAAAATTTATATGAGGATGTCAAGGCCCAAATCATATTGGGAAACACCTATCATCTCTATCTGCGACCGGGCACGGATGTGCTGAAAGCGGTTGGCGGACTGCACAAATTCAACGGGTGGAACCGGCCGATTCTGACGGACAGTGGCGGGTTTCAGGTGTTTTCTTTGAGCCATCGCCGCAAGATCAACCCCGAAGAGGGCGTCTGGTTCCTGTCCCATATCGATGGCTCCAAGCATCTGTTCAGCCCGGAAAATGTGATGGACACGGAGCGTGCCATCGGTGCCGACATCATTATGGCTTTCGATGAGTGCATTCCGTATCCTTGTGATTATCAATATGCTAAGAAGTCTATGGAGACCACCTTCAAGTGGCTGAAACGCTGTGTGAAACGTCTGGAGGAGACGGAGCCGCTCTATGGCTACGAGCAGACACTTTTCCCCATAGTGCAAGGTGGTGTATATCACGATCTTAGAATTAAATCTGCAGAATATTGCGACTCGGTGAACCCGGATGGAATCGCCATCGGTGGGGTAGCGGTCGGGGAGCCCGTGGAGCAGATGTATGAGATCGCAGACCTCTGCTGCAGAGCCCTGCCGGAGAACAAGCCCCGTTATCTGATGGGTGTAGGCACACCCGCCAATATCATCGAGAATATCGCGCTGGGCGTGGATATGTTCGACTGTGTGATGCCTACACGCAACGGCCGCAACGGCATGATCTTTACCTGGGACGGAATACTCAATATGCGCAATGAGAAATGGAAATACGATTTCACGCCGATTGACGCCAACAGCGATCTTTTCGCCGACCAGCAATACACACGCGCATATCTGCGTCATTTGTATGTTGCGGATGAAATGCTCGGCCCGATGATCGGCAGCATCCATAATTTGCATTTTTATCTGGATCTCGTTCAGACTGCGCGTAAAAAAATTCTCGATGGTACGTTCGCATCCTGGAAAAACGAAATTCTCCCGAAGATATCTCAGCGACTCTGATTTTCTCTTAACTCGCCGAGATTTCCTTTTTCTCATTTTCCTCACACACGGTCGGTCTAGCCCCGAATATTCAATTCTCAGGTCGATATCGTTATTCAATCTCTCCGGTTTTATTTTGTCCGATAATTTATATTATGTTAAATAGAGAAAGTGGAGCAAAGAAAAAAGGCAGACGAAACGGATCTGCCCTTTCTGTTGGGATTACAATAAAAGATTAGACTTCGTAGGTATGCTCCACGCGTTCCCATTTTCTGAACCAGCTGCGAATACGGAGCCCTATCACACCGAAGATGGCTTCCTTAAAAATGCCGGAGCTCATCTTGGAGATTCCTGCTTCGCGGTCTTTGAAAATGATCGGAACTTCCACGACTTTATATTTCAATTTGTACATGTTGAACTTCATCTCAATCTGGAATCCGTAACCAATATGTTTGATTTTGTCAAAATCCACGCATTTCAAGGCGGATGCTCTATAACATTTGAATCCGGCCGTGGTATCCATAATCGGCATGCCGAGCATGATTCTGACGTACATGGAGCCATAATACGACATCAGCAGTCGTCCCATGGGCCAATTCAGCACATTCACGCCTTTGCAGTAGCGGGAACCGATGGCCAGATCGGCATTCTGCTCCACGCATGCGTTGTAAAGTCGCTGTAAATCAGCGGGATCGTGGCTAAAATCAGCATCCATCTCAAAGATGAAGTCATAATGGCGGGCCAATCCCCACTTGAAACCATGGATATAGGCCGTGCCCAATCCCAACTTGCCGCTTCTCTGCTCCAGGAAGAGTCTGTCGGGGAACTCCTGCATGAGGGTCTTCACGATATCGGCGGTGCCGTCAGGCGAATTGTCGTCGATGATCAAGATATGCACGTCAATCTCCTTATAGATGGCGCGGATGATGTTCTCGATATTCTCCTTTTCCTTGTATGTAGGAATAATTACCAGTCTTTTATCCATGATGTCAGCAAATTATTTAGTCAAAGTAATATATACGGGCAGGTGGTCGCTGTAGCCGCCTTGATAGATGCCACCGGCGTACATGCGCCAAGGATAGTTCATGTAAGATCCTGATTTAGTGAGCATATAGTCTTTGCGGAAAATATGGGCCATAAAGAACTTATAACCATGAGTCGGATTTACTAAACCTGCAGAGACAATGATGTTGTCGATGAGTTCCCAGGAGTCGCGGTATGCGTAGGACCCTACCCCATTTCTATACATTTGCCACATCGGATTGTAGAGATCGTCAGGTGCCAGGTCTTTCGTGTTGGTTCTTGTGCGAAGACATTCCATCAAGCTCTTGGCATTCGGATTGTCATTCAAGTCACCCATGATGATGATTTTGGCATTGGGAGAAGCATACATGATGGAGTCTGCAATATATCGGGCCAGTTTGCCGGCACCCAAACGATACGGCAACGATCTCTTTTCACCGCCACTTTTGGAGGGCCAGTGGTTGACGATAATATGCAGGGTGTCTGTGCCATCGAGGATACCCGTCATCAGCCATTGGTCACGGGTGATGAAGTCGGGATTCTCCGGGAATTTGAGCGGAAAAGCTTTGGTGGAGAGCACTTTGAAGCGACTCGGGTTGTAGATGAACGACACGTCCACACCTCTTCTGTCCGGAGATTCGTGGTGGCATACTTCCAATTTGTAAGGGGCCAACCGTTCCGTGGCAATCAGATCGCGCAACACCTGCTCGTTTTCCACCTCCGAGACACCCAGCACGGCCAAGCCGCCAGGCATCTGTGCCATATCCGAGATGACTTGCGAGAGCATCTGCAACTTGAGAAGATATCTTTCTGACGTCCATTGATAATCGCCATTAGGCAAAAACTGTTCGTCATTTTTTTCAGGGTCATTGATGGTATCAAACAGATTCTCAACATTATAGAATCCAATGTTGACTCTGTTTTGAATGCTTTGGGCCTGTGTCAACCCCCATATCAATAAGGTGAAGAGAACAATTAAACTGGTACGTTTCATTTTTCTAAAAAATTGAGATGCAAAAATAATAAAAAAAAGGGATTTCAAGGCCACCAAACTCTTTTTTTAGGGTGGGGCCCCCTACCCCACTTTATGGCCGTTTGATTTCAATGATTTGATGGGCAATATGATGTTCGTCCAAAATCTGATGAACCCGATGCTCGTCCGTGTCGGAGATGAAGACTTGTCCAAAATGGTCATGACCCACCATGTTGAGCAGCTCTGCGATACGGATACGGTCCAATTTGTCGAATATATCATCCAACAGCAGTATGGGCTTGATCTGTTTTCTTTCGTAACAGTAGTCGAACTGAGCCAGCCGCATGGCCAGGGAAAATGATTTCTGCTGCCCTTGTGAACCAAAGCGTTTGACCGGTTGGCCGTTGATGAGGAAGAGGAATTCGTCTTTGTGAACACCAAAGTTGGAAAAGCCGGTTTTCGTGTCTAGAGAAAGATTCTGCCGTAGTCCCGCATCGAAAGACAGTTCGAAAAGTCCTGATTGATAGATGATTTCCACCCGCTCCGCCTCTTTGGAGAGTTGGGCGTAGTGTTTCTGGAAAATGGGTTGTATCTGGTCAATGAAGTCCCGTCGGCGTTCAAAAATAGACTGTCCCAGGGGGATCATCTGTTCGTCGAAGATGGTGAGCAGCGTGTCCTCGACACGATGGCTCTCCTGCATCTGCTTGAGGAGCGTGTTGCGTTGTTGGAGCAGCTTGCGATAGGAGATCAGCTGTTGCAGGTATTCTGCATCGAATTGGGAGATGACGGCATCGAAAAACTTGCGCCGCACCTCACTGCCGCCGTGGATGATCTCGCTGTCGTACGGGGAGACCATCACCACAGGATACTGACCGATATGGGCGCTGAGCCGTGGATATTCTTTCTTGTTGGCCCTCATGGATTTATGTCCGTTGCGGTAGGTGCAGCTGATGAGCGCGTTGTTGTCGGTTTCCCGCTGGCAGAAGGTGCCATGGATGGCGAAGAAGTCGGTGTCGAAGCGTACCGAGAAGATGTCTTGGGCCGAGAAATAGCTTTTGCAGAACGAGAGATAATAGATAGCATCGAGGAGATTGGTCTTCCCGCTGCCGTTCTTGCCGACAATGGCATTCACGTTCTCGTTGAAAGAAAACTCAGCCTCCTCGTAGCTTTTGAAATTCGACAGTTGTATGTTTTTAAGATACATCTACGGTAAAATATGTAGAGACGGTATGCATACCGTCTCTACCAGGATACATGCAATTTCTTATAGACCAATAACATTCAGACCTTGATTGAAGCGGATGTCTCTGGGGATGCCGGCCTTGTTGATGCGGTCCAGATCTTTTTGCAGGTTGCTGCCAACGGTGCCGTGCTTCTTGCTGAACTGTTGGGCAAACTCGAAGTCGCCTTCTGCCTGAGTCTTCAAGATGAGGGCAATCCAGCTGTTCATCGCCTCGCGGGCTTTGTCATAGTCGATATGATAGGTGCCGTTGCCGGTGCGTTTGAAGGCGCCGTTCTCCTCGAAGTAGTTGTAGCACATCATATTGGCGATGCCGTGAGCCTCCTTTGCGCCGAAACGGACTGAGCGGAGCAGACCCACGATATAGGTGGTGATGGCATCCTCCACGGAGATGTCGGTGATTTCGCCTTTCTCAATCAGGCTGCATACGAGATAGAGTCCGATGATGTCGGCCTTAGCCTCTTCCCAGCTGGTATTCTCGGTCTGCATGGCGTCATCCACGGAACCTTTCCCGTTGATGGTCTGCTTGACGCCCAGGCCATGCGCCACCTCATGGAAAGTCACGTTCCAGAAGAAAGCGTCAAAGGTGATGTGGCTCTGCTCAGACGGTTCGATGACGATCTCGCCGATGGGCTTCATGATCTTGTCGAATTTGGCATGCATAGCGTTGCGCAGTTGGAAGCGGCGGGAGCCCTTCTCCTCCTGGATCTTGTCGTCATTCGGCAAGTTGATGGCGATGGTCTTGCCACCCGCATTGCAGTCGCCACCGTAGAAGATGACATCATAGATGTTCATGTCGGAAGAGGTGCCCGGCACATAGTTCTTCTTATGCTGGGGCTCGCAAGGCAATTCCTTCTGGAGCTGAGGCAGCATGGCGACGAATTTGTCCAATTTGCCACTCTCTTCCTCATCTTTAACCAACACAAATGCCTCGTAGGAGGTCTTGACGCTGTTCAGCTCGTCGTCATAGTTCTCGATGGGTCCCAGGACAAAGTCCAGCTTGGTGTTTTTCATGTCCATCCAAGCAAGGTCGGATTTGTAGTAATCGTCTGTCTGCAGAGCTTTCTTGCGCAGGGTGAGATATTTCTTCATGGACGGGTTTTCGGCGATGGCGATGGCCTTGTCGAGCAGTTCGCATACCTTGTCGATCTTCTCCTTGTACATCTCATGATACCAGAGCGTCTTCAAGTTGTTGTTCTCGTCGCGCACCAGCACGGTGTAATGGGAGTTCTTGTTCTCATCTTCGTAAGCGTCAAACTCCTCTTTGGTCAGGTCGTGGGGATAGTAATTAGCCGTAACAGGCTTCTCGCCAAACCCTTTGACAAAGGGCTTGTTGCCTCTCAGGCGATCCCAAGGACCGTAGTTGATCATGACGTAATCCTTGACCCACGGGTCGCTGATGGTGTCCAGAATGGACTTGTCGCCGAAGGTCTGCTCCCAGAACAGCTCGTCCATGATCTCTCCGATTTCGAAGAAGATGGGGAGCAGCTGTTTGTCGTTCTCACTCAGTTTGGAGATGTCGGTGGTGAGGTCGAAGTAGGCGTACTCTTCCACCTTCTGTTGCATCTCGCTGATGGTTTCGCCCGTAACCGGGTCTGTTTTCTTCTTGCTACATTGCGTTGACATCAGCAGGATGCCGCCAAGCAGGATAACCATAGTGATAGATTTTTTCATAAGAACCGTATTTTGATGAATAATAAACAAAGAAAGAACCCTCTATAGGATGCGTTTCACTTGCCATCACATAGAGGGTGCAAATATAATTAATTTATGGATGTCTGTTGGAAGAAAAATCTCAATCGAGGACGCAGCGGACCGAGAAGCCGCTCTGGCGATCGGAGACGATGTCAATGCCGAGAGCTGAATTGCCATTAATCACCCCCACAGATTGAGCACTGGGGCCGTTGGCTTGCAACCTAAAGTGGTGCTCCATAAAGATCCCGCACCTCCAGGGGCAAAATATACCGCATAGGTGTAATGACCCGCTGGCAGTATTGAGAAACCCGTGGCGTCATTGGTGGAAGGGTTGTTGCCTGGGGCACAAGACCAACCTGTGAAATTCCAATAATTTTGAGAAGACAATGCTTTGGCAGTATTGTAAGAGTTGTTGTTGCAGAAGTATTGGCTCTGGCTTCGCACATAGTTGTTCAGTTGGTTCCATTCCGCTATACTGGGCACATGCCAGCCCTCTGGGCAAATACCCTGCACGCCCGAAGGATTGCTGTCGCTCCCGTTGGCGCCGTGCATCACGGCAGGCCAGTTGTAAAAATATCCAAAGACCGCCACGTTGGCACTGTCATTATTGGGATAATAGCGGTAAGCGTCTGAATTGCTGGCGTTAACTCCCAAAGGGATCATCGTTCCATCAGTGTATCTGACAGAGCGGAGATTTTCTTTCGTCCAGCATTGGTTGCCGATCTGGACCGTGTTGTAAACATTGCCGTCGTAGTCATACACATACGGGAGTCGCTTACAAGGAAAGCCGTCATTAATCCCTTGCTGGAAAGCAAAATAAAGCTTGATAAACTCTGTGCCACTCTGTTCCTGCACCAGACTCAAAGATATCTCGTCAGATCCGTTGATGGTGGCATAACCGATATATTCCATCTGGTCACCTTGATGGAACGGTTGGTAAGAATTGCCCTTGGGCGACAAGCCGTCAAGATCTTCTTGGGAAGAAAGTCCATGGTATTTGATTCCATTCTTTCCCCCATTTCCCTGGTTTACAATCTTGACAGATGCAGATTTGCCGTTCTGCTTTGCCGTGAGAAAATAGATGCCTGCCGCAGCAAACGACACGTCCAGCTGGTGGGTACCAGGGAGAACAGATGTCATACGGGATGACTCTACGACACGTCCCGTCATATCCGTGATGTCAATCATCACATCGCCAGCTTCCTGCACAAGTAGGGTTGTCAGAGCGTTTCCTTGGCACGGGTTGGGACTGCAAGACCAGTGGAGAGGCTCGGCCGCCTGCCATGTTTCCACGCCATTGGGTCCGGGGGTGGCATGCAGTTGCAAGACGGTATCGGGCCAATAGAGGGTCTCCTGCCAGCCTTGGGAGAGGTTCTTCACCTGAATATGGTCAAGACGCACATAGCGGTTGCTGGTATCCCGCCCCGAAAAATACAAATACACGGTCTGGGCGTAAAACACCGTAGCGGTCATAACTATCACAAGGGAAAGTAAAAGTTTCTTCATCATAAATGATTATATTTGTTGTCAATAAAAGATGGTGCAAACATACATAATATAAGACGAATAAACACCCATTTTATTACACTTTTCCAACAAAAAAAATCATTTTTTTTGGGGGGGGTAATATATTGATTTTTAATGTGTTATTATAAAAATTTCACCACATCTTTCATGCTCTCCATTTCCTCCAAATTGATCTCGATATTCTCGGTAATGAAGTCGTTGAAGGGCTTCATGGCCTGGCAATAACCGGTGATGATCTGTACGGCATCTTTGCGCTGGAGAATATCGTCGGGCAGGTCGAAGGCGATGGTATATTCTTTGGGGAGAAGATATTCCGGATAGGGAAAGTCTTTGGGGTATCCGTTGGGAATGCGTTTGTAGTAGTTCAATCCCAAGGTGGGTTTCCGCTTTTGCAGTTCCGGGGCTTGCATGATGCCATGGAACAGTTCCGCCTGGTCCACGATGGCGTGGCGCAGGGCGTGCATCTCCTTGGACGGGAGCCACCAGACGCCACCGCCTAAGAAGACCTTGTAAGGCTCAATCTGCACATAGTATCCGCCATAGTAGGCCTTCTTGCCTCGCTCGTTGATAAAGGCGCCGAAATGTCCTTTGTAAGGCGTTTTGTCTTGCGAGAAACGGATGTCCCGGTAAATGCGATAGATGCAATCCTTAGGGGTCAGATAGCTGACGCCGGGGTCGAAAGCGGCGGTCTCCCCTATCAGCTTGGCAACCAACTCTTGGAATTCCGACCATGCCTCGTCAAACCAGGCTTTGTTGGCCTTGAACCACTCGCGATTGTTGTGTGAGACCAATTCGCGAAGAAAAACTTGCATGTTGTTGTCAGGCTTTTTCATGACATGGCCTTTTTCAGAGATTTTACATCCGCGCATATCTGGTTGAGGTTCAGTAAGAAACCATTGTCTTGGCGGCTGAACAGCGCCAGGAACTCCACATTCTTGTGCACTTCTGCCAGCGTGGAGACGGTGAGGTTGTTCAGGTAGAAATGTTGGTTGAGGGCCTCGTTAACCACTTTCTGGATGGCGATCTTGTAGCCTTTCTCGTCTTTGACGATGCCGTTCTTGTTGAGGAATGAGGGACCCGCCTCAAACTGCGGCTTGATGAGGAGCACCATGCGGCCGTCAGGTTTCAGGAAGGGCTGGCAGTACGGGAGGATGTAGGTCAAGGAGATGAAAGAGACATCGGAGACGATCATGTCGAAGGGCTCGTTCCCGGTCTCTGCCAAGGTCAGCTCGCGGAAGTCGCGGTTCTCGATGGAGAGCACCCGGCTGTCGGCGCGGAGTGTGTCGGCGAGCTGGCGTGTGCCCACATCGACAGCCACTACCCCACTCGCCCCGTGCTGGAGCGCACAGTCGGTGAATCCGCCCGTGGAGGCGCCAATGTCCAGGACGCGAAGGCCGGACAGCTGCAGTCCGAAATCCTCAATAGCCTTCTCTAATTTCAAACCGCCCATGCTGACATATTTATTGTAGATATCGATGACCTCTACCTCCATGGCATCGTTGATGTCCATGGAGGACTTGGTGACCACCTGGCCGTTCACCTTGACCGTCTGGTGCTTGATGGCCGCCTGAGCCTTCTCACGCGACTGGAAATGGCCGTTATCCACAAGAAACTTGTCTAAGCGCATGGCCGTGATGTTTTAGCGAAGACGGTCTGCGCTTCTCACCAGAGCCTCGTCCTTTTTGATGAACTTGTTGGCGAGGTACAAGCATACAGCTTCCACGGCAATCAAGATGATCAGGAGGATCTGGTTGGCAAAATGGAATCCGGTGATCGTCTCACCGCGCAAGGAGAAGAACTTCTTGATGATGATGTCCGGACAAACCCAGAGCATCAGCAACAGGGCGATCAGATAGACGATCATCGTGATGGAGACGATATTGCTTTGACGGACACGGTTTTTGTAGGTGAACAGTGCGATAGTGCAGAGAATGGCGCAGAGAGCCAAGGTGAAAGCCAGATAATAGAGGCGTAACACTGCGATGCCATCGGGGATGTTCATCTTCACACATAGGGAATTATATATATATTGTGCATTGGCCGTGTCGAAGATGCCAATGGGGAGGATGATCAACACGATAGGGACAATGATACCTATAAGTAGAAACAGGGATTGGATTCTTTGAATCATGATAAATGTTTTTTTAATGATGATTATTCTTTATTGCCGACAGTCTTGCTTAAAATGAAAGGCGGGAATTTCTGCACTTTCTTGCCAACCGTGAACTTCGGTGAGAATTTGATTTTGACGTTGGAAGGGTCGCCGTTGCCGTAGTCTTTCAGGTTTTTGACAAACTTGACCACGCTGTTGAGTTCGCCCTCCTGGTTTCTGAATATTTTGACCAGATCCACAGAGACGGGGACCTTGATCTGGGTGGTGGTGTTGGGCTTGATGAGGAAGGACTGTTCATCGTAGGAACCGGTGGCGACAGAGGCGTTGTCGAGGAACAGCTCGTATTCATAGGCGATCATCTTGGCATCGCGCGGAGTGCTGTTCTTGACGTTGACCTTGATGTTGCAGCCGATGTTGAAGTCCTTGTTTTTGAGCGCTGTGGCTGCCGACTTGAGGTCGTTGATGCTCAGGTCGGAGACGCTCTTGATGTTGCTCATGTTGACGCCCGCCCAGGTGATGTCTGTGATGCCGTCCATGTCGAAGGAGCAGCGCAGCAGGTTGACCACTTTAGAGAGTCCGCAGCTGCTCACGGCCACGGCGATACAGAGCATCGTGATGTAGATAAGGCTTTTGTGAAATTTTTTCATTGTTGTAAGATTAAGAATGGATAAGGCGGCCATCCTGCAGCTGGATTTTGCAGTCTGACAGGGCGGCGAGTTCCTCATTGTGGGTGACGATGACAAAGGTCTGCTTGAACTGGTCGCGCAGCTCGAAGAAGAGCTGGTGCAGTTTGCGGGCGTTGTCGGTGTCGAGGTTGCCGGAGGGCTCGTCCGCGAGGATGATCTCGGGCTTGTTGATGAGGGCACGGGCCACGGCAACACGTTGTTGCTCTCCTCCTGACAGCTCGGATGGCTTGTGGGTGATCCGCTCCTTGAGGTGGAGGAAGTCCAGAAGCTCGGTGGCGCGCACGAGAGCCTCCTTCTTCGGGAGTCCCGCGATCATCGCCGGCAGGGCCACGTTCTCCGCCGCCGTGAACTCCGGCAGCAGATGGTGGAACTGGAAGACGAAGCCGATATGGTGGTTGCGGAAGTCGGAAAGCTGGTTGTCGGACAGTCGGCTGATGTCCGTGCCTTGGATCAGGATACTGCCTTTGTCAGCACGGTCCAATGTGCCCATCAAATGCAACAAGGTGGACTTGCCCGCCCCGGAAGGGCCGACAATAGAGACCACCTTGCTGTCATCTATGGAGAGGGTTATGTCCTTCAAGACGTGAAGGGAGCCATAACTCTTATGTACATGTTGTACCTCGATCATTATTTTTGGGTTTCCTTAGCCAGGCGAGCAGTCAGCATCGGCACGATCTTGTGCAGGTCGCCCACGATACCCACGTCTGCCACGCCAAAGATAGGAGCGAACTTGTCCTTGTTGATGGCGATGATGAAGTCGGACTCCTCCATGCCGGCTAGGTGCTGGATGGCACCGCTGATACCGCAGGCAAGATAGAGGTTGGGACGCACGGTCTTGCCGGTCTGGCCGACCTGCAGGTTGTGGTCCATGACGCCGGCATCCACCATGGCACGGGAGGAAGCCACCTGGCCGCCTAATACGTCGGCGAGCTCGCGCAGCTTGTCAAAGCCCTGCGTGTTGCCTACGCCACGGCCGCCGGAGACGAGCACCTTGGCCTCGGTGATATCGACACAGTCCTTGCACTCTTTGACGGTCTTCACCAAGCGTACCTTGAAACGGCTGCTGTCGAAGGTGGGCTTGAAGTCGATGACATCGCCTTGGCGGGTGGCATCGGGAGCCATCTTCTGCATCACGCCCGGACGTACCGTGCTCATCTGCGGACGATGCTCGGTATTCAAGATCGTGGCCATCAGGTTGCCGCCGAAGGCGGGACGCGTGCTGGCCAGCTGCTTGTCCTCCGTGATCTCCAACTTGGTGCAGTCGGCGGTGAGACCCGTGTTCAGACGGGCGGCCAAGCGCGGCGCCAAGTCACGACCGATGGTGGAGGCACCGATCAGCATCATGTTGGGCAGATATTTGGAAACCACCTGGAAAAGGGCCTGGGTGTATTGCTCTGTGAGATAGTCCTTCAACTCGGGCTCATCGACACAGATCACCTCATCGGCACCGTATTCAATCAGTTTGGGAGCCTGTGCTTTGACCTGGTAGCCCAGCAAAACGGCCACCACCTTCTCGTTGAGGTCCAAGGAGAGCTTGTGAGCCTCTCCCAAGAGCTCCAAGGCCACAGGTTGAATGTTACCTTCGCGTTGCTCCGCAAAGACAAATATATTCTTATAATCAGATTTTTCCATAGCGATCGTTAAATAATGTGTTTCTCTTTCAGTTTGTTGACAATGATTTCGACAGCCTCTTCGGGATCCACCTCAAAGACTTCGCCAGCGCCTTTCTGCGGCTTGGTGAAGGATTTCTTGACGCGGGTCGGGGAACCGGAGAGACCCAGGCGGTTGACATCCACATCGAGCTTGTCGGCGCCCCACACTTCCACCTCTTTGTCGTACGCTTCCATGATGCCTTTGACGGTCATGTAGCGCGGCTTGATGGCGGAAGAGAGCACGGTAAGCACGCAGGGAGTCTCCACTTCGAGGATCTGGTAACCGTCCTCCATCTCTTTGGTCAGCGTCAGCAATGCCTTGCCGTCATATTCGAGGTTGGTCACATAGGTCACCTGCGGCAGGTCGAGGTGTTGAGCCAAGGACACGGGGGTCTGGGCGGTGTCGCCGTCGATGGCCTGGCGTCCGGAGAGGATCAGGTCGTAGTCGAGCATGCGCATGGCGCCAGAGAGCGCGTAGGAGGTGGCCAAGGTGTCGGCGCCGGCGAACTTGCGGTCTGACAACAGGATGGCACGGTCAGCACCCATGGCGAAGGCCTCGCGGCAGATGGCGTCGGCTTGCGGAGGACCCATCGTGATGACGGTCACATGTGCGCCGTATTGGTCTTTCAGACGCAGGGCCAGCTCCAGCGCGGAGGCATCGTCCGGATTCAGAATGCTGGGCACTCCGTCACGGATGAGCGTACCTGTCTCCGGATTGATTTTAATAACATTGGTATTCGGAACCTGTTTTATCGTTACAATAATATTCATAAGTCTCTAAGTTTTTATTTGAACAATTTACCGGCGATAACCATTCTCTGGACCTCGGAGGTGCCTTCGTAGATCTCGGTGATCTTGGCGTCGCGCATCATACGTTCGATGTCATACTCGCGGGTGTAGCCGTAGCCACCGTGGAACTGCACGCACTTGGTGGTCGTCTCCATCGCGGTCTCGGCGCAATAGAGCTTGGCCATGGCAGCGTCCACCGTGTAGGGCTGCTTGTTGTCTTTCTTCCAGGCGGCCTGGCGGACGAGCAGACGGGCGGCCTGCACTTTGGTCTCCAGGTTGGCCATCTGGAACTGGGTGTTCTGGAAGGCGCTGATGGAGCGGCCGAACTGCTTGCGCTCTTTGGTGTATTTGACGGTCACGTCAAGGGCGCCCTGGGCGATGCCCAATGCCTGTGCGGCGATGCCGATACGGCCGCCGTCGAGGGTCATCATGGCGATCTTGAAGCCCTTGCCGAGGTCACCCAACAGGTTCTCCTTCGGGATGCGGCAGTTTTCAAAGATCAGCTCGCAGGTGGCGGAGCCGCGGATACCCATCTTCATCTCCTTCTTGCCGATGGAGAAGCCTGGGGTGTCCTTCTCCACGATGAAGGCGGAGATGCCACGGGTGCCCTGCGATTTGTCGGTCATGGCCATCACGACATAGACGTGGGCGTAGCCGGCGTTGGTGATGAATATCTTGGAGCCGTTGAGGACCCACTCGTCACCGTCCAGCACGGCGGTCGTCTGCTGCATGGCAGCGTCTGTGCCGGCGTTGGGCTCGGTGAGACCGAAGGCGCCGATCCACTCGCCAGAGACCAGCTTCGGCAGGTACTTCATCTTCTGCTCCTCAGTGCCGAACTCCAGGATGGGGTTCATACAGAGGGAGGTGTGGGCGCTGACAACCACGGCGGTGGTGGCGCATACTCTCGCCAGCTCTTCCACGGCCATGATGTACATCTGGTTGGTACCACCCTGTCCACCATACTGCGTGGGGATGGGGATGCCCATAATGCCGATCTTGGCCATCTTTTCAACCGTCTCCGCAGGGAAACGTTCTTGCTCATCTATTTCGGCAGCCAAAGGCTTCACTTCCTCTTCCGCAAACTTACGAATCATCTGCAAGAAGAGTTCTTCTTTCTTGTTTAAACTAAAATCCATTGTCTTTTAAGTGTATTAATTCTAACTAAAAACTTCTAACTACTAACTTCAAACTCCCAACTGTTAATCGATCTCCATCGGTTTGAGGTCGGGGGACACGATGAAGTCGGCCTCGGTGGCAGCCTTCACGTCCTCCACGGTGAACTCGGGATAGAGCTCTGTCAGGGTCAGGCCTTCGGGCTTGAACTCCATGACGCACATCTCGGTGATGATCATGTTGACCTTGCCTTTGGCGGTGAGGGGCAGGTTGCATTTATGCAGGATCTTGGGAGCACCCTTCTGGGTGTGGATCATGGCGATGATCACGCGGGCGTTGGTGAGCAGGTCCATAGCGCCGCCCATGCCGGCGACCAGCTTGCCGGGAACCATCCAGTTGGCCAGGTCGGCGTTCTCGTCAACCTGCATGGCGCCCAAGACGGTGGCGTCCACATGTCCGCCTCTGATCAGCGCGAAAGAGTCGGCAGAACTGAAAGAGGCTGCACCCGGCTGTGCGGTGATGTAGCCGCCGCCGGAGTTCGTCAAGAACGGATCCTCCTTGCCCTCTTCAGGGGTCGGACCAAAGCCCAACATGCCGTTCTCGGTCTGCAAGATGACGTGCACGTCTTTCGGTAAATAATTGACTGCCATGGTGGGAAGACCAATACCCAGGTTCACCACATCGCCGTCGTGCAACTCTTTAGCCACACGCTTGGCGATAATTTGCTGCATTTGTTGTTTATCCATATCTCTAAGTTTTAATAAAAATTATCCTTATAAAATAAGCGGGGCAAAGATACAAAAAATGTTTATCTTTGCACCCGACTTTTTTCACGAATTGAAAAAGGACGCAATTCTCACTGGAAAATGTCGATGTTTTTTCGCTAAGTTATTATAAGTCCGAATAAAAACTTTATGGAACAGACCTACACACAGGAATACGAATTTTTAAAGGTCAGCAGACAGGACCGGATTGCCGTGGTCGCTATCTCCGCACCGAAGTCATTAAATGCGCTGAACTCTGTCATCATTGGCGAGCTGACGCACTTTATCTCCAATATCGATGAAGATACCCGGGCGCTCATCATCACGGGCGATGGGGAAAAATCCTTTGTGGCGGGTGCCGACATCTCCGAGATGGCGACGCTGGACCGCATTGGCGGGTGTGCTTTCGGGCAGGCGGGCGCCGACCTCTTCCGCATGATCGAGACGTTGCCGATTCCCGTCATCGCGGCTGTCAACGGCTTCGCGCTGGGCGGCGGCTGTGAGCTGGCCATGGCCTGCGACATCCGGCTGGCCTCCAACAAGGCCAAGTTCGGCCAGCCTGAGGTGGGACTGGGCATCATCCCCGGATTCTCCGGCACGGTGCGCCTCGCGCGTACGGTGGGCATGGGATACGCCAAGGAGATGATCTATACCGGCAAAATCATCCGCGCTGACGAAGCATTGCGCATTGGACTCGTCAACGCCATCTACGAGCCGGAAGCACTGATGGACGCCGCCATGGAGATGGCCAAAAAGATCGCCGCCAACGCTCCCATCGCGGTACGCTACGCCAAGACCTGCATCAACGAGGAGTGGGATATGAACGCCGATGACGCCATCGAGTTCGAGACCGAATTCTTCGGCAGATGCTTCGACACCGAAGACCAGAAAGAGGGCATGCAGGCCTTCCTGAACAAGACCCCTGTGGAATTCAAAAATCGATAAAAAACTGATCTCTGATCACTGTTCACGGATCACTAACTTAATCACATAAAAATAATTACAGTATGAAAATTTGTGTTATTGGAACAGGTACTATGGCCAAGGGCATCGTGAAGGCTTTCGCCGCCAAGATGCCGGTCGTTATGAAAAGTAGAACCCAAGAGAGCCTCGACAAAGCCATGGGCTCCTTTGCCAAAGGCTATGGCAAACTCGTGGAGAAGGGCAAGCTGACCCAAGAGGCCGTTGACGCCATCCTCGCCAACATCACCACCACGACCGATTACGCCACGTTTGCAGATGCAGACCTGGTGATTGAGGCTGCCGTGGAGGATATGCAACTCAAGAAGGATGTCTTCACCGAGCTGGACAAGATCTGCAAGCCGGAGACTATCTTCGCCACCAACTCCTCTTCACTCTCCATCACGGAGATCGCTGCCTGCACCAGCCGTCCGAGCCAGTTCATCGGCATGCACTTCTTCAACCCTGCCGACAGAATGGCCTTGGTGGAAGTCATCAAAGGTCAGGTTACCTCTGACGAGGTGTGCAAGCTGATCGTGGATCTGGCCACCTCCATCGGCAAGACCCCGGTGCTGGTGAATGAGGCTCCCGGTTTCGTGGTGAACCGCATCCTCATCCCGATGATCAACGAGGCTGTGGGTATCTTAGCCGACGGCATCGCTTCCGCCGAGGATATCGACAAGTGCATGATGCTGGGTGCCAACCATCCGATGGGCCCGCTCGCCTTGGCCGACCTGATCGGCAACGATGTGAACCTCGCCATCATGGAGGTTCTGTACAACGAGTTCGGCGACCCGAAATACCGTCCGCATCCGCTGCTCCGCAAGATGGTGCGCGCCGGTTTGCTCGGCCGCAAGACCGGTGAGGGATTCTACAAATACTAATAGTATCTTGGACACCTTAACCAAAAATAGGATGATCCTGCGGGGTCATCCTATTTTTATTTGCTGAAAATCTGTTCGTTACGAGGGTCTATATTCCTCAAAACTCCTGTCTTCGTAGAAGAAGATGATCTTGACAATTTTCTTATCTCCCTGAGAATTCAATATTCGCTCGCGTTTCGGGCGCTCGGGTGCAGGATGCGATTCTGCATTTCGGGCACGTCCGCGCGGTGCTGTCGCCTTTACCGGCGCCGGGACCACGGGGACTTCCTCCACAACCTGTTCAACGATAGGTTCGGGATCGGGTTCGACCACGGGTTCCTCAACAGAGACGGGCTCTTCGTCAAAGGCATCAAAGAGGTCTGTCTGTCGCAACTCCAGATCTGTCTTGACCGGCTTGGATGCTGACTCAACGGGAGGCGCAGGCACCTCTTCAGACTTGATCATCTCACCCATACCCATGACCAACCACTCGGAGCTGATCTCCGGGAAGGCTGTTACAATCTTCTTGACAATATCCAGACTGGGTTGGTTACGACCATTTAATATATGCGTAAGACCGGAAGGGTTGATGCCAATCTTTTCCGCAAAGCTGGATTTTGACAATTGTAAATACTCTAAAACTTGAATAATACGATTCAGCATAGATATTGATTTTTACATTTTACAAATAAGCAAATCAACGTGTTTAATAATGACACGGCAAAGATACATTTTATTTTTTACAAAGATACATCAAAAATCACCAAAATAAAGATTGTTCATAACATACCAATTTTTTAATGTAGATAGTTGTTGTAATTCATTTAATTTTAAGATAATACGATATATATGAGTAGATTGTCCAAGATGTTAATTATAATTATCCGTATATTTTATGATATGCTTTATATGAAACATATATTTATATTGGAAATCAATTATTTAATTTGAGTTGAAAACAAAGATGAACTAGATATTGTGAGGTGGTGGCATAGAATAATAGGATGGTTGTTTTAATGAGTAGAAGAATGTAAAAACTGGACGATTGAATATTGTAATTGCATAATACAGTCTTCCACTTAAGTATATTTACAAAAATAAAATCAAATGAAGATTGATTTTTACAAGGTTGAAAATATATGAATAATTGACAAATGTAAATCCAAGTATGAGAACATTTTTTTTGTGATATGGGTGTGTCTAGGGTGTCTGTTGCTTGAAAACGTTTTTTCATATTTCGAGCAAGGATGAGGAGATTGGGGCAATATGCAAATCTCGGCGGGTTATGCTTCCCTACCCTGTTTTGATTAATTTTATCCTACGAATCGATGTTTTGGTGTCAGTTTTTTCTATATCTTTGCCACCATATTTTTATCAAGAATAATCATCAATAAATCAAGAACAATATGAAACCTAAAATCGTCATTGGAAACTGGAAAATGAACAAAGGCTTTGAAGAGGCCGAGGAACTGATTAGTGAAATTGAAGAGAAGTTGCAAGATTACAACTTCGAAACAGAGATTGTGTTGTGTCCGCCCATGCTCTATGCAGAGTTGGTGACAGATCATGCCAACGAAGAGGGCAGCCAGTTCTATGCCGGTGTTCAGAATGTCAGTGAGTTTGAGAATGGCGCCTATACGGGCGAAGTGTCTGCCGAGATGTTGGCCGAGATGGATGTCTCCTTCTGTATCGTGGGCCACTCCGAGCGCAGAAAATACTTTGGGGAAACCAACGAGATCGTCCTCAAGAAAATGCTCCGTCTGTTGACGAACGACATTGTGCCGGTCATGTGCTGCGGCGAGACCTTGGAAGAGCGCAAGTCTGGAAAGCACTTTGATGTGGTGCAGAAACAGATTGAAGAGACCATCTACCAGCTGACTCCCAAACAGTTGGAGTCCACCATGATTGCCTACGAGCCTATCTGGGCCATCGGTACGGGCGAAACAGCCACTCCGGACCAGGCTCAGGAGATGCTCTCCTTCATCCGTTCTCTCATAGAGAAGAAGTTCGGCACCGAAATGGCGGTCAACACCTATATATTATATGGTGGCAGCTGCAACGGCAAGAATGCACTCGAGCTCTTCAGTCAGCCCGATGTGGATGGCGGCCTTATCGGTGGCGCCTCTCTCAAGGCAGACGAATTCCTGAAGATCATCGAGGCGGGCGAGACCGTCATCAAAGACAACTAATATGCGCAACTGGCTGAATATATGGCTTCTGCTGATTCTCCTCTTCTGTGGTGGCAATCTGTTTGCCCAAGAAGAGGAGGATCCTTGCGTGCAGACCATGGACAAGGCCAGTGAGAAACTCTTCAAGAAAGCCCGGGAGTTTCAAAAGAGTGGCAAGAAAGCGGAAGCCTTTGAGCTTTACGATGAGATCTTGGAAGATCATCCCGAGTATCTGGAGGTCAACTATTACTACGCATTTGGTTTGTACAGTCCGCTGGTGGACAACAACTATCGTGCGATCAAAGCCGACAAATCGGATGTGAAGCGGGCGTTGGCAGCCTTCAACCGAATGTACAATGTGTGTCCTTACTACAAGGTACACTGCAACTTATATGCGGCGAGGATAGCCTATTTCAACGAGATGTTCTCGGAGGCCATCAAGTTCGCCTCTGTCATTGTGGAGAATCCCGACCTCTTTACGAAGGCCACGGACACGGCCAAGCTGGCGGAGGCGCAGCTCATTATCCGCAAGGCGCGCTTCTACGACAATATCCTCAACCATCCGGTTCCTTTTGACCCCAAGCCGGTGTCGGGCATCTCCACCAAATATGACGAGTATCTGGGCACCTTGTCGCCAGACGGCTCCCTGTTCTATTTCACCCGCCGCAAGGAAGTGCCGGTGCAGAATGCCTTTGGCGCTAGTGATGGCGAGACCGAGCGCCGTGAGTTCTTCTCACAGAGCTCTTTGAAGAATGGACAGTTCCAGACAGGTGCACCCCTCCCCGACCCTTTCAACCACTCCAAGAGCGAGGGCAGTCCTACCATCAACATCACCAACGACCTGCTTATCTTCACCCGTCTGATGCCCACCAACGATTCCCGTGGAGTTGTCTATCAGAACTATGACCTCTACTATTCAGAGCGTATTGGTGACGAATGGACCGAGCCTAAGAGTCTGGGATCCAATATCAACAATCCTAACACCTGGGAGTCGCAGGCCTCTCTTAGCTCTGATGGACGGATATTGTTCTTCGCCTCCGACAGACCCGGCGGCTTTGGCGGCTCCGACATCTGGTACTCCCAGCGCAACAGCGACGGGTCCTGGCGCAAGCCCATCAACTTAGGACCGAAGATCAACACCGAGGGGAACGAGCGTTCGCCCTTCCTGCATACCGACAGCAAGACCCTTTACTTCTCCTCCTCCGGTTTCGATGGCATCGGCGGACAGGACATCTTCTTCTCCAAACTTGACCCCAATGGCAAATGGAGCGATCCTGTCAACATCGGCTATCCCATCAACACAGAGAATGACGAAGTGGATTTCTTTGTCAGCCTGGATGGAAAAACCGGCTACTTCTCCTCCAACCATTATGGAAATAAGGACTGGAACATCTACGAATTTGAGCTGTATGAGGATGCGCGTCCTCACAAGATGCTCATCGTAAAGGGTTCTGTCACAGCGGATGATGACGAATTGGAGAATGCCGTGGTGGAGATCCGCGACACGTCTGCCAAGGTCATCGCCACGGGTGTGGTCAGTAGCAACAACAAACAGTATGCTGTGGCCACCGAGGTGCCCAAAGAGGATGCCGCACCGCTCATCGTGACCGTCAAGAAGGAGGGCCACTCCTTTGATGCACAAGTCATCACGGCCGAACAAGTCGCCACGCAACCCATCATCACCAAGGATGCGGAGATCAAGGCCATCGAGACCGGCAAAGTGTGCGACCTGAAGGATATCTACTACCAGACCAACTCCTACACGCTGACACAAGCCTCGCAGGTCATCATCAACCTCTTTGTGGAGTTCCTGCGCGACAACCCGACCGTCAAGGTGGAGATCCAGGGCCACACCGATGACGTCGGCAACGACAAAGACAACCAGATCTTGTCGGAGCGCCGTGCCAAGGCGGTCTATGACCTGGTCATCAGCAAGGGTGTCTCGGCCGATCGTTTACGTTACAAAGGTTATGGCGAGTCGCAGCCCATCGCGGACAACAGCACGGCTGCCGGTCGCGCCAAGAACAGAAGAACCGTTTTCCTGATTTATGAGCAATAAGACCATCTATTTTCTCGGCATCGGCGGCATCGGCATGAGTGCCCTGGCGCAATATTATCTGCACGAAGGGGCTATCGTGCATGGCTACGACCTGACGCCCTCCCCTATCACCGAACGGCTCTCGCAGATGGGCGCTGTGATTCATTATGAGGAGGACTGCTCTAAGATCCCCGCTCAGGTGGATATGGTCGTTGTTACGCCCGCTATTCCCAAGGAGCATGCCGAATACCAATATTTTCTGAAGAGTGGTGTCAAGATGCACAAGCGCTCCGAGGTGTTGGGGCACATTGCCGATGCGCTCCCCACCATCGCGGTGGCGGGCACGCATGGCAAGACGACCACCACTTCGCTGGTGGCCCACCTGCTCTCGCCCCAAGTGCCCATCGCTGGCTTCATCGGGGGCGTCGCCAAGAACTTCGACAACAACTTCGTCTATAACGATCCGCCTCAATATGCGGTGGTCGAGGCGGACGAGTACGACCGTTCCTTCCTGACGCTGCACCCTGCCGCCGCCATCATCACCTCCATGGATGCCGACCATCTCGACATCTACGGTACACGCGAGAATCTGATCGCCGCCTTCGGGCAGTTTGCACAGCAGAGCCGCTATCTCATAGCAGAACAACGTATTGCGCCACTGCTGACGCATCCTGATATGGTCACTTATGGTTTTCAGCCGGAGGCCGACTTCTATGCCTATAACGTGGATGTAAAGCCCAACGCCCTGACTTTCGACCTGCGGATGCCTGACGGAGAGTGGAAAGCGTTGCGCTTGCGGGCCAACGGACTCTACAACGTCTTGAACGCCACTGCCGCCATCGCCGCGGTGCGCCATTCCACGAATATCTCGGAAGACATTATCCGGGAGAAGTTAGCCTCCTTCTTGGGGGTCAAGCGCCGTTTCGAATATGTGGTGGAGCGTCCCGACTTCATCTATATCGACGATTACGCCCATCATCCCCAGGAGATCCAGTCGGTGCTGACGGCCGTGCGGGAGCTCTATCCCGACAGAAAGCTCACCTGCATCTTCCAGCCGCATCTGTACAGTCGCACCCGCGATTTGGCCGATGGTTTCGCCACCGTGTTGTCGATGGCCGACAAGGTCATCCTCTTGCCCATCTACCCGGCCCGGGAGCTGCCCATCGAGGGCATCACCTCGGAGTGGTTGTTAGGCAAGGTCACCCAACCCGACAAACTCCTGTTGCAGAAATCTGAACTTATCCCCTACCTGCAACAACACCCGCAGGAGTTGCTCTTGACGGTAGGCGCCGGCGACATCGACCGGCTGGTGCCGCAGATTGGGGAGTTGTGACGATCCGCACATCTACGGCGTGCAAGAATAGAGGCACTCAATCCTTCACACAGCGGACAGAATAACCTACGTCCTTGTCGTTACTGCCGCGACTCAATGTATTGCTTGTGTTAAACATGTAATGATCATAGGCGTAAGTGCAACCATCGCATCCTGTGGCTCCCCAAAAACATGCTTTGGTCCCTACAGGAACGTATCCATCGTGTCCAAAATGATTACCCGCAGGAAATGCATTGAAGCCAGAGGCATTGTTGGAACTTAATTCATGACCGGGAGAACAATTCACATTACTAGATTCCCATTCAGAATTGGACGCCAAGCAACTGGCATAAGTACGGAAAAAAGTGAATGTGTCGCACACAAATTCATCCTTATTAGCACAATAATCTTTAAGTTGCTCCCACTCCGCATCACTGGGCAGGTGCCAACCATCAGGACAAACACCCTGTCTGCCACTGGGATTCGCTTCCGAGGAACCAGCTCGATTCATGGCTGCCGGCCAGTTGTAATAATAACCGTATTTGGCCACATCAAAATCCTCGTCTGGACAATAGATAAAGGGTTGTGTCAGACTTGTGTTGGTGCCGCCGAAAGGGATATCCTCACCATTGGGAAAGTGCTTGACATGAAGGTTGGAGGCCATCCACACCTGTTGGCCTATGCGTACCGCATCATAGACATTGCCATCGTAGTCGGTTACCGCATGGGGGATCAGTCCATCCATTTCAGTGACGGGATCATCTCCCGGAGTAGGTTCTGGTTCGGGCTCCCGGTCGCAGGCCAAGGCCACCAAGGCTGCCACGCATAACAAAGTGAAAATCTTTTTCATAGGAATTGATATTTAGGTTTTTAATAAATGTGTATGAAATGATGATAATCGTTTATAATCCGAAACGTATAACCCGCGTCAAAATACGACGCCACATTTTGTTAGACGAATAGGTGCTGAAATTATTGCACTAACATAATAGTGATTTTATACCTGATGGCACCATTGAGGTTGTTTGCAATTGCAACTCGATTATTAATTGTTATTAGTATAGAGAGGAAAACGTGCTGTTCAACAACAACATTCTTATACACAATATTTTTTTCAACTTTTCTCTTGAAGAAAAAGTTGACAAAAGATCAAGCCGACATGAACGCCACCCGCTCTGTCCGCCCTCTGACAGCGGCGGCAAACGGGAACAAAAATGCAGCGTTAAGCATAAGGAAAGAATTTCCGAAGGCGTGCATTTTTGTAAACGCAAGCGCCTTTGCACGCCGCTGTTGGAGACCGGCCATTCACACCGCGTCCACACCGCATGTCGGCATCCCCGCCCGCGTGCTCCATGGGAATGTGCCTCAGGAAAGCATTGTGAGATTAAATGAGAAAGTATGTATTTGTCTTTGTTCTCTTCAATACTATACCCTTCCCTACAGGCCGGCGGCCTGCCTGGGTGTGTAGAACGATGCGGGCGGCACGAAAAACCGTACGCCGGAGGTGTGCGGGGTCGCAAATATCGAAAACCACCATGCCACACCTTTCAATTTTTAACAATCAATATTAAATATTTAAAAATATTTGACAATTAAAAACTATTATCGTATTTTTGCAGTCTAAAATAGCGAACCGAAAAACGAACTGGCATGAAACAAAAAAGTCATCTTCCTGAACTGATAAGCAGACCTTTAGTCACTACGGCTTCTCAAGAAGATGACGCGGCAAAAATACAAATTATATCTGAAAATGCAAGAAAAAATTTATTAACAGTCTCAGAAAAATACAAAGGGATCCATGATCCCGAAGGGTTTATCACCAATTTAAAAAGAGCCTTAGGCATGGGGGCTGACAAAGCTAGTAATTATAAAGTCTTTAAGATAGCGCTAACTGGTCACCGCGTTTCCATACGGGTCAGTAACCACCATGCAAACGCGGACAAGTATTTGGAGCATGAAGCCAATGACTTCAATTTGAGCATCATGGTGTCGAAGCGATACAGGAAAAACACGTTCCGACCGCATCCAGATGTGGTGCTGACAGAGTATGTCTATATGGGGCGGCAGTTGGAAAATGTAGAGAGTCCTTATTCTCAAATTGCCAAATCCATAGCAGGTTTTCTGGAAACCGGCAAGTACGTTGACACCACCGGCGTGGTCAAGGTAAACGTGTCGCCGTGACAGGCCAGACACCTGCCTGGGTAAGCACCTCATATTTTTGCATAACAGCCGCAAAAATGGTGATTCCCAATCCGAAAAAATACTATCTTTGCGCTTCTAAAAATCAGAGCGTATGCAAACGAGAATCGCCATCATCGGATATGGCAACATTGGAAAGGCCGTGGAACAGGCCGTGCTGGCTGCCGAAGACATGCAACTGGTGGGCATCTACCATCATAACGACAATCTGGACAACATAGAGGCGGACGTGGTCGCCTTGTGCACCCCCACCCGTGAGGTGCCGCTCTTTGCGGAGAAGCTGCTGAGTCGCGGCATCGCCACCGTGGACAGTTTTGACATCCACGGACAGATCTACGACCTCCGTTCCCATTTGACCCCCATCGCCAAGGAACATCAGGCGGTCAGCATCATTGCTGCCGGTTGGGATCCCGGTTCCGACTCCATGGTGCGTGCCCTCCTGCAGGCCATAGCCCCCAAGGGCATCACCTACACCAACTTCGGTCCGGGCCGCAGCATGGGCCATACCGTGGCCGCCAAGGCCATCCCTGGCATCAAGGACGCCCTCTCCATGACCATCCCCTTGGGCACCGGCATCCACCGCCGCATGGTCTATGTGGAGCTGGAAGAAGGAGCCGACTTCGCTACCGTGGAGAAGCTGCTGTTAGCCGATGACTACTTTGCACATGATGAGACGCACGTCATCCCCGTGCCTTCCATCGATGCTCTCAACAATGTGGCGCACGGCGTCCACCTGGTCCGTGACGGTGTCAGTGGCGAGACCCACAACCAGCGTTTCGAGTTCAATATGAGCATCAACAACCCGGCTCTTACCGGTCAGGTGCTGGTGGCCTGCGCCCGCGCCGCCGTTAAGATGCGCGCAGAACAACGTCATGGCGCCTTCACCATGATCGAGATCCCGCCCATCTATCTCTTGCCGGGCGACGAAGAGCAGCTCATCCGTTCATTAGTATAACCCTTGATTATCAATTATAAACAACTCAATATGAAAGATCTGAAAAAAGAACTAGAAGCAGTCGGCATCACCGGGCCGATAGAGATTTACCACAACCTGTCTTACGACGAGTTGTACGCTCATGAAACGAATCCCGAACTCACCGGCTACGAGAAGGCCTACCTGACCAAGTCGGGCGCGCTCTCCGTGGACACCGGCATCTTCACCGGCCGCTCCCCCAAAGACAAATACATCGTCATGGACGAGAACACGAAAGACAACGTGTGGTGGGCAGGTCCCAACAAGAAAGGATCTGACAACAAGCCCATCGACCACAAGACCTGGGAGCACTTCAAGAAACTGTGTCAAGAGCAACTCTCCGGCAAGAAGGTCTATGTGATGGATGGCTACTGCGGCGCCAACGAGAACTCCCGCATGAAGGTGCGCTTCGTCTCTGAGGTCGCATGGCAGGCCCACTTCGTGAAGAACATGTTCATCCGTCCCACCGAGGAGGAGCTGGCCGACTTCGAGCCCGACTTCGTGGTGCTGAATGCTGGCAAGACCACCAACCCGAACTGGAAAGAGCAGGGATTGAACAGCGAGGTCTTCGTGGCTTTCAACCTGACCGAGCGCATGGCCTTGATTGGCGGCACCTGGTATGGTGGCGAGATGAAGAAGGGTATCTTCTCCGTCATGAACTACTTCCTCCCGTTGAAGGGCATGGCCGCTATGCACTGCTCCGCCAACGAGGGCAAAGCGGGCGACACCGCCATCTTCTTCGGTCTCTCCGGCACTGGCAAGACCACCTTGTCCACCGACCCCAACAGAGCTTTGATCGGTGACGATGAGCACGGCTGGGACGAGAACGGCATCTTCAACTTCGAGGGCGGCTGCTACGCCAAGTGCATCAACCTGAGCGAGGAGAAAGAGCCTGACATCTTCCATGCCATCAAGCGTGACGCCTTGCTGGAGAACTTAGTGGTGGCAGAGGATGGCACCATCGACTTCAACTCGGCCGCCAAGACCGAGAACACGCGTGTCTCCTACCCCATCTATCATATCGACAACATCGTGAAGCCGGTCTCCCGCGGCACGCATCCGAGCAAGATCATCTTCTTGTCGGCAGACGCTTTCGGCGTGTTGCCTCCGGTGGCTGTGCTGAACCGCGAGCAGACGATGTACTACTATCTGAGTGGCTATACCGCCAAGCTGGCCGGCACCGAGCGCGGCATCGTGACCCCGCAGCCGACCTTCTCCTCCTGCTTCGGCGCCGCCTTCCTGCTGCTGCACCCGACCAAATATGCCGAGGAGCTGGCCAAAAAACTCGAAGAACACAACGCGACTGCCTACCTGGTCAACACGGGCTGGATTGGCGGCGGCTACGGCGTGGGCGAGCGTATCTCCCTCAAGGCTACACGTGCCATCATCACCGCTATCCTCAACGGCGAGCTGCTGGACTGCGAGACCGAGATTGCCAAGCCGTTCAACCTCTACATCCCCAAACATGTGACGGGCGTGGAGGACAGCATCCTGAATCCGGAGAACAGCTGGGCCGACAAGGCCGCATACGCCGAGAGCGCCAAGCAGCTGGCCTCCTCCTTCATCAAGAACTTCGAGAACTTCAGCGACACCGAAGAAGGCAAAGCCCTGATTCCCTTCGGTCCGCAACTGTAATATAGATGGCCATTAGCTATTAGCTATTGGCCATTAGCTTTTTACTGATCACTAATCACTGTTCACTGATCACTAATATGAGTATCACCAACGCCTTTCGCAACGCCTTTGAGCGCAAGATGGAGAAGAACTGGGACAAGATCTATGTCCTGGTGGATATCCACGACACCATCCTCAAGGCTTGTTATGAGCACGTGGAGAGCTACGACTATTTCCCGATGGCTAAAGAGGCCCTGCAAGAGCTCTCTGCCCGTCAGGATATCTGTCTCATCCTGTGGTCGAGTTGTTATCCCGAGAAACTGGATAGCTACCTGGGCAAGTTTGAGCATGACGGCATCCACTTCGACTATGTCAACAGGAACCCGGAGGTGGTCAACACCTCCCTCGCCTGCTTTGACGACAAGCTCTATTTCAACGTCGGCATCGACGACAAGTTTGGCTTTGACGCCGACACCGACTGGTATGAGGTGGCGGAAGTCTTGAATCAGCAGTGATCATATCCTCAGCGGACATTAAAAAAATCCCGACATCTTTCGATGTCGGGATTTTTTGTGTTATGGAATCGGGAAATTAGCGGGCAACCGTGAATTTTTGGTTGATCACGCCATTCTCGGTGTTCACTTTCACCATATAGACACCGTTAGCAAGGCTGCTGACGTTGACCTGGGTGTGAGTGTCGTTAGCATTCTGGCTCATAACAATCTGCCCCATCATGTTCAACACTTCAACGGATTGGATATTGGAGTTAGCGGTTACATTCAGCATGTTGGAAGCGGGGTTCGGATAAACCACGATGTTGTTCTCCACATCCTCAATGCCAGCGCCTTCCGTCACTTGGAAGTTGTCGAAGTAGATGTAATACATGTCAGCATTGGACTCCACCTTGATGGCAACTTTGACAGTCTGGTTGGAGTAAGCACTGAGATCCACGCTCTTGGTTTGCAGACCAGTGGTGGAGACTGCTTGTGTAGGTGAAACATTGACAGCAGAAGAAACAGAGCCGCCTTCCGGAATCACCCAAACAGAGAATTTCTCAGGATAGCTAGCCGAAGCAATAGCATACTCAAAGCCAGCGTGCGCATCGTTAGGCAGCGTGATTTCCGGAGAAATCAGCCAATCCTCGGCACTGTTGTCGGAATTGTAGAAGTAAGCAGCGACACCGGTGTTCTCGCTGTCGTATGCCATGAATTGAATGGTTCTACCATCGTTGTTAGCATCTACAATCTCCCAGCAAGGACGAGTGCTGGAATTCACGTCAAAGGTCTCGTAGAACGGGAAGGTGTTGATTACATTGCACTCCACAGCAGTACCAGTCAAGGTGACAGTCTCGGAGGTGCCCGTAGTGGCGATGGTCACAGTTCCGTTGTGAGTACCAACAGTTGTCGGAGCATACTTCACTGTAACGGTCGTAGAGATTAAAGATGTCGTGGCAGGGATGGTAACTGATGTGGAGTAGCTATTGCCATCCAATGAGAGAGAATACGGAGCATCCGTGGTGATGGTGACATCGCTGGAAGCGTTGACAACGTCAAGGGAGAAGGATGCTTCAGAGCTGGTGGCAACCTTGATGGTACCGAAATCTACGGCATCAGGATCGACTGTCATGATCTCAGAAGCGATGACGACAGAGAAGTTGTCCACATACAGTCTGTATTCGTCGGCATCGGAGGTACATTTAATGGCGATTCTATAGTTACCGACAAGATCGCTCAGTCCGATATATTGAGTCATAGGAGCTGTAGAGGTGTTCGTGACATTCACGGTGTTTACCAGCACGGAAGTGTCAGCGCCAAATGCGTAAACCATGAAAGACTCAGGCCAAGTGGCAGAGGAGCACCAGTAGTCGAAAGATGCCATCTCATTGCCCGTTAACACGAATTCCGGGGAAATCAGATAATCGTTGGCTGCATTGGAGCTATTGTAAGTATAGTAAGCGTATCCTGCAGAAGGATCCATTGAAAAGGTAGAGCCGTCTTCGTTAGCATCCACAACGCTCCAGCAGTTGGCCATGCCAGCATTATCGAAACTGAAGTTATAGGGGAAAGTGGATACGGTACAATCAATGCCGTTACCAACGAGAGCAACCGTAGCAGAGGTGACACCCGTGGAGGCGATGGTCATGCTGCCATTGCTGACACCTACAGCGGTAGGAGTGTAACGGACATACAAAGGAGCGCTCGTGGTGCTGCCAGTACCTGTGGTAGCGGTAAGGGTAGCCGTGGTACCGAAGGTGATGCCGTCAGCAGACACAGAGAAGGGAGCAGCGGTGGTAACCGTGATGTCGTTGGTGAGGGAGTAAGCCGTCACCGTCATGGACTGATCAGCGTTCATGCCTACAGGTGTCATGCCCAGGTCAAGAGTGTCGGGCATGCTGGCTAAAGTAGGAGCGCTGGGAACAGAACCAAACATGAAATCATCAATGTTCAACCAGAACATATCCGTTACATTGTAGTGGCGAATAGCCACATAGATGTTCTGACCTGCATAAGCGTTCAAGCTGATGGCCAAACGTTGATAATCGCTGGTGGAAACACCTTGATACACAGAGGTGAAATCCGTAGTGGCAGTTCCCGTGGTGGATACATACACACCAAACACCTCAGCAGAATAACTGGCATCCTGACCTCTGTACCAGAAGGAGACAGAGTCGCCGGCGCTCACTGCCAGTTGGGGAGTGATCAACCAGTTGTCGGGGGTCAACGCACCTACATAATTCACATAGGATGCAGAAGTGATACAAGCACTTCCTGAATGTGCATTGAAAGTACCAACGGTAGTTGAAGAAACCCAGTTGTAACCGTCGCCGTCCGCATCGATGGCGGTCCAGCCGGCAGGAACGGTAGCTCCTTCAAAATCCTCATTCAGGAATGAAACCTGTGCCTTGGCACAGAAACTCATCACAAATAAAGCGATGAACAATGTGAAAATCTTTTTCATTTTTGAATAGATTTAGTTAATAAAAATGTTGATAATTAGTGTTTTAAAAAAGTATTTCCGTTTTTATTTTTCCTGTAAAAACAAGTGGCAAAAATAACATTTTATAGTTAAAAATGCGAGGCTTTTTCCTGGATTTTTTTTGTATCTTGGGAAGCGCTAAAAAAATGTATTTTTGCTCCCTATTTAGAGAAGAGAAACTATGGATACCATCTGTGCCATATCAACCGCCCAGGGAGTCGGCGCCATCGCGGTGGTGAGGGCTTCCGGACCGCAGGCCTTTGCCATTGCCGACACGCTGTTCCATCAGGAGAGCGGCTTTGCCTCCTTGCCACCCCAGCAAGCCAAGTTCGCCCATCTGTATGACGGCGAGCAGTTGGTGGACCAGGTGGTGGTGCTCAAATATGCCGCCCCCCACTCTTACACGGGCGAAGACATGGTGGAGATCTCCTGTCATGGTTCTCTCTACATCCAAAAGAAGATTCTGGAGATGCTGATAGAGGGTGGCTGTCGCATGGCCCTCCCAGGAGAGTTCACCCAGCGCGCCTTCATGAACGGCAAGCTAGACCTGCCCCAGGCGGAAGCAGTCGGAGACCTGATCAGCTCCCAGAGCGAGACATCGCACCATCTGGCCATCAACCAGCTGCAAGGAGGCATCTCCAAGAAGCTGCATCTGCTGAGGGATTCTCTCGTTCAGGTAGCCTCGCTGCTGGAGTTGGAGCTGGACTTCAGCGAGGAGGATGTCACCTTTGCCAACCGGGAGGAACTCGACCGCCTGCTGACGGATATCGGCACGGAGGCTGAGCAACTCGCCCAGTCGTTCAAGATCGGCAATCTGCTGAAGACGGGCATACCGGTTGCCATCGTGGGCAAGCCCAACGTGGGCAAGTCCACCCTGCTGAACGCGCTGCTGCAACACGAGCGCGCCATCGTCTCGCAGGTGCCCGGCACCACGCGCGACACCATTGAGGACACGCTGACCTTGGGGGGTACCCTCTTCCGCTTTATCGATACCGCCGGACTGCGTACCACCAGTGACGAGGTGGAACAATACGGCATAGAGCGATCCTACGAGGCCGCCCGCAGAGCTGCCATCATCCTCTATCTCTGTGACAACACCCAGCAATCACTCCCCGAAATCTTGGATGACTTTCACCAGCTACAACAACATGTAGATACACAAGACAAGCATATTATCTTTATTTTCAACAAAATAGATCTTGACCAAAACATCTCGGGCGGCCATATAGACATGATGGCAGATCATTATCCCGCCATCGCCATCTCCGCCAAAAATCGACAATATATAGATTTGGTAGAAGATGCCTTGCTGGACTTCGTGGAGTCCCATCGTGTGCAAGATATGGCCCTGCTGACCAATGAGCGCCACTATGGCCTCCTGACGAGCATCGTCCAATCTATCGCTGATGCGCGTCAAGGTCTCGCTGGCAACATCCCCACCGACCTTTTAGTGGAGGACATCCGCGCCGCGCTCACCGACATCGGCACCCTGACTGGAGCAATCTCCACGGATGATATCTTAAACAATATTTTCGGACATTTCTGCATAGGAAAATAAATTTGAACAGATGACAGAGAATAAAAAATATGAATATGACTATTGGCGTCCGGCGGTGACCGTGGACAATGTGGTATTGAACTTTGACGGTACCCACCTGCGCATGCTCCTCATCCGCAGGAAAAACGAGCCTTACAAAGACCAGTGGGCTTTTCCTGGTGGGTTCCTTGATGAAGACGAGTCGCTGGAGGAAGCGGCCCAGCGGGAGCTTAAAGAGGAGACCGGTGTCAACAAGAAACCCTTCATCCAAATCGGTTCCTTCAGTCGGGTGGACCGCGACCCCCGGGGGCGCACCATCACCACCGCTTTCCTCACGCTGACCCGTTCTAACGAGACAAAGATCAAAGCCCAGGACGATGCGAAAGAGGTCAGCTGGTTCCCCGTCCACAACATGCCGGCGTTAGCTTTCGACCATGAGGAGATTTTCCAGAAAGCCAAACTCATCTTGAAAATACTCTTCAACCTCTCCCCCATTCCATTCCTGCTGATGAACGACCTCTTCACGCTTCCCGAGATGCAACGGCTCTACGCGGAAGTCTATGAGCATGACTTTGACCGGCGGAATTTCCAAAAGAAGTTCATCTCTTCGGGCATGCTGGCACCTGTCGCCCACGACAGCAAGGAGCGTGGCAATGCCCCCACCTTCTATCGTTTCAACCAAGGCGGGTTTTATGCTTACCAAAAGAAAAAATTCCATATTGGGTAGCAGACTACAGCTCTTTGCGTAATCTTGCCACCGGGATGTTTAACTGGTCGCGGTACTTGGCCACTGTCCGCCGCGCCACCGCATAGCCTTTCTCCTGCAAGGCGGCGCACAAGGCCTCGTCAGATAGCGGTTTCTGTTTGCTCTCATGCTGCACCAGCTGCGTCAAGATGCTCTTGATCTCTTTGGAAGAGACCTCGTCATCATTCACCGCCTCTGAAAAGAGATGCTTGACCGGGATGATGCCGAAATCCGTCTGCACATACTTGCTGTTGGAGAAACGGGAGATGGTCGAGACATCCAACTTCACCTCAGCGGCTATCGTCTTGAGCACCATGGGCTTTAGCTGGCTGTCATCGCCGGTGAGGAAATAATCCAGTTGATGCTGCATGATGGCATACATGGTGTTGTACATGATCTTCTCCCTCAAACTCAACGTGTTGATGAAGAGTTCTCCCTTCTCCACATAGTCTTTGAGGAACTGTACGGCATCGGCTTCCTTGCGCGACATCAATTTGCGGTTCTGCAATGGTTGGACAATTTCCTTGTTGATACGCACTTTTGGGATGTATTGATTGTTGAGGGTCAGGGTCAGCTTGTCGTCCACCGCGGTGATGATGAAATCGGGGGTGATATGGCTGCCCGACTTCTCCAGGTCGGTGTCGGAATCTACCGGTTTGGGATCCAGCGATCGTATCATCTTGAGAACCTGTTGCATGACATCATCATGGATGCCGAGGAGACTCATTATCTTGGCATAATGTTTCTTGGTGAAGAGATCAAAATATTGTTCCAGGATTAGGATAGCCAGGCGGGTGATCTCGGTCGGCTTCGATTGGCGACGCAATTGGATCAGCAGACACTCCTGAAGATTGCGGGCGCCCGTGCCGGGTGGGTCCAGCTCCTGCACATATTGCACCAGGATCCGTTCAACCTCAGCCACTGTCGTGTCGATGTTATGGTTATAGAGCAACTCGTTGGTCACCGCTTGCATGTCGAGGGTGAAATAACCGTCATCGTCTAAATTACCCATCAGATAGCAGGCTATTTTGCTCTCTTCGTCCGTCATGACCATCTCTCCCAGCTGGAGCATCCACTGTTCTCTGATGGACTCCTGATAAACGCCCACACTGTCGCGTCTGGGACGGTCTTCGGGGGCGTTGAGCCGTTGCAGCGTCCGCTCCGTCATGAAGTCGTCCATCTCCTCCTCATTGTAATACTCCTCGTTGAAGATCTCATCATTGTTCAGCGGCTCGGAGACTTCAAAGGGAACCCCGTTTTCATCGTATTCCGGTTCCGCGGCCTCTTCCTGCTGGGCATAGTCGTCTTCCACCGGGTCGCTCACGATCTCCAAGGCAGGATTCTCGTCCACCTCTTTCAGGATTTCCTGTTCCAAAGAGAGATAAGGCATCTCCACGAGTTGCATCAAGCGGATAGTCTGCTGGGTGGCTATCTGCTTTTGTTCGATTTTCTGCTGCAGTGTCTGCTTTGTCGGCATTTTTTTGAAAAATAGGGGCGTCAAAAACGCCCCTAATGATTAATATGGATTATGTTTAAAATTCAGCATTCTGGGGAGTTCTCGGGAACGGGATGACATCGCGGATGTTGGTCATGCCCGTCACAAAGAGCAGCAAGCGCTCGAAACCGAGACCGAAGCCGGAGTGCGGGGCAGAACCGAACTTGCGGGTCTCGAAGTACCACCAGTACTGCTGTTCCGTCATGTTCAGCTCGTGGACACGGTTGAGCAGCTTCTGGTAGTCGGCTTCACGCTCGGAGCCACCGATGATCTCGCCGATGGTCGGGAAGAGCACATCCATGGCGCGGACTGTCTTGCCGTCGTCGTTCTGCTTCATATAGAAGGCCTTGATCTCTTTCGGGTAGTTCGTCAAGATGACCGGGCGTTTGAAGTGGTTCTCCACGAGGTAGCGCTCATGCTCTGACTGGAGGTCAATACCCCACTCCACCTTGTAGTCGAACTTCTTGTCGGCCTTCAACAGAATGTCGATGGCTGAGGTGTAGTCCAGACGCACGAACGGTTCTTTGAGGACAGACTCGAGGCGGTTGATGAGCTCCTTGTCGAACATGTCGTTGAGGAAGCGCAGGTCATCCATATTGTTGTCGAGGGCATACTGCACCAGATATTTGATGAAGTCCTCGGCGAGGTCCATATTGTCGGTGATGTCGTAGAAGGCCATCTCGGGCTCGATCATCCAGAACTCGGCCAGGTGACGGGGCGTGTTGCTGTTCTCGGCGCGGAATGTCGGGCCGAACGTGTAGATATTGCCTAACGCCAAAGCACCAAGCTCGCCCTCCAGCTGTCCGGAGACCGTCAGGTTGGTGTGTTTGCCGAAGAAGTCCTTCTTGTAGTCCACCTGTCCGTCTTCCGTGCGGGGCACGTTGTTGAGGTCGAAGGTGGTCACGTTGAACATCTCGCCGGCGCCTTCGGCATCGGAAGCGGTGATCAGCGGGGTGTGCAGATAGAAGAAACCTCTGTCGTTGAAGTATTTGTGGATGGCGAAGGCCATGGCGTGGCGCAATCGCAGCACGCAGCCGAAATAGTTGGTGCGGGGGCGCAAGTGCGCGATCTCACGCAGGAACTCCATGGAGTGGCCTTTTTTCTGCAAGGGATAGACTTCCGGATCGGCAGTCCCGTACAGCTCGATCATGCCGGCCTGCACCTCCATGGTCTGGCCTTTGCCTTGCGACTCCACCAACGTGCCTTCCACATGGATGCAGGAGCCGGTGGTGATCTGCTTCAGCAGGGCTTCGTCAAACTTGGTGGGATCTACCACTATCTGCAGGTTGGAGACGATAGAGCCATCATTGAGGGCGATAAAAGCCACGTTGCTATTGCCACGTTTGGTTCTCACCCACCCTTTTACACAGACCTCGTTGCCGAAGCCTATCTCTTCGGGGTGTTTCAGTACATCTTTGATTCTACTTCTTTTCATGCTTCCCTCCTAGTTCAAATATGATTGTAAAACGCGACATTTCGGGTTGTGACGCAGCTTGCGGATCGCCTTCTCTTTGATCTGGCGTACGCGCTCACGGGTGAGGTCGAACTGCTCGCCAATCTCGTCCAGCGTCATGGGGTGCTTATATCCCAAACCATAATAGAGCTTGAGGATGTCAGCTTCACGCTGCGGCAATGTCTCGATGATGCTGCCGATCTCGTGTTGCAGAGACTCGTGAATCAAGGCAGTGTCTGGCGGTTCCACGCTCTCGGACGGATATACGTCGTAGAGGTTGGAATCATCGTCTTTGGTCAGCGTGGCGTCCATAGAGAGGTGACGCGGCGCATTCTTCAGCGACTCCTTCACCTCCGACTCGGTAAGGTCGAGACGCTCGGCAATCTCGGAAAGACGCGGTTCGCGCTGGAACTCTTGCTCCAAGATGGCGATAGTCTTGGTGATCTTGCTGATAGTGCCCACCTTGTTCATAGGCAGACGCACGATACGGGATTGTTCGGCGATAGCTTGCAGGATTGCCTGGCGGATCCACCATACCGCAAAAGAGATGAATTTGAAACCGCGGGTCTCGTCAAAACGGCGTGCAGCCTTGATCAAACCCAGATTGCCCTCGTTGATGAGGTCTGAGAGCGTGATACCCTGGTTTTGATACTGCTTGGCCACAGACACAACGAAACGCAAGTTCGCATTTGTCAACTTCTCCAACGCATCCTCATCGCCCGCCTTGATCTTGCGGGCCAGCTCCGCCTCCTCATCTGCCGTCAACAACGGAACCTTTCCAATCTCATGCAGATATTTGTCTAACGAAGCAGTCTCGTTTCGGTTTGTAACCTGTTTGGTAATGTGTAATTGTCTCATCTATATTCTTAGATTTTAAAGTCACGGCTTATCTTTACGAAAAAACCTTGTCAATTGTTACACTTTTTAGAAGCTGTAGCCAATACCCAGGCCAACCACTTCTTTGAATTGTACGCGCGCGCGAGGGCCTTCGGAGTATTTACGCCATCCGGCACCGTCAATCTTCACCTGATCGTAGTACTTCAGAGAGGTCATCAAGCTGACGCTGAACACTTTCAAGAAGTTGTAGGTGACAGCCACATCCCAGTCCACGTCAAAGTTGCCGAATTTTTGCTGCTTGGAGGTGTACGGCGTAAACAACGTAACAGTGGAGATGACTTTCAGGTTCTTTGTCAGCGTGTAGTTGATGCCGCCATGGATACGGAGACCTAAGGCAGCCATCACGGACTTGTATGTGCCGTCTTCATTCTGGGGAAGACCATAGTTGGGACGCAGCTCCTCTTCCAAGCAGGTGGTCAAACGACCCGCCACAGGATACACACCGACTGTGAAGATGTCGTTGGGGCGGTATTCAACACCAAGGGCCAAATCCGTGTAGGACGGTGACAGCCATTTGGAAATCAAAGTCTTGTCACCTGCTTCATTGTTGGCATAGGTATAGCCTGGGGCATATTGAGACTTGAAACTTCCCAACAGTGTCAGATACCATTGTGGATGCATCTGGAAACCGCCTTTGGTTGTCAGGTTCAACTTGTCGTTGGACTTTCTCCACTTCGGATTCAGGTCAGAGGCGAACATCTCACCCAGTTCGGTGTCGAGGTTGGTGTCCCATGTCCATTTGTCTTTCTTGAAAGAGAGCGTCATATTGGCAAAGACAAAACCGGTTACGTTATTGTTACCACCGGCAGCCCAGTTGAAGAGAGCGGTCTGGGCGGCGTTCAACCCCACCGTACCTGTGAATTTCCAGTTTTTGGCACTGTCAATCTCAGCTGCTTTTACCGTTGTGGCCACGGCTGCGTCAGCGGCGGCTTTTTCTTCCACCTGAGCATTCAAAAGCACCATGGTGCTCAAACTCATGACAATAAGTAAAAATAGTTTTCTCATACGAATTATTGTTTAGTGATTAATTAATGATTCAGTTTGTTATAGGTTTTCCACCATTTGTCGGGAATGATGTCCTGACAGGCAAGGTTGTAATCTTTCTCCGAACAGGGAAGATAGTATTTTTGTACGATCTGGCTGTCCTGCGACATGATGGGCACCACCATCCACCATCTGTTGGTCTTGCGGCTGCAATAGAAGACCATCTCGTCAAAGGCGCCGGAGACCTCGATGCTGTACTGGCGGTAGTGCTGCTTGTTGGAGAAGTCACTCTCCTTCTGACGATGCAGATAACCTTCCACAAAGTACCAGAGAATATGGCCTATCAGCTGGGCAGTCTGCTTGTTGTAGTCCATAGTCGGATCAAACTCGAAGATGCCGAAGGAGGAGAGCTTGTCGCTCACACCTGCATATTTGGCAATCTGACAGATCTCTTCTCCGTAGAAGCCGTTGGAGGAAGCGTGGGGACACCCTGGAGCATCGGGGCGGCGCACCGCGGAGATGTCGATGGACATCATGTCCGCATTCCGGACCAAAGGCTCGATGTCCTCCATGTTCTTGCGCATGGTACCGACACGATAGACCTCGAAAAGCAGATCCTCCATCAGCTTGGTGTTGGCAGGACTGTTCATGTAGATCTGATAGCCGATGTTGGCGTAATTCATCAAAAAGTTGGGCTGTTGCAGTACGATCTTATTCAGATAGGCGTCTGAGCGGATCTCTTGATCCTCTTGGCCCAGATCGAAGCGTGGATCCACAGCCACCAGATTGACCACCCGTTCCAACTTCTCGTAAGCTTTGTAGTTGGCGAAGACCAAGTCGTTGCTTCCACCCAAGATGATGGGTATCACCTGGTTGGAAAGCATGTCGGCGATGATGTCCGTGAGAATGCTGTAGGTGTCTTCCACGGTATCGCCGACTTTCAGGTTGCCCATGTCGATGATGCGCACGTTCTGGTTCCAGCGGTAGAGCTCATAGAAGGAACGGCGGATCTCGTCCGGGCCCAGGGAACAGTCGTCATTAAGGTAACTGTTGCGCGCCTCGGGCACACCGATGATGGCCAGCTCGGCATCTCCAATCTCCAACGGCTCCTCCGGATTGTAAAACAACACGGTATTCGCCAGCAGGTCGGGATGGATCATAGCCTCGCTAAAACCCAGCGTGTCAATATCAACCGGTTCAAACAGCAGTGAATAATCCATGACTTATGATTTTTTGGATGATCTTCTCTTGGCAGTCGGGGCCGTACTGGCGATGATAGCCTGACAGTCGGAATATGACAAGTTGTCGGCCAACATCCCTTTCGGGATCTTGTAGTTGTTGGTGCCATCCGTGATATAGGCGCCGTAGCGGCCGTTCATCACGCGCACGGAAGCATTCTCGTCAAACTTGCGAATCACATTCTTGTTGTCAACGTTCTTCAGATAGTCGATGGCCATCTCTTCCGTGATGGTGGAGATGTCGGTGTTCTTGTCGAGCGTATAGTTCTTGTTGTCATACTTCAGATAAGGACCGTAACGACCTACTGCAGCGGAGATTTCCTTCCCTTCCCAGGTGCCGATGATCTTGGGGGCACGCGCTTCTGTCTCGCTCTTCTTGGCATTAATCAGTTCCACGCAACGTTCATAGGTGACGCTGAGCGGGTCCTCGTTCTTCGGGATCGTGACAAAGACATTGTTGTGTTTCACGTATGGGCCGAAACGTCCGGAGCCGACTACCACGTCACTGCCCTCGTATTGTCCGAGATTTCTCGGCAGCTGGAACAGCGACAGAGCCTCTTCCAGCGTGATGGTCTCAATGAACTGGTTGGGTTGCAGTCGGGCGTAGCGCGGTTTCGTGTCCGCATAGTTCTCCCCTATCTGGACCATCGGACCGTATTTACCCAGCTTGGCAAACACCTTCTCGTTGGTTTTCGGGTCATAGCCCAGCAAACGCTCTCCGCTGGCTTTGGCGGAATAGTTCAAGGCATTGTCAACAGAATGGTGGAAGTCGTTGTAGAAATGGTCGATCATATCCTGCCACTTCTCTTTTCCCTCGGCGATTTCGTCAAAGTCCTTCTCCACATCTGCGGTGAAGCCGTAGTCCATGATCTTGTCGAAGTTCTCTTGCAGGTAGCCATTCACCACCATGCCCACATCTGTCGGGAAGAGTTTGTCTTTCTCAAAGCCGTATTTCTCTTTCTTCTCGTCTGTTTTGATCGTATCGTCTTTCAAGGTGATGAGCTCGTACTTGCGTTCCTTGCCGGGGCGCGAAGCTCTGCCCACATAACCTCTCTTCTGAATCGTGGTGATGGTAGGTGCGTATGTGGAAGGACGTCCGATGCCAAGCTCCTCCATCTTCTTCACCAGGCTGGCTTCCGTATAGCGCGCCGGCGGTTGGGCGAAGCGCTGGGTGGCGGTGATGCTCTTGGAGATCAGCACATCATCCACCTGCACGGAAGGCAGCAAGCCCTTGATCTCTTCCTGCTCCTCGTCTTTGGATTCCGTATAGACTCTGAGGAAACCAGGGAAGAGGACCACCTCTCCCGTGGCCACGAACTTCTCGGGACGATTGGAGATCGGGATGTTGATGGTGGTCTTCTCGGTCTTGGCGTCACTCATCTGGGAAGCGATGGTACGTTTCCAGATCAGATTGTAGAGATTCTTGAGGAAGGTGTCGCCCGGGACCGTCTGTCTGGACATGTCGGTAGGACGGATGGCTTCGTGGGCCTCCTGAGCTCCTTTGGTCTTGGTCACATACTTGTGCGGGTGGGCGTATTCAGCGCCATATTGCTCGGTGATCACCTCTTTGGCAGATGCCAGGGCAAGGGCGGAGAGGTTGACAGAGTCGGTTCTCATGTAGGTGATGTATCCGGACTCGTACAGTTGCTGAGCCACCACCATGGTCTTGCTGACGGTGAAGCCCAGTTTGCGGGCAGCCTCCTGTTGCAAGGTGGAAGTGGTGAATGGCGGTGCGGGACTCTTCTTGCCAGGAGTCTTCTCAATAGCATCGATGTGGAAAGAGGCGCTCTTGCAATCCTCCAAGAAGGCGACAGTCTCCTCGTGATTGGTAAAACGCTTGTTCAGCTCAGCAGACAGCTCCAGCTTCTTGTCGCGCTCGGGGAAGAAATTGCCCTCCACCTTGTAGGAAGAGGACGTGTTGAACTTCTCGATCTCATGCTCCCGTTCCACGATGAGCTTGACAGCCACCGACTGCACACGTCCGGCAGACAGCTGCGGTTTCACTTTGCGCCACAGCACGGGCGACAACTCAAAACCAACCAGGCGGTCCAAGATGCGGCGGGCCTGTTGCGCATTGACCACGTTCATATCCAACTCGCGGGGATTGCTCAAGGCATTCTCGATGGCGTTTTTCGTGATCTCGTGGAAGACGATTCTCTTCACCTTGGCGGGATCCATGCCCGTCACCTCCATCAGATGCCAGGAGATAGCTTCACCCTCGCGGTCATCATCAGTCGCCAGCCAGATGGTGTCTGCCTCTTTGGCCAACTTCTTAATGTCCGCAATCAATGATTTCTTGTCGTCCAAGATCTGATAGTTGGGCTCGAAATTCTTGGTCACATCAATACCGATGTCCTTCAAAGGGAGATCCCGGACATGGCCTTTGCTGGAAATAACCGTAAAGTCCTTTCCGATGAACTTCTGGATGGTTTTCGCCTTCGCGGGAGACTCTACAATAATTAAATTTTTGCTCATATACTTAAGATTTTATTTTTCAGCACTATGATTTGGATGGGGTTCATACGCATATCCGAGCAGCTCGTTGACGGTTTTCCAGTCTTCCTTTCGGATAGCCTCACGGATGGCCGCGGAATGGACGCCGGACTCACGCATCATATACTCAGGAATCGGGAGCACCTGCACCTGACGTTCAGCACAGAAGTGGGCTATGGACTCGCCGTTGCCTCCCTTGTGGTAGCCGACAGTGTGGTTGGGGCCCATCAGCAGACATTTGGCATGCAGGGCATCGATGACATATCGCTGCAGGAAATCGCGGTAGTCGCATGATGCCAGTGCTTGAGTGAAAGGCAGCACTAGGGCCGCGTCAACGCCTTGCTCCTCCATCAACGACAGGTTCTTCTGCAAGGTGTTGATGGTGAAGAAAGCGGGGTCGTGTTGCAGTACCTCACGGGGATGTGGGTCGAAGGTGATCACCACGCTACGCAGGTTCTTTTCCCGTGCGGTGGCGCAAAGCCATTGGAGGATGTGGCGATGCCCCAGATGGACACCGTCAAAAGATCCGATGGCAACCACGGAATCCCGGACTTCGGTGAGTGCTTCTATGTCCCTGTAAACCTGCATGAACCGTTAGCTTCTCAATGTTGCACTCACCTCGCGCTCGTAAGCGGCAATCAGTTTGTTCATCACCTTGTTGATCTCTTCATCTGTCAAGGTCTTGTCTGGATGCTGCAACACAAAGTTGAGCGCGTATGATTTCTTGTCATGACCGACCTTTTCGCCTTCATAGACATCAAACAAGGAGATCTTCTTGACCAGCTTGGAACCGAATTTATATCCGATCTGTACCAGCGTTTCATAAGTGACAGACTTGTCAACCACCAAAGCCAGATCGCGCTTAACTGCCGGATAGGTGGCAATCTTGGTGTATTCAACGCTTGTATTGACGTTCCGGACGATGGCCGGCCAGTTCAATTCGGCATAACAGACGGGTTTCTTCAACGACACTGCTTTCAGGACAGCGGGAGAAACCACGCCGAAGGTGGCGATTCTTTCATCTTTCAGATAATAGGAATAGTGGTCTGAGAACATGCGGGCGTTCTCCTCCACCCTGCCCGTCAGCTGTTCCACCGGGAAGTTCAGGCGATTCAGCATATTGACAATCATATTCTTCAAATAGAAGACATCCAGATCCTCGGCACGATGGTTCCAGGAATCATCGCCCATCTTGCCCGTCACGAACAGCGCCAACTCCTCTTTCTCCTGATAGCGTACCGTCACATCGGCGCCCTGCTCGGCAGCGGGATTCAGCGAATAGGTCTTGCCAAACTCAAAAAGACGGAGGTTGGCATTCTTGTTGTTCACATTGCGGGCCACATTCTCCAAGCCGCCGAAGAGGAGCGTCTGACGCATCACATTCAACTCGGTGCTCAACGGATTCAACAGCTTGACTGTCTCGTTGGCCGGGATGAAGTCGAATTGCTCGGCATAGTCGCCACGCGTCAGAGAATTGTTCACCACCTCATAGAAGCCGTTGTCAGCCAGATAGCGGGAAGCCGTCATCTGCATCTGATAGGCCAGGTTCTGTCCTTGGCATGATGAGAGCTTGAACTGGATGGTGTCCGGAATCTCGATGTTGTTATATCCGTAAATACGGAGCACTTCCTCTATCAAGTCGATCGGGCGGGTCACATCCACCTTGTTCAACGGGACCGTGACGACGCAGAAGTCTTCTTCAAAAGAGTTCAGCTTGATATTCAGCAGTTGCAAGATCTTGATCACCTCGTCCTTGGGGATGACCTTGCCAGCGATCTTGTTGACCTCATCATAGTGAAGGGTGATGCAGGCGGGTTCGATCTTGACGGGGTAGATGTCATTGATGTCGGCCAGCATGTTGGCGCCCGTGAGGGACTGGATCAGGTTGGCGGCTCTCTTCAACGCGTAGATGGTGATGTCGGGGTCGCAACCGCGCTCATAGCGGAAGGAGGCGTCCGTCTTCAGTCCGTGACGTTTGGCCGTCTTGCGGATGGAGACCGGGTTGAAATAGGCGCTCTCCAAGAAGACGCGGGTGGTCTCGCGGGTGATACCGGAATGCAGGCCGCCATAGACGCCGGCGATGCACATGCCCTCCTCTTCGTTGCAGATCATCAAGTCCTCTTCGTGAAGCTTGATCTCATTGCCGTCCAACGTGACAAAAGGCGTGTCCTTGGGCAAGTTCTTGACGATGACCTTGTTGCCCTTGATCTTGTCGGCGTCAAAAGCGTGCATCGGCTGCCCCACCTCGAGCATGACATATTGGGTTACGTCCACCACATTGTTGATGGGACGGATGCCCACAGATCTGAGCTTGGTTTGGAGCCACTCGGGGGAATCTGCCACTTTCACGTTATCCAGATACAGGGAAGAATAACGCGGACAGGCCTTGGTGTTCTCGACCGTGACGTCGATATGGAATTTCACATTGGAGATGGGCTTGATGTCGTGGGCAGAAGGAAGCACCAGCGGGGAGCATTCCACGCCGTTGCGCACCAGCGAGGCATAGAGGTCGCGCGCCACGCCCACATGGGAGATGGCATCACAACGGTTAGGGGTAAGGCCGATCTCAAAGACCGTGTCAGACTCCACGTTGAAATACTGGGAGGCGGGAGTGCCTGGCACTGCTTCCGGGTCCAGCACCATGATGCCGTCATGGGAAGAGCCAAGTCCGATTTCATCTTCAGCACAGATCATGCCCTCGGAAGGCTCGCCGCGCAATTTGGATTTCTTGATGGTAAAAGACTCATCGCCGGAATAGAGCACGGTGCCGATGGTGGCCACCACGACCTTTTGTCCGGCCGCGACATTGGGAGCGCCACAAACAATATGGAGGGGCTCTTCAGCGCCTACATTCACAGTGGTCACATGCAGATGGTCGGAATTGGGATGTGCTTCACACGTCAGCACCTCGCCAATAACCAGTCCGCGCAGACCGCCCTTGACCGTCTCAAACGTCTCCATGCCTTCAACTTCCAGACCACAATTGGTCAGATATACGGCCGTTTCTTCAGCAGATAAATCAAATGACAGAAGGTCTTTTAACCATTTGTAAGAAATCTTCATAATTCTATAGTTTTGTATGATAATAAGTTACAAAAAAATGCCCATTCTTGGAAATGGGCTGCAAATATATAATATATATAATAAAAGTGGTAGGGGAATGATAGATTTTTTTTACGGGACTGGGTCGTAGCCGCTGCCGCCCCATGGATTGCACGACAAAATCCGCTTCAAGGTGAGCCATCCACCTTTGATCGGACCATGCTTGCGGATAGCCTCGATGCCGTAGTTGGAGCAGGTGGGCGTATAGCGACAAGAGCGACCTATCAGCGGCGAGAGCGTCCATTGATACACCTTGATGAAGAAGATCATCACGGAAGCAACACCCTTGGATATCCACCCCAGCACCTTTTTCATCGCGACTCCTTGATTTTATCGTGAATATGTATGACAGCCTTGCAGACATCCGCGTAGCTGGACATCTCCTTGCCCACATACACCCAACACATTTGCAATGCGAAGTCTTGGAACTTGTGGGTGCGATATGCCTCGCGCATCAACCGTTTGAGGCGGTTGCGATCTACTGCATGACGGAAACGGCGTTTGGGCACGACCACCGCCAATGAAGTCTCCGGCGCGTCCTCAGGGGCTCGCCTGTAATAACATTTGATAGGATGGGAAAAGACAGTTTCACCACTCGTCACGATGTCGTGAATCAGCAGCGATGATTTGATACGATTGCGGCGCGAGAATGTCTGGTTAGCGTCTGCGAGTGGCATAGTCCTTCAAATATGCGTCCATGGCATCCGTGATGGACGGGAACTCCTTGGTGGGAGCGGTCACCTGCGCCGTGAACCCCTGCTCCTCCAAAGCGGCCACCACTGAATGACCCAATGCCGCGAAAACCACTTCACCCTGCTCAAAGTCAGGATAGTTCTCTTTCAAGGAGTGCACACCGTTAGGACTGAACAGCGCAATCATGTCATACTTCTTGATATCAATGTCTTCTTTTAAGTTCGCAGACAGAGTCTCAAAAACCGTGGCCTCGTGAAAACAGATCTCATGCTGCTGCAAGAAGTCAACCAACTCTTTGTTGGCACCCGTCTGGCCACACGGAATCAACATAGCCAAGTCCTTGTTCTTGAGAAGAATATCATGGAAGTTCGACATGGAAGAGTCTTTGGAGAAGAAAATCTTCCGCTTGCGGAATTGAATGTATTTCTGAAGATAAACCGCAACCGCCTCTGTTGAACAGAAGTATTTCATGGACTCCGGCATCACGACACGCATCTCCTTGCACAAATCAAAGAAGCTGTCAATCGTGTTTTTACTGTAAAATATGATAGCCTGATGCTCCAATATATTGACCTTGGTCTTTCGGAAGTCAATGGCAGAGACATGTCTGATCTGGAAAAACTTGTAGAAGTCGATATTGATACTGTACTTCTTTTTCAGCTCTCCGTATGGTGATTTCTCTATTTCTGCCGGTGCATTTTGCGAAATCAAAATGTTCTTGATCTTCATTTCAGTCTTATAATTATCTATCTTTTAATACTTTACAACAAAGCTTACCATGATTACCCATGGTAAAATTTCAAGGGTGCAAAAATAGATAAAAAATTGAAACAAATTGAATCCTCTGGGATTTATTTTACACAGGTTATAGAAGAAGAGTATGGTAATAAGCGCTAAAACAACAAAATATATGTTTATCAGGGGCAAAAAGCGGCTGAAAATCACCAGTGCAAGGAAGACATACAGAATCAGCGCGGCGACCGTGGTATAGATGAACTTATGCAGGAGAAGATGGTAACGCTCCTTCTGGCGGTCGAAGAGGTAAACATAGAGATTCTGGAACAGCACTTTGAGTGCGTGGAGTGTGAGCAACGCGGCAATCGCGATACCGTAGCAGCCCGGATAGGTGAACTGCTCAATCAGTTCCGGCTTGTAGAGCTCCACCAGGGTTGTCACGCCCAGCGCGATGGTCATTAGGTCGAAGATCAACAGGAAGCGGAAGGCTCTCTGCTCCATGATCTTCCCCTCCCGGAGCACCAACGAGAAATGTCGCGGGACCACCAGGGCCTTCACGAGTTGCAATACCTTTCCTCTGGAGGAGGCTACCACAACAGAAAGAAGCATCAGCAATACGAGCATGATGCCTATATTCCAATTGCTCGGCTGTGTCACCGAAGCTTCATCAAAGGAGGTAAAGGCTAGTTGATTTTGATAGAATATGGATGAAAGGATCGTCACTATTTCACCAATAACTTCTTAGAAGACAACATGCGTCCGTCGCTCTCTATGCCATAGAAATAGACGCCTGCTCTAAAGGAAGACACATCAACGGTGCTCTTGCCAGAAATGGAGACTGGAGTTCTATAGACCTCCATGCCCGTGAGGTTGCGAATCACCAAGAAGGCATTATGTACGTTGCTGGCGGAATATTCTAATGTGACGGAAGAGGAGGCCGGGTTCGGGTAAGCGGAAAGCTTCGTGACGGAAGGCACGTCCTGAACACCCGTTGTCGTGGTATAGTGAATAATGAAACTGATGGTGTCGTTGGCGTCGTCACTGTTCACAATCGTAAAGCGGACTCGCTGGTTGCCAGCTGCCTGATGCGAATAAGAGGCGTGAAAAACATTCGTCTCGTCATCCAGCCCCCAAGTCTGTCCGGGATTCAGATAGAGTTCTTGAGACAAATTGCCGGTATAACAGGTTCCTCCAACACAGAAGGTGATGGCGTCACTGCTGACGGATGTCAACACTTGCTTGCGGATGCGGAAAAAGACTGCATCCTGCTGATCATTGGTAAATTCAATGTATGTATTGGTGGAGACACCTTCCGTTGACGTAACATATATGGTGCCGTCATTGGGGATGACTGCATTGTCATATTTCAATGTAAGTGGCTGTGCGCCAAGAACTATGGCGAACAAGCACAATAAGATCGTAAGAATATTTTTCATTTTTTTATAATTTTCGTTTTAGGCTACAAAAATACAAAAAAAATGAATTGTCTAGGAGAAGTGAGGATTTTTTTTATTCTGCTTGCAATAACTTCATAAACAGCATGTTGAATGGAGGCGCCTCCACTATGATTTCCTGATGCTGAACCGGGTGCTCGAAGCGCAGTTTGCGGGCATGGAGCGAGATGCTTCCGTCCTCATTGGATCTTTTGGCCCCGTATTTGAGGTCGCCCTTGATCGGACAGCCCATGGCGGATAGTTGCGCACGGATCTGGTGGTGCCTGCCTGTATGCAGATCGACCTCCAGCAGTGCGTACTTATCCCCGGCGGCCAGCAAGCGATACGACAGCTCGGCACGCTGCCAGCCGGCCTTCTCCGTGCTGGAGACCTCGGAAGTGTTGGTGCGCTCGTTCTTGCGCATATAGTGGACGAGCGTGCCCTCCGGCTCTTCAGGAATCCGCTCCACAATAGCCCAGTAAGTCTTTTGTATGGCCCGCTCCTTGACAAGCGCATTCATCCGCGCCAACGCCTTGGAGGTCTTGGCAAAGACCACCGCGCCGCTGACAGGCCTGTCGATGCGGTGTACCAGCCCGCAGAAGACATTGCCCGGCTTGTTGGCACTGACCTTTATATAATGGCGCACCATCTCCAGCAAGGGCTCGTCACCGGTCTTGTCGCCCTGCACAATCTCACCCGCCCGCTTGTTCACGATGAGCAGGTGGTTGTCCTCATAGAGGATGCGGTTGCTGAGGTCGGTGATATCAGTATTGCTCTGATTCATTGGGGAAATTACGACTCTTGACATCGTCGATATAGTGCTCGATGGCTCCCACGATCTCTTCGCTGAGATTCAGGTAACGGCGCAGGAAGCGGGGCGAGAACTGCTGGGTGATGCCCATCATGTCGTGGAAGACGAGCACCTGACCGCTGGTCTCCCTGCCGGCACCGATGCCGATGGTCGGGATGTGCAAGGTCTCCGTGACCTTGGCGGCCAGCGTGGCGGGGATCTTCTCCAGCACCAAGGCGAAACAGCCGTGCTCTTCCAGCAGCTTGGCATTCTCCATCAGCTGGTCGGCCTCTTCCTCGCTGGTGGCACGCACCGCGTAGGTGCCGAACTTGTTGATGGATTGCGGCGTCAGGCCGAGATGGCCCATCACGGGGATGCCGGCACTGAGGATACGGTCAATGGACTCGATGACCTCTGCCCCACCTTCCAACTTGACGGCGTCGGCGCCCGACTCTTTCATGATGCGGATGGCGGAGGCAAGTGCCTGCTTGGAGTTGCCCTGATAGGTGCCGAAAGGCAAATCCACAACCACCAGCGCGCGCTTGACGGCACGCACCACGGAAGAGGCATGGTAGATCATGTCGTCCAGCGTGATGGGCAAGGTGGTCTTGTAGCCCGCCATCACATTGGCAGCGGAGTCGCCCACCAAAATGACATCGATCTTCGCCATGTCCAACAAGGTGGCGATGGAATAGTCGTAGGCCGTCAGCATGGCGATACGCTCGTTGGCGTTGCGCATCTTCTGCAGCGTGTTGGTCGTGATTTTTGTAATGTTCTCTGTTAAATATCCAGACATTTCTTATAGATTTTGAACGCGCAAAAATAAAAAAAATATTGCTGAAAAACGCCGAAAATACGGAAACCATGCGGAAACACAAGGTCAGGATATTTATTCATCTATTTCCGCGCATTTCCGTTTATTCCGCATATTTCCGCATTAAAAAAGGGAGAACCCTTGAGGCCCTCCCTTCTAATCGTTCCAAACACCACCCTTCTACTCTACCGGAATATCGGTATTGACATTCTTGGAGCCCCAAAGGGCATAGAAGAGGATGTAGGCGGCGCAAGCCAGCACCACGAAGAAGCTGGTCATGTAGCTGCCTGTAATGTCGGCGAGCCAGCCCTGGAGACCCAGCACGATGGCGAAACCGAACACCATAGTCATGAAGGCACCGGAAGCGATAGCCGTGTATTTACCCAGTCCTTCGGTAGCCAGGTTGAAGATGGCTCCCCACATCACAGAGGAGCACAGGCCCACGAGGATGAAGGCGAAGATGCCAATTGGCACTTGCGCCCAGATCACGGAGAGATTGGCCCAGTCAATACCGGGAACCTTGACCATGATGGAGCTGGGGGCGAACATACCAAAGGCAACGAGCGCCACGGCCAAGCCGGACACGGTAGCCAACATGGTCTTCGTGGAGACCTTTCCGCCGACGGCACCACCGATAAAGCGGCCAATGAGCATCATCAGCCAATAGACAGCCACAATGAGGCCAACCACAGTGCCATCCATACCAAGTCCTGGCGTGGCGGCATCCGGGGCAGCTGTCATATACTGCATCATGTAGGTGGGAGGACCCACTTCCACAGAGCCATACAAGAAAATGGCCAGAATGCCCAGCTTGAAATGACGGAAGGAGAAGGCGCTGTACTTGTCTTTCGGCGCGTTGGCGTCCTTCAGTTCCACCGGTTGTTGCGGCTCCTCAATTTTAGTGAAGAGGATCACGATGAAGGCGACCACAAAGATGGCCAGGGCAATCATCAACGCGGGGGTGGCATCGGCGATCTTAGCCTTGGTGGCCTCACCGATCAGAGCGCCCATGATGATATATACAGCCACGGCTGCAGCGGAGTTGAAGACACCGCCGATCTGGATCAGCTGGTTGCCTTTGTTGCCGCCACCGCCTAAGAGGTTGAGCATCGGGTTGACGACCGTGTTCAGCATGCACATGCAGAAGCCGGCGATGAAGGCACCCACGAGATAGACGGCAAAGCTGCCGACCTGGCCGCTGAGCCATTGTACCAGGATACCGAGAATACCCACGGCCAACGCCATCAAGGCGGTCTTCTTATAGCCAAACCGCTTGATCAGCATACCCGAAGGGATACCCATCACCAGGTAGGCGATGAAGTTGCCGTAGTTGCCAATCTGGGACAGGAAGTTGGAGGCCCCGAACTGGTTCTTGACGATAACAGCCATCGGAGAACAGAGGTTGGTCACGAAGGCGATCATCGCAAAGAGGGCTATCATCACAATAATAGCACCCCATTGTTTTGTTTTAGTACTCATTGTTGTTGTATTAGAATGTTAAAAAATAAAAAATGATAGATTCGTGGTAAGTCTCACCTTCTCGTAAGATGGTGCTGTGAAAATGGGCGTGGTTGGGCGCATCGGGCAATGCCTGGCACTCCAAGGCCACACCGGAGTAGTCGTGATAGCGATGGCCGTTCTTGCCTTGCGGACAGCCCTCCAGCCAGTTGCCGGTATAGACCTGCAGACCTCGCTGGGTGGTGGCGATGCCTACCAGACGGCCAGTCCCTTCGTGAGACAGTTGGGCCGCCATCGTCATCGTGTTGTCGTCTTTGTCGAGCACCCAGCAGCTGTCATAGCCCTTGCCGGCGCGCAGTGCGTCAAAGTCCGCGTTGATGTCCCGCCCGATGCGTTTCTCTTCGCGGAAGTCCATGGGCGTGCCCTCTACGGAGCACATCTCGCCCGTGGGGACCAGATCGTCGTCGGTGGCCAGATATTGTCCTGCGAAAACCCTCAAGTCGTGATCCAGGATGTCGCCGTCCCCCTCCCCTTTCAGGTTGAAGTAGGTGTGGTTGGTCAGATTCACGACGGTCGGCTTGTCGGTGACAGCTTGCAGGTCCACACAGAGTGTGTTAAAATCCGTTAATGTGTAGCGCACCGTGGCGGTCAGTTTGCCGGGATAGCCTTGCTCGCCGTCTGCCGCGGTGTAGGTGAAGACCACACTGTCGTCCACCACCTCGCCTTTCCACAGACGGTTGGCAAAACCCATTGCGCCGCCATGGAGGTGGTGCTTGCCACCGGCGGTGTTCAAGTCCAGCTGATAGGTCTCGCCATCGAGGCAGAAGCGGCCATGGGCGATACGGTTGGCACTGCGCCCGGGCACCTTGCCCATGCAGGGTCCATCGCCGAAGTAGTCTTCCGGCTTGGCATAGCCCAGGACGATATCCGCCATACGGCCATCCCGGTCGGGTGTCCAGAGGCTGACAATGCCCGCCCCGATCTCGCACAGCTGCACGCGCACGCCATGCTCGTTCTCCATCGTGAACAGCCGCACATCCTCCCCATCAGGACCCTTCCCCCAGATTTTTGTTTCAATATGCATTGATAGAATTGTTGAACTGTTGATTTGTTGAATTGTTGAATTGTTGAGAATCCCCTCCAACCCCTCAACTATTATCTATTATCTATAATCTATTATCTAATATCTACCTGTCCCACAGTTTCTCCGGATACACTCCCCGCTCAATCAACTCCCGCACCTTGCGCATCACCTCGGGCTTGTCCTCCTTGTAGGTGACACCGAACCAGGAGGCGTTGCTCGACAGCACTTTCAGCTTCGCAGTACCGTCGTGAATGGCGTTGTTGACCATCAATGGGATATAGAACTCGGCCTTGATATTGGTCTGGGCAGGGCCTTTCAGAAACTCCACAAATCCCTTCTCCGAGTACTCGAAGAAGTCGGGGGTGAAGCCGAAGAAGTTCATGGAGACCAGCGAGTCCATGTCGAGTGGATGCGAGCCTGTCTCGTCGGTATAAGCCGCGCCACCGTCTTCGGTATGGCCGATGGCGGTGCGCTCCACGATGGTCAGCAGGTTGTCGTCATCGTCGGCGGTGCAGATGCCGCGCGACACGGTGCCGTAGTCGGACATGGTGTTGCGCAGTTTGTAGGCGACCATGCTGTAGGCGCCCTTCTTGTCCTCGCACTCCCGCAGATATTGGGCCAGCACCTCGTAGGCCTCCTTGCCGTAGAAGTCGTCGGCGTTGATGGCGGCGAAGGGCTCGTGGATCACGTCCTTGGCCATGAGCACGGCATGACACGTGCCCCAGGGTTTCACGCGCCCCTCCGGGACCGTGAAGCCCGCCGGCAGCTTGTCCAGTGACTGATAGACATACTCAACGGGGATGCCGAACTTCTCGGAGTTGTTGACCTTCTGGAACGCCTCGGCGAAGTCCTCGCGGATCACGAAGACCACCTTGCCAAAACCGGCACGTTTGGCGTCATAAATGGAATAATCGAGGATAGCCTCATTGTTGGGACCGATGCCGTCCATCTGCTTCAAAGCCCCATAACGGGAACCCAAGCCCGCGGCGAGAACTAATAGTGTGGGAGAAAACATGGTGAAAGTTAATAGTTAACAGATAATAGATAATAGTTGATAGATAATAGATACAATAGGAAATTAGATTTTACGGCTTCCATCGGAGATTATTACGTCATAGATCTTGGGTGAATGGTGGAAGCGGGCGGTGAAGAGTTCTTTGGCGGTGGCGATGAAGGTGTCGTACAGTTCCTCTTTGACCAGGTTGATGGTGCAGCCGCCGAAACCGCCGCCCATGACGCGCGAGCCGGTGACGCCGCACTCCTTGGCCACATCGTTGAGGAAGTCCAGTTCTTCGCAGCTGACCTCGTAGAGTTTGCTCATGCCATGATGCGTGCCGTACATCTTCTCGCCCACGGTCTCATAGTCGCCTCTCTCCAGCGCCTCGCACACATCCAACACGCGCTGTTTCTCGCCAATCACATACTCCGCACGAAGGAAGTCCTCATCGGAAATCTCGTCCCTAACCTCTTCGAGCATAGCCATGTCCGCGTCGCTCAAGTATTGCACTTCCGGGTGACGGGCCGCAATGTGACGACAGGCATTTTCGCATGACTCCCTGCGTTTGTTATAGGCTGAAGAGGCCAATTCGTGTTTCACCACCGTATCTAACAGCACCACCTTATATCCTTTCGGATTGAATGGGAAATATTCATACTCCATCGTAGCGCAGTTGAGCCGCATCAGATGACCGGCCTTGCCGAACAGGGAAGCGAACTGGTCCATGATGCCGCATTTCACCCCGCAGTAGTTGTGTTCGGTGGACTGCCCGATACGCGCCAGCTCGAACTTGTCGATGCCTAGGGCAAGCAGGTCGTTCAGCGCGAAGGCGAAGGTGCTCTCCAATGCTGCCGACGACGACATGCCCGCACCCAGGGGAACGTCACCATAGAAGCAGGTGTCGAACCCTTGCACCGCATAACCGCGCTTCTGGATCTCACGGCACACACCGAAGATGTAGCGTGCCCATGCCTCGGCAGGTTTGTCCTCCTCCCGCAAGCCGAACTCGCAAAATTCATCATAATCGGCGGAATAGGCGCGCACACGGTCGGTTCCATTCAAGGCGATACAAGCATAGATGCCCTTGTCGATGGCGCCGGGGAAGACAAAGCCTCCATTGTAGTCAGTATGCTCGCCAATCAGGTTGATACGGCCGGGGGAAGTGTACAGCACACCCTCTCCTCCAAACCGTTGAAGAAAAAGAGATTGTAACGTTTCTATATTCATTATCTGTGTTAATTTCAAACGAGGGCGCAAATTAACAAAAATTTGAATTGAATGAACTCCTTATGATAAAAAAAGCTATCTTTGCCACTCTCAAAATCAGCAATGGCATTCTGGCCATTGCCTTTTGAATGATTCACCTGGTTAATACTGATTTATCTTTCTAAAAACAAGTTATTTATGAAAAGAATCATCCCTACCCTCTTCATGCTGCTTTTGATAGCATGCACTGGTTGCGCCCAGACCAAAGGTTTCACCTCCATGAGCAACGAGCCCTTCGCCAAACTTATCAAGAAGAAGAGTGTCCAGCTCATCGATGTGCGCGATGCGAGACAGTACGAGAAGAGTCATATCAAAGGAGCCATCAACATCGAATACTCCTCCAAAGGCTTCGACCGCAAACTCATGGAACTCAACAAGAGAAAACCGGTTGCCGTCTATTGCAACGCCGGAAGAAGCAGCAAATCGGCCGCCAAGAAGCTGGTGGAGATGGGCTTCAAGAAGGTGTACGAGTTGGACAAAGGATTCAAGTCGTGGGATGGCGAGAAAGAACCATAACAACCTATAGAACAACACTATGCAATATCATATCACCCAAGGATTAGACCTGAAGATAGCGGGCGCCGCGTCAGATGTGATGCTCGAATTGCCACTGTCTGACCAATTCCGTGTGTCTCCCAGCGACTTCCGCTGGCTGAAGGCCAAGCTGTTGGTCCAGCCCGGCGACCGGGTGGAGATCGGCACCCCGCTCTTTTGCGACAAGCAAGACGAGCGCATCGTGGTTGTCTCTCCCGTAACGGGCACCGTGAAGGAGGTCGTGCGTGGCGAGAAGCGCGTCATCGAGGCCATCACCATCGACCGTGATCTGGATGCGCCCATGTCTGCCACAGTGGATTTCGAGGAGCCCGCTGATGGCGACTCCGTCCGCCGACTGCTGTTGCAGCATGGCTTGTGGTCCTGTCTGCGCCAGCGGCCCTTTGCGGTAATCCCCCAGCCGGATGTCCTGCCCAAATCGGTCTTTGTCCCCTGCTTCGACAGCAATCCCCTCGCGCCCGACTACAACGTTTTGTTGCACGGTCAGGAGGAGAACTTCCTATATGGGTTGAAGATGCTACAACGCGCTGCAGGCACCGCACCCACGCACCTGTGCATGCGTGAAGGTGCTGACAACCAGATCTTTGAAAAAGCGAAAGCGGTAGAAAAACACTACTTCAGCGGTCCGCACCCCGCCGGCAACGTGGGCACGCACATCCATCTGGTGGACCCCATTGACAAGGGCGACACCGTCTGGTTCATCCATCCGCAGGAGGTGGCTCGTATTGGGCAGTTCTTTGCGAAGCGAGTGCTGCAATTTAAGAAGACGGCGGCCCTGACGGGTCCAGAAGTCAGCAACACCGGCTATTTTCGCACGGTGTATGGCGCGGACCTCTCGGCGCTGTTGGCGAACAATCTCCGACAGGAGAAGGTGCGCATCATCAGCGGCAGCGTGTTGAGCGGACGTCAATGCCAGCAGCCGCCCGTGTTGGGTTTCTACGATCAGCAGATGACGGTCATTGCGGAAGGCGGAAAGCGTGAAATTCTCGGGTGGCTGTTGCCCGGGTTGAAGAAGTGGAGCTTGTCGCGCACCTTCCTCGCCTGGCTCACGCCCAAGCGCACCTACGGCGTGGACACGACGCTGCATGGCGGCCGCCGCGCCTTCATGATGACGGACGTCTATGACAAAGTCTTCCCCCTGGACCTCCTACCCTTGCAGCTGCTCAAAGCCTGCGAGATCAAAGACATAGAGCAGATGGAGTCCCTCGGCATCTACGAAGTGGACAGCGAGGACTTCGCCCTCTGCGAGCTCGTCTGCCCCTCCAAGAAGGAGTGCCAAAGGATCGTGGAGGAAGGGATGAAAGAGATAATAGATAATAGATAATAGTTAATAGTTAAGAGTTAAGAATTAGAAGTTTGGAGTTTGGAGTTGGTGGGAGGTGGAAGTATTTTGAGCTTTTTCATACCTTTGCAACTAATGTAGTATCTATTTGAAGGGGCTATCAAAAAGGCAGATTTGTTTTAGCGTCACCGCGATGGTTTACGCCGGTGTAGGCCAAGAAAGAATCCTCGTAGCGGCGGAATTTCAAGATGGAGTCGTTCATTTTATAAAAAGGCAATTATTTTAATTTATTGACGAAAATTAGTATATCTGTACTGAGAAAGTCATCTTGTCAGCGGCCAAAGCGTATTATTTTGTATCCCTGATTGAGAATGATGGCATCACAATCGAGAAATACAACAGTCGGCAACTGGAGCGCATGAGAGATTGGTTGTTCACGGACTACGGATACACGAAACTCAACAAGCTAAAGAAGTCAAATCCAGAGGCGTTCTTCTATTTGTATTTGGCATAACATAAATCATGCTTGTAGGCATGATTTTTCAAGCAAGCCTTGGACAGTTTTTGTGACACTAATGTACAATAAACTTTAATCTACCAACGCCTCTATGGGCACGGTGCTGTCCATCAGGCCGATGCGGGTATCGGTGGCGTGGCAAACGCTCTTATGCAGAAATGCTCAGGAGAGAAAACTAATAATTCTTATACCTCGGGATGATAGAACTTGTAGATCTTTTCAGTTAACCGACGACGAGACTCTTCGAGTGGAATACATTGTGCCATTTCTTCATCGGAGATTATCCGATAAGCGGTTTCTGCAGCAACTCCATATTCTGTGGATGGTTCATTAACCATCGGAGTTTCAGGTTCTTCTATAGGATAATCTTTTGCCATATAATTGTTTTTTTACAAGGCAAAGATACATATTTTTTTAACACCTCGTCAGTTCCGCCCGATCCCTACTTCGCCCAAGCCCGTCAGGGCTTCCATCTCTGTAGCACGAGGACGTTCCTGTCCGCGTCCCACAACCCCGTATGGGGTTGCACATTGGGCACGACAATGTTTCGGCACCCCGTTGGATATGAATCTCCTACGGAGATTTGGCACCGCACACGGGCATCCGTTTTTTCTATAGAGATGTATCCCCTGACGGGGATATGTCACCCATCCACCAACGCCTCAATCGGCACGGTGCTGTCCATCAGGCCGATGCGGGTGTCGGAGGCGTGGCGGTTTACACCGGTGTAGGACAGAGAGGTGCGTGACAGCGATTTAGGATTGAGTATTCGGTGGAAGGAGAAGATGTGAAAGTTATTTATGATTCCTCGTTATCTTAAATCATTGTCCATACAATATTTTTCAACAACAGGAATAAAACTCTCATACCAATACCATGTTTTTGCAACTTTAACACCATACGTGTTGTCTCTTTTGGCATTATTAGATTTCCAACATTGTACAAAATGATGCATATTCATTTTGGCGAAACCATTATCTTTCATTATTCTCACAATGTCTCCAGGCAGCAGTTTCTTTTTTTCTCTTTCTTTAATTAGAACGTACTCCGTATTTATTTTATCTGCCTCCTTGCTTCCTTCTTTTATGAAAGTCACAACCCTATCAGCTTGTCCTTGATTATTTGCAATTTTAGGCACATAAAAAATACGGTAAGAGTAATTTGTACTTTTGTATATATCTTCATCAAGAGATTTGTCAAATTCATCTATAAACATTGCAATATTAGTTGGAATTCCTTTTAGGTCTTTAAGCATTTCTATCTGTGGTTCAGAAAGACTCGTGAATTGAATAGACATACTCAGTTGATTTGAAATGCTATATTTTTTACCAAATAATTTCGTTATTACTTGTTCATAGTTGATGCAACACGCCTGGAATTTTGCAGATACAGCATCATCAATTTTCGTGGTCATTTGATGCTCTATTTCATGCCGTAACCCAATTAAAAAACGAAGGTTTGCCTTTGTTGGATTATTAAAAGGACATTGGGTTTCATTTAAACAACGTTCAAGTTCCCATGCTTTTAATGCACCGTACTTAGTTTTATCAAACAATCTTTTTTTCCCAGATTGCTTGAAATAGTGATATTCTATTTTCTTTTCCCTGTAATATGCGTGGCAAAGGTATGTCCATGATATTATTGCAAGGACACAAAAAGATTCTGCTTTGAAAGTTATGGCTGGATTGTTGTACATCTGAACTGCGCACAACATTGATTCTCTTGATTTTTGCAGAAGTTCAAGCTTTATTGATCCTATTTTCTTCTTTGGCATGTTATTGTACAGTCTAAAAACATTTATAATCTCGGATTGAATCATCAAACACGAAATGCTTCAGTTTTTCTTACTTTCCAAAGGCTTAATGCTTCTTTTGTTTTGGAAACAGCATCAGTAAGACTGCAATCAATTGGAACTATTTCATTTTTGTTGTCAATCTGGTATGGGTTTATACCACCGGTATAGGCACCTACGTTGTCCATTACATCGCTTAAAGCTTTCTCTCCATAGCCGTATATTATAAAAAGTTTATTCTTCTTGCCTTCGAATAATTTACGAAAGTAAAAATCATCCGTTGATCCCATTGAACACCCATAGATGATATATACGTCTTTCATGTTTATGTAATTCATCAAATCAGTAATATTAAAAATTTTTTGTCGAGATTTATACAAGAACGAGTGTGCCTTTTCCACCTTTTGAATGTCATCTATTCCAAGCACAATATAATCACTAGGATTGTCTGTCCCTTTTTCTGGATTATAGATTGAACCATGCTGAAATATGATTTTTTCTTTGTTGAAAGATAAATTTGAATTGTATAGTTTTGCATCCGCCGAATAGGCAGCGACGATATGAGTATAATTGAATGAAACTATTTGATAATCTAAACAGTTCCACTCTTGGGATATTTTCCCCACCCAATACCCTGGATTGCCAGATTTAGAAGTGCTTATCTCTTCTTTTAAATACAGGAATAAGGCATTTTTCAACTCCTTAAACTCTGTTTTGAATTGTTCTGAAGATTGTTTGTTGCCAATTCCATCATTAGCTGTTATTTGTTTAGAATATTCATATAAACCATATTCCAAATCCATCCATAACTCACCATCAACATTGTCAATAATGTGTTTGCATAATCGATTGCCTTGTTGAGACAATCTTTTAAGTTCCTTGCTTTTTTCGTAAAAATTCTTATAACTTGTTTTGTAGCCATGAGCTATGTCAAAACCATTTCCTAAGAAAACCATTGCTTTAAATGTTTGTCTTGCAAGTTTATCCATCGTTTTTTTCTTTTTTTTGCAAAAATACAAAAATCCTCAAAATAGAAAAAGATACATCATTCACTCTTTTCAATTACCGCAATTTCCTCCTCCGTCAACCCATACAACTCATACACCAACGCGTCAATTTCCCGCTCCAAAGTCGAAGTATCGGCATTAGGATTGGATTTCTTTGCGGAAAGGATTTGGTCAACCAATGCGATAATGGGTTGTTGCTTGTCTTTGCTCGCTTTTAGTATAGGTAATTTCTTCGCTTGGGCTATTCGTATTTTCGGAAAGAGTTCTGTCTCACCTTTGAACATTGTTGAATAATACCATTGAAGTAGAGAAGAGTTTAGCAATGCTAACACATACTTTGTACTCAATCGATCATCCGTGATTAGAATTGAATATAGGCTTCTATTTGAATATATTGTTTCATTCCCAAGATATACCGCAATGAGAAAGCTACCTGCTTCCCGCAATAATATTCTTTCTTTGCTAAAAAATATCTTATCCTTAGAAAAAGCATCTAAAACAGTTTGGCTTATATATGACAGCTTTGTATAGTGATATTTGGAAACATCTGATCCTGTAAGAAATTTGTGTTGACCGTTGCGTCCAACCATATTTCGTCCAATTTCAAAGCCTCGCATAATTGAAGAAACAGATGAGAGTGGAACGGTTCCCGAAATAATATGTTCAATGATATTACCATCTGCATAAAAATCCTCAAAACGCCAACTCGACTTGCATTTTTTTGCTATAAATGTTGCTGTCGGGATTTTTGCATTCTTGAAGACATTATCTCCTTCTATTCTGAATGCAATCACGGTAACATTTTCTTGCAAGAAATCGCGAAGTAAATGAAATTTCATGCCTTTGACAAAAAGAGATGAAGTGATAAATGATAGAATACCATTTTTACTTAATAAGTTGACAGCCCGTTCATAAAAGAAAGCGTATAAATCCAAACATGATGCGGTTTTATATGTGCTGTATGTTCCGTCTGCACCGATAACCACATACGGCGGGTTCCCGATCACAATGTCAAACCCACCCTTGTCGAAGATGTCCTTGAACCACGTGTGCCAGAGGAAGAACTCCTGGTTGGCGGAGGGGTCGAGGGCGGAGAGGCGGACTTCGGCGGAGGACGTGAGACCCTGCTGGGCGATGTACCGCTTCACGTTACCGTTGATAGTACTGCGGGCTGCCACCTTTTTGGCGTGGTCTGTGAGCGAGAAGTACTCCTGCAACAGCAAGCGCAGATTGTGCTTGGTTTCGTCAGAAGTGTATTCCATCGCCAACTGGTTCGCGCCTGCCTTGTTCTTCCCCTTGCCAAGACCGCTCATCATCCCCTCCTGATCCATCATCCGGCTTAAATCCACCCCTTCGAAGCTCTCTATCAGACTGTTGCCCTGCATAAATTTGTAGTCGAAGTTGGGCAATGCCTCGGGTACTTCACTGTCAACCACGATGCTAAGCCAAAAACGCAGTCGGGCAATGTCAATGGCACCACGTTCGATGTCCACACCGTAGATGTTGTTCTCGATAATCTCCTTTTTCAATTGTGATCTGTGAACAGTGATCAGTGAACAGGAATCGGAAACCGCCAGAGCCTCCCTGCAACGCCACAGCTCGTTCAGCAGTCCCATCGGGAACGCGCCGGAACCGATGGCTGGGTCGCAGATCTTCACTTCGCGCAGAGCTTTGTAGAGTGTGTCACGATAGGGTTCCAATTCGGATTGCATCTCATGAGTTTCCACAAAGGTGCGGATTTTAGTGATCAGTGAACTGTGATCAGTGATTTGAGAATCAATGTC
>JAFZZT010000015.1 GCA_017615595.1 Bacteroidales bacterium
AGAAGAAAAAGAAAAAAAAGAAAAAAGCTAATCCTACAATATGAATATCGTAGAAGTTCAGGAGGTCACCAAACGATACTCCAACCACACCGCGCTCAACAAAGTATCGCTCTCTGTCCGGCAGGGAGCTATCTTTGGTCTTCTTGGGCCTAACGGCGCTGGCAAGACCACGCTCATCCGCATTCTCAACCGCATCACCTTCCCGGACGAGGGACGCATCCTCTTCCAAGGGCATCCTCTTCAGGCAGAGGACGTGTCACAAATCGGCTACCTTCCTGAAGAACGCGGTCTCTACAAGAAGATGAAAGCGGGCGAGCAGGCACTTTATTTGGCCCAGCTCAAAGGCATGTCGGCCTCAGACGCCAAGAAGCAGCTGAAGCTGAAATTCGATCAATACCAGATCTCCGACTGGTGGAACCGTCCCACCGAAGAGTTATCCAAGGGCATGCAACAGAAGCTGCAGTTCATCACCACAATTCTGCACAAGCCCTCCTTCCTGATTCTGGACGAACCCTTCAGTGGTTTCGACCCCATCAACACCAACCTCCTGAAAGACGAAATCATGCAACTCTCCAAAGAGGGTGCCACCATCATCCTCTCCACGCACAACATGACTTCCGTGGAGGAGATCTGCAACGAGATCGCCTTGATCAACAAATCGCAGAAGATCCTGGAAGGCAACATATACGACATCAAACAACAGTTCAAGAACAACACCTACGCGGTGGAAATCACCAACGACAATCCTCTGGACGAGCAGATATTCGGCGAGGTGTTCCAGCTGATCTCCCAGAAAGACAGCGAGCGCACCACCTCCTACACCATCCGCATCGCGGACGGTCACGAGGCCAACGAGCTCCTCCAGCTGCTGGCTCGGCAAAGCCACATCGTCTCTTTCGCCGAGAAATTGCCTTCCATGAACGATATTTTCATCCAACAAGTCGAAACCTTCAACAACCAACACCATGCAGAATAAGACATTCCTCATCATCAGCCGCGAATACACCACCCGCGTCAAGAAGAAATCCTTCATCATCATGACCATTCTGCTGCCGGTGCTGATAGCCGCCCTTATCTTCGTTCCGGTCCTCGTCATGCTGCACTCCGAGCGAAGTCAGCACACTCGCGTACTGGTGGTGGACGACACGGAGATCTTCCTCAACACCTTCCAGGAGACCGACAACACTACCTATCAATACCGTTCCGGCAACATCGACCAGCTCACCAAAGAGGCGCTCGACAATGAAGAGTTCGACTGTGTTTTCCACATCCTCGACAATGGGGAAGGTCTGCGGAGCAATCTTTACTACAAGAAGTCTATCCCCAGCAACCTGCAATCTTCTTTGGAAAGCCAGATGAACGAGACCTTCTTCGACCGGATCCTTCAAGACTCCCTGCATATCGAGCTGGCGGAATTCCAGAAGTTGCAAGATCTGACCAAGGTCAACATCACGGCCATCCAGATTGACAAAGACGGCAACCAGCGGGAGAATGACGCCGACATGAACATGCTGATCGGCATGGCCTGCGGCTTCTTCATATACTTCATCATCATCATCTTTGCCAGTCAGGTGCTGCGCGGCGTGTTGGAGGAGAAGAGCAACCGCATCGTGGAAGTGCTGATCTCGTCTGTCAAGCCCATGCAGCTGCTTACCGGCAAGATTGTAGGCATCGCGCTGGTCGGCATCACCCAGTTCCTCATTTGGGTCGTGCTCACCACGGGCATTCTCTTCAGCATCCAGTTGGCGGCACCGAATCTTTTCAGCAGTGATGACAGTGCAGCAGTGGCCACGGAGATGACCACCGGGATGGCAGACAGCCCCGACCTGGCAGCGCTTGCTGACGGCAACATCTTCCAAGTCATCAACAACTACTTCCCTGTCTCTTTCGCGGAACTGCTGCTCAGCTTCTTCTTCTACTTTGTCATCGGCTACCTCATATATGCCACCCTGTATGCCGCCACCGGTTCTGTGGTGGACAGCGAGAGCGACTCGCAGCAATACACCATGCCTGTCACCCTCCCGTTGATCCTGTCCATCATCTTCGTGCCTACAATATCCTCCAACCCTAACGGGCAGTTGGCGTTATGGCTCTCCATGATCCCGCTCACCTCCCCCATCTCGATGATGGTGCGGTTGCCTTCGGGCGTGCCCTTATGGCAACTGCTCACCTCCATGGGCATCTGCCTGCTCTTCCTTGTCTTCTGCATCTGGTTCGCCGCCAAGGTCTATCGTGTCGGCATCCTCATGTACGGCAAGAAGAACGGCTGGAAAGAGATCTTCCGGTGGTTGAGAGAGGCATAACATATCGAATACAACCATAGCAGGACGGCCCCATGACAGGTCGTCCTTTTTTATTTCCTCAGATTCAAAAGGGATTTCACCCCTGCCCTTTCGCCCGCGAGGTGTTGACGAGATAGACACCGATGATGATCAGCACCAGGGCCACGGGCTTGTTCCAGGTGAAGATGTCTTGTCCTGCCGCAATCGCCACCGCAGCGGTGACGACAGGCTGCAGGTTGCTGTACATGCTCACCGTGGTAGGCCGCAGCTGGCGCAGCGCCACCGGCAACAAGATATAGGAGACGATGGTGGCGAAAATCAGCACCGTGAACAAGTTGACATACACAAAAGGCGTAGCTGCAGACATCAGCGCCACGGAAGTGTGAAAGGTGGGTGCCGCCAGCACCACGCAAATGGGAGTGCCGATAAGGAATATCCACCGCATCAGCGTGATGGGCGAATAGCTCCCCGACACCGATCGGGTGATGATCAGGTAGCTGGCATAGAAGATGATATTGACCAGACAGAAAAGCAGGCCCTTGACGGTCATGTTGGCATCCACGCCCCAGGAGAAGAGCACGATCATCAGGGCGCCGCAGATGCCGAAGAGCACGCCCGTGCTCTTGCGCCACGAGATCGGTTCTTTCAAAAAGACAGCAGCCATCAACATGACTATCAAGGGGCACATGGCCGAGACCAGCGACACATAGCAGGGCGAGGTGTAGCGGAAAGCCTCCGAAAAGGCATAGAGCGTGCCGGCCATCACCACGCCTCCCAAGATAAAGAGAGGCCAGTCCTTACGGCGTACTTTCTGGTACGGAATGAACAGGGATAGCAACCAAAACACCGCTGTCCCGAACAGCATCCGGACAGCGGTGTAACACTCGGGGGTCATGTACTGCGGGACCACCACCTTGGAGCAGTTCGGGTTGATACCGAAGATGATGTAGGTGGCTAAGGCCGCAAGATGTCCGACCCACTTCTTATTGCGTGTCATGCACGACTCGTATTAGTTTTTCAGCGCAGCAATCTCCTTGACGGCTTCGATGCAGGCGTCAATGTCGGCTTCTGTGTTGAAGGCGCCGATACTGAGACGAACGGTGCCGTCAATAGGCAGCGTGCCGATACGCTCGTGCACCATCGGAGCGCACTGCAGACCGGTACGGCAAGCGATATTGTAGTCCACATCCAGCATCGTGCCCACGTCGATAGACTCAAAGCCTTTGATGTTGATAGAGAGCACCGGGTTCTGGTTCTCGGTGGTGGTAGCGCAATAGACGATCACGCCTTCCACATCGCGGATGCCGTCGCGCAGTTTCTTCCAGAGCTTCATCTCCTGAGCATGGATGTTCTCAATTCCCTGCTCCATAACCCACTTGGTGCCGGCATAGAGGCCACTGATACCCAACATGTTGATGGTACCAGCTTCCAGTCTGTAGGGGTACTCCTCCAGATGGGAACGTTGTGCCGAGCGGACGCCCGTGCCGCCGAAGCGGGTTTGGACCACCTCCACGCCCTCGCGCACATAGGAGCCACCGATACCGGTCGGTCCCATCAAGCACTTGTGGCCCGTGAAAGCGTAGGCATCTACATTATAGTCAATCATATCCATCACCACAGCACCTGCGCCTTGGCTGCCATCCACGATGAAGGTAAGGCCATTCTCTTTGCAGATCTTGCCAATCTCCTTGATAGGCTGCACCGTGCCAATCACGTTGGAGCATTGGGTGCAGACCACCAAATTGGTGTTGGACTTGATAGCCTTCTTGAAATCATCCGGATGGACATAACCAGCCTCGTCAAAAGGCAGGTAGGTAACCTCGATGATGCCGGCCTGCTCCAGATGATAGAGCGGACGCAACACGGAGTTGTGCTCCAACATGGTCGTGATCACATGACCGCCTTTGCGTGCCAGACCCTGAATCAGGATATTCAGAGAATCGGTGGCGTTGTAGCTGAAGGTCAGACGGCGCTCGTCCGTGCCGCCATTGAACATCTTCGTCAGAAGGCGACGGCAGTCGGTCAGGAGCTCGCCCGTCTCGATACCGGCGTCATAGCCAGCACGGCCAGGGCTCACGCCGTGCTCTTTGTAAAAGGAATTCATGAAATCGTAAACCACATCGGGCTTAGGATAAGAGGTTGCTGAATTGTCTAAATATATCATAGCTACAGTCTTTTGAAACAAGGCGCAAAGATAAAAATTTTTAGGCAGATAACGAAATGGATTTTTACGATTATTCCCCGAAAAAACCAAGGCAAAAAAAATCCATTGGGCGGTATCAAAGACTATATTATTTTGTATTTTTGCATCCTTGTAAAAACAGTCATTCATAAAACTCATCAAGATGAAAAAAATATTAGTTATTGGTGCCTGCGGACAGATTGGTTCCGAGTTGACACCTGCCTTGCGCAAACAATATGGGACCGACAACGTGGTGGCCGCCGATGTGGCCTACCCCTTGAAAGGTGATCTGGCTGACGCGGGTCCTTCCTGCAAGATTGACGCCACGAAAGCGCAAGACATCGCAGATGCAGTAAAGAAATACAACATTGACGCCATTTACAACTTGGCAGCCATCCTCTCCGCCAAGGCGGAAGCCAACCCCATGCTGGGCTGGAATGTGGGTATAGGTGCCCTCATCAACTGTCTGGAAGTATCCCGCGAGTTCGGCTGCGCCCTGTTCACCCCCAGCTCCATCGGTGCTTTCGGACCGGACACGCCGCACGACATGACCCCGCAAGACACCATCCAACGGCCTAAGACCATCTACGGTGTCACCAAGGTGACGGGCGAGCTGCTGAGCGACTATTACTTCAAACGTTTCGGCGTGGACACCCGCTCCGTCCGTTTCCCGGGCCTCATCTCCAACGTGACGCTGCCGGGCGGTGGCACTACCGACTATGCCGTGGAGATCTACTACGCCGCCGTCAAAGGCGAGACCTTCACCTGCCCTATTGCCAGAGGCACTTTCATGGACATGATGTACATGCCTGATGCACTGAAGGCCGCCATGGACCTCATGGAAGCCGACCCCGCCAAACTGGTGCACCGCAACTCCTTCAACATCACCGCCATGAGCTTCGAGCCGGAGATGATCTACAACGAAATCAAAAAACACATCCCCGACTTCAAGATGGAGTATCAGTATGACGAACTGCGCCAAGCCATCGCCGACTCCTGGCCCAACCAGATGGACGACCACTGCGCCCGCGAGGAATGGGGCTTCAAGCCGACCTACGACCTGGCCTCCATGACCGTGGACATGCTGAAGGTGCTGAAACAGAAACTGCAGAAGTAATCACCGGCATTTTCGCACAACAAAACAGGCTGACCCTTTCGGATCAGCCTGTTGTTTTTTTTTTGCCGAAGTGATTATTGCTGTTCCAGCAACTGTTTGACGGCACGCTCCAAAGCTTCGCCTCGCAAGTCTTTGGCCACGATACGTCCCTCCTTGTCCAACAAGAAAGTGGCAGGGATAGAGCGGACCCCATAGATGGCCGCCGCCTGCGACTGCCACTGTTTCAGGTCACTCACATGATTCGGCCACACCAGCTGGTCTGCCTTGATGGCACCCTTCCAAGCATTGGCATCGCGGTCCAGGGAGACGCTGAAGATCTCGAAGCCCTTGTCGTGATACAAGCTGTACACACGCCGCACATTGGGGTTCTCCCGGCGGCAAGGACCGCACCAGGAAGCCCAAAAGTCGATCAGAACAACCTTGCCACGAAGGTCGGAGAGCTTCAACATCTTGCCATCCGGATTCGGGAACTCCAGCTCCGGCGCAATGGCACCCACGTTGGTTTTGCCAGCAGGGGAATTGACGATACTCCAGCGCTCGGCAACAATCGGATGACTCGGGTATTTATTATGCAATGCAGTGAAGACCTCCTTGTGAAACTCGGCATTCTGCTCTCTGGGGAACATATCGACAAACATCAAAGCAGCGATGTCCTGCTTGTTTTCCAAGACAGTCTCCTTGATTTTGTTGTTCACGAAGGCATCCGTTTCATTGTATTGGTTCTGATAGCGGGCGACAATCTGGCGCACGCGATCCTGTGAAGAGGTCACCAACGAAGATGCATTATTCCGGGTCTCCTTGACACTCTGCTCATACACCTCCTTTTGCGCCGCGACACCCTTCACCTTGTCATTCAAGCGCTGAAGCACCATATTGGCCCACATGGCCTTGTTAGACTTTTTCTCCAAGAGATTATTATAGGCCAGACTGTCACGAACGGCCAAGAGCTCCTTCACATCACCCAGCACACTTCCAATGGCAGACGACGCCACTTCATGACGATAATTCACTTCATTTATATACTTGTCCAGCGTGTAATAAAAATTCGCATCACCCGATTGACGGTCTTTGGAGAAATCGTAATACTTGCCCACATTATCCAGATAGTTGGCAAACGGCTGGTAGTTCATGTCCAGCTCCTTCAGTTGCTTGTTGGCACTATTCACGAAGGCATCCAAGTCGGAGCCTTTCACCTTGCCCGCCGGGGCATATTGGGAGAAAATCTGCGACAAGGAGTCCACATTCTTAAAGGCGCTCAGCAGATAGTTGTCCACATCATCGTTGGTCTGCGTGAACATGTTGATATTTTGGGCTGTGGTAGCCCAATATTTCTGACTGTCATCATGTTGGAGAGCATTGTTGAGGCTGTCCAAAACATATTTTCTATATTGGCTATAATCCGTGGCCTTCTTGACAAACGCCATGGAAGGAGAGCCTTCCGTCAAGGCGATGCTCGTCAGATCTTCGGCATTCAGTTCCAGTTCTTGAGACTCGCCAGGGGTGACGACCAGCAGAAAATGATCCTGATTGTCAAAACGCAACCGATAGATGTCGGGACCGAGGTTGGTAGTCATGGTAAACTGATCCTGCGCGATGTCGGTTGATTGATAAGTTTTGTCTTCGCCATACGCGCTGACCAGATCAACATGTTTATACTTGTTATTCAGTATTTTCACATGAATAGTGGAGCTCTTCTGTGCCCAAGTGCAAGGAAGCAGGAAGAAGACTGCCACCAAAGTCAAGATAAAGGTTTTAACACTGTTCATCGTATCAAAAATTTAAGGCGGCAAAGATACGATAATTTATGGAAAGATAGGGTGCTGAAATAAAAAAACTCATCGTTACCCGATGAGTTTCTGGTGGGAACTACTAGATTCGAACTAGTGACCCTCTGCTTGTAAGGCAGATGCTCTAAACCAACTGAGCTAAGCTCCCTTTGCTAAAAGCGCGGCAAAAATAGCATTTATTTCATTAAAAAACAAAATAATTATTTCTTTCAATAAAGATGTGAAAATCAATGGTTTAAAATTGAAATCCCACACAAACATTCACATATTGAGGATGTTTGCCTTCTTTGTTTTGGAAGAATCTGGTCAGGGAATAGCGATAATTGGCGCCCAACACGATGGGGCCGATTTTAAAATCGAAGCCGGTGGTGAACAAGACAGAGTTGTGCTGGATGGTGTTCTTGTCATAGCCGATGTCATTGGCGGTGACTTTCAGCAGCGGTTGCCAGATAATGCCGGCGAAGGGCAGCAGTGAGAGGCTGCGCGTGAGGGGGATGTTTCCCACAGCCTTGACGGGGATCTGGAGATGGCGGAGTTCCACGCGTTCAGGCTCAAAGAGGTTAGAGCCCGTGGCGGTCTGCACGGTGTAGTCGCCCTTGTAGAATGCATAGCCAAGACCGACCTCGCCATACACATACTTGCCCGCGCGGAAAAAGGCTCCGAAATCGGCGGCGGTGAGCGAACTCAGATAGTCGTTATCAACGGAGTATATCCGGTTTGTCGGGAAGCTGGCCGAGATTTTGAATCCCACCTGATACCAGTTCTGCTGTTGGGCTGCGCCCAGCGAGACACACAGCATCAAAGCCATATACAGGAAGATCTTTTTCATAATCTATTGGTTGTCGGGTTCCTCGGATTTGGTATTGCAATACAGCATGGCACGTTCCAGGCCGTCTGTGGCGAACAGCTTGAGAGCCTCCACCGCGCGTGTGATGCAGGGCTCTATCAGTTTCAGCTCTTCTTTCGAGAAACGGCCCAGCACATAATCCACCTGGTAGCCTCTGGCAAAGTCCTTGCCAATGCCGCAACGGAGGCGCGGGAAGTTGGCGTGCCCCAGCATCTCGATGATGTGGTTGAGTCCGTTGTGCGAGCCTCCCCCACCCTTCGGTTTGATTTTGAGACTCCCCACGGGCAGGTCCAGGTCGTCACACACCACCATGCAGCGCTCCGGGGCTATCTCCTCGGCGTTGAGCCAGTACTTGACAGCCTTGCCACTCAGGTTCATATAGGTGGTCGGCATCACCATCACGAACTGACGGCCTTTGAAAGAGCCCTTGGCCACATAGGCGTATTTATCGTTTTTGAAGGTTGCGCCCAACGCACTCGCCAGCGCATTGACCACCTCAAAGCCATAGTTGTGGCGCGTGCCAGCATACTGCTGCTCGGCGTTGCCCAAGCCTACTATCAAAAACTTCTTCTCGTTCATACTCTACTCCTCATCTGCGGCCTCTTTCTCCGCAGTCATATTGACAAAAAACGTGAAATTCACTCTTCCGTAACGACGATGGTCAAAGTAATATGGATGCTCCGAGAAATCGTGCACATCAGAATGCTCCATCACCAGCCATCCATCCGGTTTCAGCAGTTCGTTGCCGAAGACATTCTGCACGATCTCACCGATATTCTCCATCTGGTAAGGAGGATCGGCAAAAATGACATCGAACTTGCGGCGGCTGGCGGCAGTGTAGGCAAACGCATCCTGACGGACGACAGAGACCTGGTCGTAGTGCAGCATTTGTATCATCTTCTTGATGAAGTTAGTGCAGCGCACATCGGCATCCACCGCCACCACGCTCTTGGCCTCCCGCGAGGCGAACTCATATGTCAGGTTGCCCGTGCCAGCGAAAAGGTCCAGCACCTCCACCTGATCCAGGTAGAAGTAGTTGTTCAAGATGTTGAACAGGCTCTCCTTGGCCATATCGGTAGTGGGCCGCACCGGCAAGTTGGCCGGCGCAACGATATGTCTTCCTCTGTTTTTACCGCTGATGATACGCATACTACAGCACCTCCACTTTGTTGTGATACTGACGCAACAGGTCGTTGAGTTTGCGGTTCGGCGCATTGAAATAGTGGACGAAGAAAGTCGGCTCCGAAAGTCCGAACTGCTGCATGCAGTTAAGGGAATAATAGAGGACATCCACATTGTCCGTTCTGGTGGAACGATTCACCAGGGCAGGCGCATTGGCGTGCATGGCAAAATAGTCCACAAAGCCATCGTTCACGGACAGCAACACGGCGTCCCCGTTGGATTGATGAAGCAGGAAGTCGTACAATATCGTGGCCTCGGCTTTGAGTACGGGCTTGAAGGGAAGCGCATCCAGCGTGTCGCACTCGTTCTGGGTCAAGAAATAGAGGGATCGGTACAATCCCAGCTGGTCGGAATAGGCACGGCCTAGTTGGGAAACATCAAACTGCATGGCCAGATACTCCTTCGTCTTGGACTCGTCAAAGATGACTTCCGGCACCAGCATGGGCACATGCGTGGCCACCACTACGTCCACAGGAGTGTCGGTGACATCGGGAAGTTGGAAAAAGGCAGGGGCTTTCTGCGTGAGCAACACATTGTCCTCGTTGCCGTAATCCTCTCTTTTCAGCCGGCCATCCTCCAAGCTAAAAAGCGAAAATCCATTCGGCGTCAAGCGAATGGATTTCGTAAAGTAATCGTTGAAAACAGGGTTCATGTCCGAAGCGTTTATTCCCAGGAACCAGCCGTGGAAGCCTCCGTCAGACTACCCATGTAGATGTCTTTGTACAACGCCTTGTACTGGGTTTCCTCAGCAAGATTGTTATAGAAGATCTTATTCCACAATTTCTTGAAGATGCTGGAGTTCTCCGGCGTGATGGAACGGTCCATGTTAATCAGGATATCGTCAATGGGCACATCAATCTTAAACAAGGGCACCTCATAGTTCTTATTATGGATGACACTTGTCTGGATTTCGTATTTCTTCTTGTCGGAATAGGGTATATATTCGAAATTCTTGTAACTATCGAGTGTCACATTCTTGTCAAGCTCCAGGATCTTTTCAATAGCCGGCACTTTGACTGTCTCTTTGTGGATAAGGCCCAACTTGAAGGCTTGTTCTTGAGAAATGGAGTCTGGGATCGTACCGATGGTCTTCTCGACCTCCACATATCCGTTCTTCACAAAGTCGGAGAGGGAATCAATGTCGGCGGCGTATTTCTTGTAAACAGTCTTATATACGGCCTGGGCACTACGGATGGCCAACAAGTTGTTAACATTAGCCGTCTTACGGAATTCATAGACAGTCTTGAATTTTTCGGGTCTCATAATGGCGCGGGCGGCAAAGATTGCCATCAAAACGACTAAAATCACCAAGAGGGCACTGAATAATCTTCTAATCTTCATAATATTTATTGTATTAAATTAATAATCACAAAAGGTCAGCAAAAGTACAAAAAAAATCATAATGAACTATGGGAAGAAAAATAATTTTTCAATCCCATCAATCCGTCAGAAGGAGATCCTGTGAATTCCCACCTCATAGGATTGATTCAGGAGGTTTTTAATCTTCAGATAATCATCGTGGGAGGATACAAAATCGAGATCGGCAGCCTGCACCAGCAAGATGGGGATGTTGGTATTCTGTCGGAAATAGTTCATATAGCTCTCCTGGATGTCGGACAGGTATTCCGCCGTGATGTTTTTCTCATATTCCCGGCCGCGGCGGGCGATGTTCTGGAGGAGTCGCTCAGGGTCGTTATAGAGATACAGGATCAGCTCCGGTTTCGGCAGGAAAGAAGAGATGGTGCTGAAAACGGTGTTGTAGAGGTTGAACTCGTCTGGCAGCAGGTTGTTTTTGGAGAAGATGATACATTTGTCGATGAAATAGTCGCCCACCACAAAATCCTTGAACATATCGCGGGCGGAGAGCAAGCGGCTCAGCTGGCGGTAGCGCTCCATCAGGAAGTGCATCTCCACGGGCAGGGCGTAATGCACCGGATCTTCGTAGAACTTGGGCAGAAAGGGGTTGTCGGCGAACTGCTCCAGCACCAGCTCCGCATTGCAGTCCTCCGCCAGCATCTTCGAGAAGGTGGTCTTGCCAGCCCCGATGCAACCTTCAATCACTATATAATTATATGGTATATTCATCCTGATAATATCCTATATGGTTATCTGCAGCTCGCGAAGGGACTGCAGCACAAAATCTCGTTCGGCAATCTTGGGATGCGGCAACGTGAGCCGTTCATCGTGATAGACCTGATGGTCATAATCCAAGATGTCCAGGTCGATGGTCCGGTTGTGATACTGCGGCACGCCGTCCACCACAGAGCTTTTCTGTTTTCTCCCGAGGGCACGCTCGATGCGCTGCAGCTCGTCCAGCAGTGCCAGCGGCTCCAGGGCCGTGCGCACCACGACCACCTGGTTCAGGAAGGGAGGCGCCTCGAAACCCCAGGCAGGAGTTTCGATGACCGAGGAGGAGCGCAACAACTCCCCTACCGTCTCCTTGATCTTGAAAACAGCCATCTGCAAATAAAAACCTCGCGGTTCTATGTTGCTCCCCAATCCAATCACAGCCTCTTTCATGTCAGAAAAAGCTGTCAATTATTTACAAGCAACAAGAAGCGATTATACTGAACCGGAATCGACATCAGCGATTTAGAGTAATTCAGAATATTTTTTATCACTCTCGGTGAAGGTTTTTCGGCTTTCAGATTTTTGGGGGTGTAAGATGTAGAGTCTTTATTCATCGGCAAAGAATTTGGTCCATTTTTTTAATAACAATAGCATAACGTCATTCTTTCCCAGATTATTATACTTTTTTATTTTTTTATTTTAAACCTTTTGTATCGGGTTGAAAAACAACATATTGCAAAGCATCTTACACGCCAATCATCCTTCTTGGCATAAAAAAAGAGGCAAAAGGCACAATCATGCCTTTTGCCTCTATGGGAGAAACAAAAACCGGGGATTATTTCTTCACGAATTTGGTGATGGCAGCATCGTGGCCGTCAGTCAGACGGACAAAGTAGGTGCCGGCGGTCAGATGGGCAACAGAGACGTTCATCACCTCTCCGTTGACAGAATGGCTCATCACCATTTTGCCCGTGATGTCGAAGATCTGCATCGTGGTAGCTTGGAAAGCATTGAAGGTGAGGTGCAGTTCTTCAGCGACCGGGTTCGGGAAGATTTGGATAGCTCGGTCATATTCAGTGATTCCGACATGGTGTGCGAAATCCACATTGTTACGAGGGATGATATAATATCTGAAATCCAGATAGCTGGAACCGATCTTGCCGGTGGCGAAGTTAAATCCGGTCAGGTCCATCGCGTAGTCGGGCAGCGCCGCACCAACATATTCTGCATCTTGGAAGTAGGCGAAGAAAGCATTGGCGGTCGTGCCGTTCTGAGTAATACCGTACGGAGTCAAGACGGCGCAAGTGGTGCCAGCCTCATTCAGGGTAACGTCATTCAGCTTGATCAATTCAGCCTGATGGCCGATCATAAAGCTGGCATCATTCAACTGGCTCAAGGTGATGGTCAGCGGCGTGACATCTTCGAAAACAGAGATGAAATTCTCGTATGCGGCAGTCGGTTTGAACTCCAGGAAGCCATAGTAGTTGGTCAGGGTACCGTAGATGCCGGAGACCTTGTCGCCCACGCTGAGGGTTCCCAGGGAACCACTGGGGTCGTAGATCAAGATGGCGCCGGTGGCGTCTTGGATCACCTTCTGGTTGTTGTAGGCGGCCACAGCGGTCACCACAACCTCGCCCGTCAGCTTGTAGGTGGTGTTGTCAGACACATTGACGGAATTGTCGGTGAAGTCAAGTTTGGTACGCAGTTCCGCGATGTTGGCGCACACATATTGTTGTTCCACACCGTAAGTAAAGGTAAGGGTGTCGGGCGTCATGGCGTTGCCTGCGATATCGGTCACATTGCTAACGATAAGCGTATGCTCCAGACCTTCTGTCATGGCGGGGTTCACGGTCAGGGTCACCACATTGTTGTTGAGCACAGCCTGGGAGATAGTGCCGTCGTTGAGCACATAGTTGGCGGCTGTCTGGGCGGTAGTGGCATCGAGCGGCTCGCTGAAGGTAAGCGCAATGGTGGTGGCATTCAGCGGGGTCACGTTGGAGATGTACGGGGCGAAGACATCCGGACCGGCTGGGTAGGCGTTGATTTGCACATTGTCGATACGGAAGGAAGCGCTGGCGGACTGTGCGCCGTCGTAGGTACACTTCAGATAGACGTTGGCTTGGTCGTTCACAGCGGTGATGCCGCCAAGGTCAACCGACTGCAGCTCGTAAGTGGCGGCGGTAGAAGGCACCGTGCTGGCACCGGTGATGACGGTGAAGTTCACGCCATCGGTACTGTAGGACCACACCGTGCTGTTGAAGCCTTGGCCGGAGCGGCGGGCTGCCATGGAGACCGTCACCTGTTGATAACCGGCAGTGGAGAAATGGAAGACGATAGATTTTCCATTAGCGCTGTTGTTGATGGTGGCCAAGTCCTGGCCAGCAGCTTCGCCATTGAGGGCGTTGATGGCGGAACCGCCATTGGAGGTAAGCTCGGAAGCCTGCAACCACTCGGAGGAGCCGTGCGTGCCATCGAGGTAGAGGCCGGCAGTACCCGTCTGCTCACCGGCAGAAGCCAGATAAGAGGTCGGGGTGTTGGGAGACGCCGAGTTGCCCGTAAACGGGAAATAGGCCAGGTTGACAGACTGGGCCATGCTGAACAATGCCATGCTAATCAAGGCAATAAGGGTAAAGATTTTTTTCATTCGTGTATAAATTTTATGATTAATTGTAAATTTTCAAGCGGAGGCAAAAATACATATTTTATTGTATTGGAAGAGAAAAAAATGCAGAAACATTTCACGTCATGTCTTCTACTGGCGAATTAATTTCAGGTGGATGATATGGTCGCCAGTGTTCACCTTGACCATGTACATTCCCGAAGGCAGATGCTTCACATCGAATTCGGTACTGCGAGTACGCATCAGGAGCTTTCCGTGCATGTCGTAGAGGTCCACCGCCTCGGGCTCGGTCTCGAGTCCCACAATACGGCAGATATTCTTAGTCGGGTTCGGCGCGAGGAAGACAGTGCCCTGCTCGTAGCTCATCACACCCACGCTGGTGGTCAGGTGTAGCGTCACCACAGAGTCGCAGCCATCGACTGTCTGCAACGTCTGCACGTAGTCGCCGGAAGCGCAGTAGGTCTGATCGTTCCAAATGTAGCAGCTATCCGAAGTCTCGATAGTGAACTCGGTGGTTGCCAGCTGGTTGAGAATCAGGGTCATGATCACGGTGGAGTCACAACCGTTCGCATCCTGCAGGGTGGCCGTGTTCATGCCCGCGATGGTAAAGGTGACACCATTCCAGGTGTACGGCAGCTCATTCTCGCAGATAGTCTGGCTGTCGGTGGTGACGTGTGTCTGGTTGACCGTCAAAATCATGGTCACCACAGAGTCGCAGCCGTTGACCGTCTGCAAGGTTACGTTCTGCGTGCCTGCACTGCTGAAGACGAGGCCGTTCCAAGTGTAGGGAAGTTCGCTCGGACAGACACTTCTGACATCAGATACCGCGTAGTTCGGGTTGACCGTGAGCGTCATCGTGACCACGCTGTCGCAGCCGTTGATGGTCTGCAAGGTGGCACTCTGCGTGCCCGCGGCAGTGAAGGTGACCGTGTTCCACGTGTATGGCAGTTCGCTCGCGCAGATGGTCCGGGCATCCGTCACCGCGTAGGTCTGGTTGACCGTGAGCGTCATCGTGACCACGCTGTCGCAGCCGTTGACCGTCTGCAACGTGGCACTCTGCGTGCCCGCGGAGGTGAAGGTGACGGAATTCCAGGTGTATGGCAGTTCGCTCGCGCAGATGGTCCGGGCGTCGGTCACTGCGTAGGTCGGGTTGACCGTGAGCGTCATAGTCACCACGGAGTCGCAGCCGTTGACCGTCTGCAAGGTGGCGCTCTGCGTGCCCGCGGCGGTAAAGGTGACCGTGTTCC
>JAFZZT010000016.1 GCA_017615595.1 Bacteroidales bacterium
ACTAAGGAGTTAAGAAGTTAAGAGGGTTTACGGTTTACTGTTTACTGTTTACCGATTAGGCGATGAGACGATTAGAGGAGAAAGAGGAGAAGGGAGGTGAAGGGAGGAGAAAAGAGGAGAAAAGAGGAGACTAAAGGTTAAAACTTCTAATTTCTAACTTCTAACTCCAAACTTCTAACTTCTAACTGATAACTGACAACTGATCACTGTTCACTGATCACTGATCACTAAAAAAACTTTTTCTTGCGTTTTGTATGACAATTAATTGTAGTTTTGCCAATCAATCCTTTTTATTCATCTTTTAAAAATTCAAACATCATGGCTGCCATATTGAGAACTGGATACGCTGTTTATCCCTCGGTATCCTTAATGGGTTTCAAAATCGATTCCAAAACCAAAAAGAAGAAATTCGCCTTCATCAAAGAACTCTTGTTTGGCGACTACATCAAACCTTACATAGAGAACAACGACTATGTGAGGATAAAGGTCACCGAGAAGAACCAGGAGGTGGAGTACGTCAAAGTGCGATGCCGGAATGCCGACGGCTACATCAAAGAATCGGAGATGCAGGCTGAGCGAATCCTGGAGGTCAACTTCATCGATGTGGGACAAGGGGACGGATGCCATGTGGTGACGCCAGACGACAAACATTTCCTCATCGACGCGGGCGGCTCCGACAACATGTACCGGTATCTCAAATGGAGATTCAACCTCAAGACGGCCAAGGTTGCCCCGCCACCCTTCACGATTGTCATCTCGCACTCAGACACAGACCACTACAACGGGTTTGGCCAGATATTCAACAAGACCGATGGCACGGCCCAGCAGTTCTCCATCAAGAAGGTGTATCACAACGGCATGGTGGAGGCCAGCGGGTCAAAACTCGACTCCTTAGGCACTGAGATCACCTACAACAAGCACAAATACATCACCGACCTGTGCGACACCGACAAGGATTACCAGAATCGGCTTAAGAAGATCGACAAGGCCGGCACCTATATCAACGTGCTGGAGAAGACGTCAGCGCCCAAGGAGGCACTGCGCCTCGGCTCCAAGCCCATCTACGACAAAAACAACATGAAGATGGAGATCATGGGGCCTGTGGCGGTCAACATCGACGGCAAGGACGCGCTGCCCGTCATCGACAGCAACAAGGGCAAGACCAAGAACGGCCATTCAGTCATCATCAAGCTGACCATTGGCCATCTGAGACTCTTCCTGGGCGGCGACCTCAACACCGAATCTGAATACCACCTCATCCACCACTACTCGGGCATCGATGTGGCCGACATCAAAAAGAAGCTGAAGACCAAATCGCTCACGGAGAAGAAACGGAAAGAGCTGGAGGCGCAACTGGAGGAGGCCATCCTCAAAGCCCGGGAGGCTCTGGGCGCCGACATCGCCAAGTCGTGCCATCATGGCAGCGCCGACTTCACCAGCGAGTTCTTGCGGGTGCTGAACCCCATCGTCACCGTCATCTCCAGTGGAGACGAGGAGCCGCACGTGCACCCGCGTCCCGACACGTTGGGCACCATCGGCAAGTTCAGCCGTGGCGAACGCTCGCTGATATTCTCCACCGAGCTCGCCCGGTCAAGCAAGGAGTTTGTCGAGCTACAGAAGTCCAACTCCACGAAGAAGCGGGAGCGCACGGTGACGGTGTATGGCATGATCAACGTGCGCACAGACGGCGAGAAGGTCATCATCGCCCAGAAATTGGAGAAGCCGGCCGCGGACCGCAGCTGGGACATCCACAAGCTGGAATGGAACCCGGAGAAGGAATCTTTTGAATACAACCAATATCTGAAATACGAATAGCGCATCCCGACCACACATGGCAGGCATCTACGTCCACATCCCCTTCTGCGCAAGCAAGTGCGTCTATTGCGGCTTCTACTCGGTGGTCTCCACAGCCCGCCGCGGGGAGTACCTGGCGGCGCTGGCGCGGGAAATGGTCCTGCGACAAGAGTACCTCGGGGGTGCTGACATCCGCACGCTCTACCTGGGTGGCGGCACCCCCACCCTGCTCACCCCTGCCGAGCTGGCCTCGCTGCTTGCCGACCTCCGTCGGCACTTCCCCATCGCCCCTGACGCCGAGATCACCCTGGAGGGCAATCCCGAGCAGCTCACCGCCGCCTACTGCCGGGAGCTCCGCGCGCTGGGCGTCAACCGCCTCAGCATCGGGGTACAGTCGTTCCACGACCATGTGCTGCGCTTCATGGGGCGGCGGCATACGGCTGCCGAAGCCATAGAGGCTGTGCACAACGCGGCCGCCGCCGGCATCCAGAACCTCTCCATAGACCTTATCTACGGCGTCTCCGAGCGCACTGACGAGCAGTGGGCAGACGAGTTGCAACACCTTCCAGAGCTGCCCATCACCCACTTCTCCGCCTACGCCCTCACGCCCGAGGAGAACTCCCTCCTCTACAAACAGATCCAGCACGGGCGCCACGCCCCTGTCGATGAGGAGATGGCCACCCGCCAGTACGCCATGCTCACCGACTTCGCCCGCGCACACGGCTTCGAGCATTACGAGGTCTCCAACTTCGCGCGCCCGGGCTATCACTCCCGCCACAACAGCGCCTACTGGGACGGCACGCCCTACCTGGGCCTCGGCGCCGCCGCCCACTCCTACAATGGCAGCTCCCGCCAGTGGAACGCCGGCAACCTGAAGCAATATCTCCACGACATCGCCCAAGGCCGGACCTGCGGCGAGAAGGAGACACTCTCCCCCACCGACCAGTACAACGAGACCCTCCTCCTGCGCCTGCGCACCCACACGGGCCTCGACCTGGACGCGCTGCAAGCCCGGTTTGGCCCGGAACGCCACCAAGAGCTGCTCTCCTACTTCGAGAAAGAGGTTCCTACAGAGTACTATCAGCTAATAAAAAACCGGCTCTGTCTGACAGAAGCCGGTCTATGGTTCGCCGACGGCATCGCCGGCAAAGCCTTTATTTAAAGTTGTCAGTTAACAGTTGTCAGTTAGGAGTTAGAAGTTAGAAGTTAGAAGTTTTAACCTCTAGTCTCCTCCCTTCTCCTCTTTTCTCCTCTTTTCTCCTCCCTTCTCCTCTTTCCCCTCTTTCTCCTCTAATCGTCTCATCGCCTAATCGGTAAACAGTAAACAGTAAACTGTAAACTGTAAACCGTAAACGCCTAATTCCCGAAACGATAACCCACGTTCAGCGAGATGTTCCAGTAGGGATGATGCGCCACCTGATAAGGCTCTACTGGCTCGGTGGCATTGGGATAATAGGTCGCCTTGTATCTGCCGACAGCGATGTCCGTGAAGAAATAGAGGTTCTTCACCGGGGTGGTGACACCCAAACGGAGCAGTCCGCCCACGGTGGTCTTGTCGGTATGCTTGCGTATCCAGTAAAACTCCTGACTGTTATCCGTGGCACCGTCATTGTCAGGATCATAGAAATAGGATTTGCCCTTCGTGGCCGTGGCAAAGCGGACATCCAGTCCGAGGCCGCCCATAAAGGCACACTTATGCACATAGTCGCCAGCCACCATCAGGACGCCGAGGTCGAGGTGCAGCGGTCCCGCAAAGTCATATTTCAGTGCGGCCAGTCCGCCTAAAGCCATATTGGTGGTCTTGAGCGGCACGGCGAAGTCGAAGCCCACACCCAAGCCAAACGTGTTGCGGTGGGAGATTTCAAAATCAAGTCCCGCATTGACTCCTACAAAGGCATCTCTACGAACAGTGGTGATGGTCTCCTTGACCTCCGTAGCCTTCGTGCTGTTGTCGGTATAGTCGCCGATGGTCCAGCGCACCTTGCCCTGGTGGGCACTCGGCACATAGCAGGTCAGGTTTTGCCAACGTTTGATGAGCTCCTGGGCCATCGTCTCAAACTGCGCCTCCACCTGCGTGAAGTCATTCAACAGGAACGGTGCCTCGGAGGAGATGCCCTCAAACACAGACTTGTAGAGTTGGTTGTCCTCGGCCACGTCATTGCCCTTGATGGCGATGACATAGCTCTTGAGCGGAGCACCTTCGATAGGACGGTTCACCACCTGGTCGCGGACATATTTGAAATAGGGATTCTCCAATCCTTTCTCCGGCAAGCCCAGCTCGGGGTCGGTGGAGTGGTTGTCGTAGCCATCCGTGAAGGAGACCATGCAGGCATAGTCGAATTTCTCTTTGTCCTTGTTGGGCAGACGGTTGACATAGTTGGAGATCATGTCGGCACCCTTGCGCATGGCATAATACAAAGCGGTATTGTTGTAGAGGGTCAGTCCTTGGATGAACTTGATCATGTCATCGCGGGTGTTCATGGTCAGCGGCTCGATGTTATAGACCATCTTGTCGGCATTGCCCATGGTGTTGAAGCCCACCACACCCAGTCGGATGCCGCCATCGGGAGAGGCGTTGTAGAGGATGTTGATGAACTTGGTGGCGCTGTTTTTCAGCTTCTCGAAGTTGGCTTCTCCCAAGGAGTTGCTACAGTCGAGGACCAGCATCACCACCATCACCTTGTCGGTCTCGAAGTTCTGCTGGGCGTCCTTCACCTCGCTGTCGCGCTGCCAGCTGTAGTCCTTGCCGTTATATTGCCATTTCCAGAACTTAAGACCTCCCTCGAAGCCCTCCGGGCACTCTGTTGTGGCCTTGTCGAAAGTAAAGGAGATAGACTCGTCCTTCTCCACTTTACCATAGATAACCTCCTTGGGTGTGAAACTGATGCCTTTGGAGGTGATATTGGTCAGCTGATAGACAAACTGGCCGCGGCTATCCTTGGTGATGGAGTAATCACCTTCGATATAGTATTTCGCTTTGTCCACCTGTGCAAAAGCGGCACCGGCAAAAAGGAAACAAGCCAAAAGAAGCATTAACTTTTTCATATCTGCAATTTTTATGTCTATGAATAACTCTAAAATTCCCTGAATATTATGGTTCTAAAAAAGGAAAATATTCTAAAGTGGCAAAAATACGGAATGTAAAGATGAGTTTTCATCTTCACGAAAAATAGTTATCAACCATTGATTTTTAACTAAAAAGGAGATTCCCCTGATCACTGATCACTGTTCACTCCACCTCTACAATCATCACCACCGGCTCCCTTCCATTCACCTTGTCGCCGTCTCCAGCCACGCCGTATGCCATATAGGAGGGGATCACCAGGCGGGCCTTGCCACCCGGCCGCAGCATGCGCACGGCCTCGTGCAAAGCATTGATCTCTTCCGACTTGGCCACTTTGAAGACCTTCTCTCCATCCACTTCGGAATCATACAGCTTTTCGCCTGAGAGAAGGAAGGTCTGGTATTGCAAATGCACCATGTCATCCTCTTGGAACAGGTCGCCCTTGCCCTCATCCAGGATCTGGATATAGAGGCCCGTGCCGGTCTTCTCCATCTTCCACCCATAACGCTGGATAAAGAGCTCTATCTCCTCGTTTTCCAAGTGGATGATTCGCTTGTTGCCTTCCACATAGGGCGCTTCCACATCTTCTTTCTCCTCTTTGGTGCTGGACACCACAGAGCCTGTCGGATTGTTCCGATGGCAACCCGACAAAAGAAGCAGAAGGGACAGTATCCAATATGACAGTCGGATTTTCATGACCGGATTAGTATTTTCCCTCTTTCACGGTACGTTCAAAATGGGCCACGGCCTCTTCGATAGTGCCGTCGAAGAAGGCGCCGGCGGCGTTGTGATGGCCACCCCCGTTGTAATGGTCGCGCGCAAACAGGTTCACATCGACCTTTCCTTTTGAACGGAAGGAGACCCGTATGCGGGATTCGCGCTCCATGAAGAAAGCGGTGAACTCCACCCCCTTGATGGTCATGCCATAGTTGACAAAGCCCTCGGAGTCGCCAATCTGGAAGTGGTTGTCTATCAACTCCTGTCTGGTAAGATACATATAGGAGGCGCCGTATTCGGGCATGATCTTCAGGTGCGTAAGAGCGACTCCCATCAGGCGCAAGCGGCTCTCGGTGTAGTTGCTATACACCTTCTGATGGATCTCCTCCCCGTCGATGCCGACCGCGATGAGCTGGCCCAGCACCTCGTAGGTACTCGGGTTGTCGCATGCGTACGACATGGAGCCTGTATCGGTGATGATGCCCACATAGAGCGCCTCGGCGATAGCCTTGCTGAAAGAGCGCCCGGGGGTCAGGTACTTGTAGAGGAAGTTGAAAACGAGCTCACTGGCAGAGCTGGTCAGATGCGTGGTGTACATCACATCGCATTTGATTTCAGGCTGCACATGATGGTCGATGAGCACCTTGAAGGCGCCCGCCTTGGTAATGCTGTTCTGAAGGTCCTGTCCGGCGCGGTGGGCGGCGTTCATATCGACCACGAAGAGCATATCGGCCTCTTTGATAGCCTTCCGGGCCTGGACTAGGTTCTCCTGGGCCACGATGATCCGGTCGCTGCCCTCCATCCAGTTCAGGAAGTCGGGGAAAGCATTCGGGGAGACCACGGACACCTCATAGCCGTCTTCTCTGAAATAGTGGTACAACGCCAGCGCGCACCCCAAAGCATCTCCATCGGGATTGAAATGGAAGACGATGCAGATCTTACGCGTGCGCTGCAAAGCCTCCTTTACCAGGTGTATATCTTGATCGTTCACAATATGATCTTTAAGCATGCAAAAATAAAAAAAATATGTTAAGGGGTGGGTATATTAGATTAACGTGAATAGCACATAGAGCCAGTGAGCGGCGATGCCGGCACAGAGGCCGCCGATGGTGTGTGCGGTGATGGCCTTGGAGATGAGCTTGCGATATCCCAGCGAGTCCAGCATGGCCGCGTGCGTGCTCAAGAAACCGCTCCAGCACATGCCCATAGCCGTACAGACAGCGATGGCATTATTGTCGATAATACCGGAGGAGACGAACTTGGGGATAAGACCCAAGGCGGCGCCCACGGCACCCAAAGCGGTTATCGGGAACGCAATCAGCTCTGCATGGGTGAATCCGAAGAGCCATTTGAAGATAAAGTTGATCTTGTCAACGAGATAGGTGATGACCGGCACACCTTCATACGCATTACCTGTGTAGGTGCCGTCCGCACTCGGACCGAAGGTCAGCATCATCACGATGGTGGAGATGACCAGCACACCCGGGATGATAGAGACGCCTATCTCCACACCGCTCATACCACCGTCCAAGATGGCATTCAGCGTGCGGATGAACACACCCTGTTTCTCCTGTTTCTCCTCCTTGTGCTGCTCCTTCTCCTTCACGGCATCGAAGACCGGCGCGTCCAACTCGGGATAGTTCTTCAAAGTGAAATGCTGCATCAGACGGGTGGAGACAATACATCCGATAAAGGCGCCCAAGAAGCCCACGCCGGCACCGGCGCTGTAGCCTTGGCCGATCATGAATGCCAGCACCACCAAGCCCATACCGAAAGAGGTGCCGAAGTTCGTCAGGGACACCAACTGGTATTTCTTGAAATACTGGCTGAAGCTCCTATCCTTCGACAGGGTGATGATGGCGGGGTTGTCGCTCAGGAACGTCATCACCGCGCCCAAAGAGGCCACGCCCGGCAGGTTGAACAGAGGCTTCATCAACGGACGCAACAGCTTCTCCATCAACTTCACGATGCCGTACTCCATGAAGAGCTTGCTGACCGCCCCCATCATCACGGTGATAGCCATGATATACAACACCGTCTCCATCAACAGATGGTAGGCCGTCTGCAAGAAGGAGTTCAGCATCTTCGGCAAGGTCATCCTGGTCGCCAAGATGCCGAAAAATCCAAAGAAGATAACAGAGAAAATGATGATCTCCCTCAACAACTTTCTCCGATATGGGGTAATCCGCAGGTCATTCTTCACCTTGCCAAGGTCTATGTCTTTCACCTTGCCCAGATCAAATCTCTTCATCTTGTTGATGAAGCTGACCCTCTTCATCTTATGTAAATCAATCTTTTTCACGCTGCGCAGCATAATAGTTTTTAAAGAATTTGAGGAAATCTATCTTCCAGGTCACACCCAAATTGGCATTGAGCGTTCTGGAGGATTTCCTTTCGACATTCGTCTGCAGGTCCGTCATGGTCGCCATGGCCACATAACCGTGCAGACGGAGTCCCGGGGCCTTCACGGGCGTGTACTCAAAGCCCAGCCCATAGAAGTAATGGGATCCGAAGCAAGGCATAGTATAGTCCGTAAAGGTCATCGTCCAAGGATCGTCTCCCATATTGTACTCGTAACCGCCTTTGGCAAAGAGGTTCACCTCGTTGCAGAGCTTCACATCCAGTCGGCTGACAAAGAGATAGTATTTAAACCACTCACTGAAATCGTAGGTTTTGTGGATGAAATCGACATACCAGCCTACCCTGTCGAAAGAGAGCTTGTTGCCCAGGACGATAAAGCTCACCCATTGGTTTTGCGTATTTCTTCTATAGAGGTTAACGGAATAAAGGGTGTGGAAATGGTTGAAATCGCCTTTCCAGAGCGCGTTGAATCCTATCAGACCGTCTTTCCAGTCAGCGGCGGTGCGCACATAGGGCGAGTTGCCGAAGCTGAACGTAAGGGTATTCCGTTCTTTCTTATCCGTATATGAGATGGCGGAGCCTATCTGGAAACAGTAGAAGTTGCCCCAGTACTGTGTGTAGTAATAGACATCGATCGGCGGGGCGTCATACTCGAAGCCTCCCACGGGCATAGCCTCCTTGCCGACACGCACCTTCCAGCGGGGGTGGAACTGGTACTGGACATAGAGAAAATCCGTGTTGTCGAAGAGGCTCACGCTACCCGGGCGCGCGATTATGCGCTGGCGGAAGAAGAAAGAGAAGTTGTGTCCCAAGTCGCCACCCAGCAACAAATTGAAATACTTGCCATTGAAACCGAACTGGTTGATGGCATGGGTGTCGGCTGGCACGGGAGAGTTGTGGATGTTCAGGTAGTCAAAGTCCGCACGGGCTTCCAAAGAGAACTTGGTCAGTTTGAAAGGTGCATCTGTCTGCGACTGCGCCGTCAGCGACAGGCACACCCAACCGACCACACAGAACAAGGCTACTATCTTTCGTTGCATGAGATCTTTAAGAAATAGTAAGCGTGTTTTGAAGATTATACAAGATTGGAGAAGCCCATGAAAGCCATCGCGAGGATGCCGGCGGTCAGCAGCGCGATGGGCACGCCCTTCATTCCTTTCGGCACCTCCACCAGCTCCAGCTGTTCGCGCAAGCCGGCGAAGAGGACGATGGCCACGATGAAACCGATGGAGATGGCCACGGCATACAGCGTGCTGTCGAGGATCGAGAAACCATGGCTGGCGATGACCGGCTGTTCCGTCACCTTGATGGCGATACCGAGCACCGCGCAGTTCGTGGTGATCAGCGGGAGGAAAACGCCCAATGCCTTGTAGAGCGAGGGGCTCATCTTCTTCAAGACGATCTCCACCATCTGCACCAAGGAGGCGATGACCAGGATGAAGAGGATGGTCTGCAGATAGGTGATATTCAGGGGCACCAGCACATACATCTGCAAGGCGGAGGTCACCAGGGTGGCCAGCGTCATCACGAAGAGCACGGCCACGCCCATGCCGAGGGCAGTGCTCACCTTGCTGGAAACGCCCAGGAAGGGACAGATGCCCAAGAACTGGACCAAAATGATGTTGTTCACCAGAACAGCACCGATAATCATTAAGATATATTCCATAACTGTCTATTTTTCAATGTTAATAATTACTCCGAACAGATTTAGGCGTTAGCTTGTTTGGCTTTGCGTTTTGCTTCCACATTGTTCAGGATCTGGCGCACCGCGGCCATGATGAAGCCATAGACGATGAATGCGCCCGGAGCCAGCACAAAGAGCAGCATGTTATAGTTGGAAGGGATGAACGTTAAGCCCATGAAGGAGCCGGCGCCGAGCACCTCTCTGACGGCTGCGATGAGCACCAGGGAGATGGTGAAGCCGACACCCATGCCCAGACCGTCCAGCACGGAGTCCCATACCGGGTTCTTGCTGGCGAAGGCCTCCGCACGACCCAGCACGATACAGTTCACCACAATCAACGGGATGAAGACACCCAGGCTGGCGGACAAAGCCGGCAGGAAGCCCTGGATGACCAGGTCGATGATACTCACGAAGGTGGCGATGATGACGATGAAGCAAGGGATGCGGATCTTGTCGGGGATCACATTCTTCAACATGGAAATCAAAATATTAGACATCAGGAGGACAAACGTGGTGGCCGCGCCCATACCGAGGGCGTTGTTCACGGATGTGGTGACCGCCAGGGTCGGACAGGTGCCCAGCACCAGGATCAAACTCGGGTTCTCCTTGAAAAAACCTTTGGTTAATATTTTCAGCTTACTCATGATAAACCTCCTTTACTGTGTTATAGATGGCAACTGCGCGGTTCACGGCGTCGCAATAAGCTCTCGAAGAGATTGTGGCGGCTGTGATGGCATCCACATCGCCGCCGTCCTTCTTGACCGAGATCTTGAAGTCGTTGGGGTTCTTGTGGTTGAACTGCTCGGCAAAGTTGCTCTTGTCTTTGTTGATCTTATCTCCCAAGCCCGGGGTCTCACTGGCTTTGATGACCTCCGTGTTGGTGATCGTGCCGTTGCTGTTAAAGCCGACCATCAGGTCAAAGCGACCGGAGAAGGCTTTTTTCGTGTAGGTCTCCACGGCCACGCCGTAGATGCTTCCATTCTCATTCAGGGCGATGTGGACGGGCAGTTCCGTGCCGGTCTCGTCCTGGATAAGCGTGTCAATCATCTCGCCCTTGAAGTCGGGGATGACCAGGGTGAGGGCACGCTGTTTCTTCTGAAGCTGGGCCTGCTCAATGGGCTCTTTGGTCAGAGCATAGACACCAGTCAGGGCCAACCCCGCAACCAAGGCAATAAGGGTCAGCACCAAGACCAGGCGTAATAATGACGGTTCTTTTTTCTGTGACATATTGAGATGGTTTTAAAGGGTTATTTAGCGTAAGTTCTGGGTTTGAACCAACGGTTCAACAGGGGCACCATGGCGTTCATCAGCAGGATGGAGAAGGAGACTCCCTCCGGATAGGCGCCGAAGAGGCGGATGATGATGGTGATGAGACCGCAGCCAGCGCCGAAGACGAGCATCGCGGAGGGCGTTGTCGGGGAGGTCACCATGTCGGTAGCCATGAAGAAGGCGCCCAGCAGCAGACCGCCGGTGAGGAGATGGAAGAACGGGTTGGCATACTGAGTCGGGTCGATCAGATAGAAGATGCCGGAGAAGATGAATACGGTGAGGATAAAGGCCACCGGGATATGCCAGGTGATGACGCGCTTCCAGAGCAGGTAGAGGGCACCGATGAGCAGGGCGATGGCGGAGACCTCTCCGAAGCTGCCGCCCATCTGACCTACCAACAGGTCGAGATAGCGGGGCATCTCACTCATGTTGACCGCAGCACTCTCCTTGAGGATACCCAGGGGCGTGGGTCCGGTGATGGCATCTGCGAACCCCCAGATCGGTGTAGGCACCGGCCAGGTGGTCATCGCCACCGGGAAGGAGATCAGCATGAAGACACGGGCCACCAGCGCCGGGTTGAAGAGGTTGTGGCCCAGACCGCCGAACGGCATCTTGGCAATACCTATCGCCACCAACGCACCCACCACCATCATCCAAACAGGAAGATTGGCCGGCACATTGAAGGCCAGAAGAAGACCCGTCACGATGGCGGAACCGTCACTGACAGTGGTCGGCACCTTCATCATGAAACGCTGGATCAAATACTCAAAAAGTACACAACAGCCCACGGACACCAAGGTCAGGACAATCACTGGCAGACCATAATAGAAGATGGAGACAGCGAATGCCGGCATCAGCGCGATGATCACTGCCATCATAATCTTCCTCACGGACTCGCCACTGTGGACGTGTGGGGAACCAGAAACATTTAACAATTTGTTCATCTTTCTTTATTTTGATTAATTGAATTATCTGTTATAAAATGCCTTTCAAGGCCATCAGCTCGTATTTCGCCTTCAAAAGCTGTATGTGATGCAACTCTTGGTTCATACGGGACTGCAGCTCGTCATTATGTTGCTTGATATAATCGAAAACGGTGATCGTACCGTTGGCCAGCTGGCCGGAATAGGTCTTGGTCAGCTCCGCATACTTGGCCGTGATGGAGGAGTCGAGCTGGATCAGCTTCTCGATACGGACGATCTCATTCTGCTTCTCCTGGATGGCAATCATGTTCGACTTGCGGAAATCCGCCTCCTGGCTGGCCAGCACCTCCTTCTGGATGTCAATGACTTTCCCGAAGCCAGAGCTGCGCGCCCAGTCTATCAACGGCACCTTCAAGGTGACACCCGCCAGATAATACCAGTCGGGATGGCTGAGATAGAACTGATAATCAGGACGACCGTATCCGCCCGTGGCAAAGAGAGCCACCTTGGGAAGACTGTTGGAGAGATATATCTTCCGCTGGAAGTCCATCTGTCTCATCTGGTTGTCAAAGAGTTTGTATTCCAAACGGGCGTTGGTATCCAAATTGTCCACATCGGGCAGGTTGGGCATCAAGAACTCCGTATGGGAGAAATCCTTGCCCGTCAGGATCTCCAAGGTGGAAACCAGCGACTCCCGGTTGGCCTGCAGCTCATCGTAGGTCTGCTGCATCTTGAGCGCCTCCACCTCCAGTTGAGACAAGGTATTTTGGGGGATGACACCCTCCTGCAACATCACATTCAATCGTTTGATCTGCTCATCGTAGGTGTTCTGCACCGACTTGATGATACCCATTTGCTTGTCCACAATCAGCAGGTTCAGATAGATGGAGACGATCTTGTCCTTCACCTCGTTGAGCGAAAGGTCGATCTTGGCGATCTCAGCCTCGTTCTGGAGACGGGCAAACTGACGGCCGAAGTGCATGCGGAAACCCTCGAACAAGACCTGCTCGAAATCCAGTCCGATATGATACTGCATCCTTGCCATGTTGACATCATCGGCCCATGGATGCGGATATGACACATCCACATTCCCGTAGGAGAAACGACCATTGATGGAAAGTTTGGGGAACAGGTAGGAGGATTCGTTGTTCAGATTGGTCTTCAGGATCTGCTCATTAAGATCTTTTTGCACATTGGCAGATGTCTGGGAAATGGCCCACTGCTGGCATTGTTCCAGCGTCACATACTCTTGCGCGGACATCGTAAAAGCCATCACACAAGAGACAAAAATCAATATAGATTTCAGAATACAACTCTTCACCATAGTAAAGTATAAAGAAGTGGCAAAAGTAACATTTTTAGCCTTATCTCCGACAAAAAAATGACCCTTGCCCATGAAAAATCTTGACGCCACGGAAGAGGAGTTATGAGGGTTTTTAGTTTACGGTTTACAGTTTACCGATGAGGCGATTAAGGGTTAAGAGGTTAAGGGTTATAGTTTACCGATGAGACGATTAGGCGATTAAGGGTTAATAGGTTAGAGGTTAAAAGGTTAAAACTTCTAACTTAAAACTCCAAATTTCTAACTTCTAACTGACAACTGATGACTATCTCACGATCGTGAGCGAGCCGTTGTAGTTCACCGTTTTGGCTTTCCCCTTGTAGTAGAAGCTGTAGTAATAGACCCCGTCGCTGAGGTTGGCGGCATCGAAGAACTGACTGCCCAGCTCGATCTGGCCATCACGGGAGAAGGTGTCATAGTTCTTGGCGGAATAGACCTTCTTGCCCCAACGGTCATAGATATAGAGCTTGTTGGTGCGGTACTCGTCAGGATCTTCCAGATTGATGTTGGTGTTGAGATTCTCGATAGCGAAGACATCGTTGATGCCGTCACCATTCGGGGTGATCACATTCGGGAAGACAAGGTCCTGTTCGATGACCACCGTGTGGGCGATCTCGCTGGCGCAACCGTCTTCCGTCTCAATATGGAGCACCACGTCATAGTCGCCCCATTGTGCAAACACATGGGTGGGCGAGATGGTGGCGGAATCGATCTCTCCGTCTGCAAAATCCCAATAGAAGGTGTTGGCAGGATCATTCAGAATATTGACATCCGCAAAATTGGTGAAGGCCACCTCTCCTTGCGTCTCCGCCATCAGCGAGATCTCCGGTGTCGCCGCGAACTCCGCTATCGGCTGCGCATTGACACGAATATAATCCCACCGGATGATGGAATCCACACAACCGTCTTGCGTGGTCACCTTGAGGTATAGCGTATAGTGTCCCGGATCCACAATCTCGAAGGTCGGGTCGTATTGGTGGGAGGTCAGAACCGGGAAGCTGTTGGCATCCAGTACCAGCCATTGGAAGTCGGCATTCGTGGGGGTGGAATGGTTCGTGACATGGATAGTCAGAGGCGCACAGCCCTCCACAATGGTATTCTCGTAGTCAATGGAGGGGCTCTCATAGACATCCACATGGATGGAGTCGTAACCCGCGCAGGTCAGCACTCCAGTGGTGTCGTAGAAAGTCGATGTGACCGTCACCGCATAGTCGCCGTTGGTCAAGACCGAGATCGTCTCGGTCTCATCGCCCGTGTTCCAGTGATAGACGGTGTTGCTGTCCGTGACGTTCATAGTCGGCTCCAGCTGCACCAGGTCGCCATGACAGATGCTGATGTCCTGACCGACATCAGGATTCGGCGAGGGGTAAATCTGCAGCGGGATCAGGGTGTCATAGACGCATCCATACTCATCGATGACGCGATAGGTGTACATGATCGTGCCAGAGGTGTCAGGGTTGACGCCCGAGCCGTTGGCGCCCGGACCGATGACGTAGGTGGTATCTACATGGACCTCATACGACCAGTTCTGCGGCAACAGAGACGGATCCAGTGCCATCTCCCACTCCACGATGTAACCGTTGTCGTTCGTCCAGAGATCCTGCACCTGGATGTACCAGGCGCCGTTCAAAGGACAGCCCACCATGCCGGCAAACGACTGGTTGGGGTGATAGACCTGTGTCATGTTGGCCACATCCGTAGAGTCGATCTTATAGGACATCGTGCCGCTGTCCCAGTAGGGGTTGGTAGTATATTGCACGTTACCAGGTTCATAGCAGTAGCCGTACGTGGTGTTGGCATATTGATAGCCCAGCGTGGTGTTATTGGACCAAACATAATTCCAGGGGATGCCCATCGGGTTCTGGGAAGCATTGCAGGTGGCCACCTCCTGTTGACGATTGGCCACGCCCAGGTTCGTACGGAAATAGTGGGTGATGCCACCCCAGCCATCGTTCTGGTAATCCGGCACAATGCGGCACACATTGCCTGTCGGGCAGACGAAGGTGATACGGATATCCTCAATAGCGGAGTGTTCCATCTTGATACGCACATAGAGGATGTCGTTGGCATTGGTGATCGTGGCATTCGGGGCAAAGGAGGTGAAGTTGACGTAGGAACGGTAATAGTAGCCGTAGGGAGGACAGCTCACGCCGTCTGGCAGGAAGACCGTGTCGGTGACGCCCAACGAAGTGATCTGTTCACTGCCCACCGGGGTCAGCTGGACGTTGGAGACTTGGTCGTAGCCATAGCTGAGGATCATCTCATCGCCGGAGCAGAAAGGATACGGCGGCACCACATGGTCGATCGGGTTCTGCGAGGTGCGCACCCTGAAGGCGACCGGGATCAGCGACACGCATTGCGACTGGTCTTCGGCCATCACGGAGAAGTCATAGCCGCGGCCCGGAATGAAATAATAGTCCACCTGATTGCACCCCAGGGTGTCCAGTTCTTCCAAGCCGAAGTCCCAGTGGAAGGTGGTGGTCGCATCGCTTTGGTTATAGCTGTAGTTATTGTCGGGATAAATACCTTTGATCGCCAAGTGTATCGTATCATACGGGCAGACATCCAGATAATAGTAACCATCCGTGTCTATCGCCGGGATTTTGGAGCAGAGCGCACTGTCCAGCTCCAGAAAGATGCGCTGGCAGGGCGCCATGCAAGAGGCAAAGACGGTGAAGCCACCACCCCCGCCCGTGGCATCCGACTTGAAATAAACGGTCACAGCCCCCGTGGTGTTCTGGATGGTGGCCGCATAGCGGAAGGTGCCGGTCGGATCGTAATTGCTGTTGTTGATTTTATGCAACACGGTCGCGTTCGTGTCAATGCCGTCATAGAAGATGAGGGTGTCAGACGGGTCAATGTCGAGCGTCTGGACCTCCACCAACACACTGGCATTGGAAGGGTCATTGGAATAAATGGTCAGCGTCTGATGCGCATTCGGAGAATAGTCTCCCGAAGTTCCGCCGTCATCATGAATCAAAAAGGAGCAATTGGTGACAACGGCTTGACTTCCCATCAGCACTTCACTTTGGGCCCACAAAAGCGAGGTGAATACAAGGAGCGATAAGGTTAGTATAAGCTTTTTCATAATTTTGCAAAAAGACAAAGCAAAAGTGCAAATATTTTTGATATATCAAAAAAAAAACATCGGAAATTCCGATGTTTTTTTTGTTACGGCTTGCTCCCCTATCGTATGATCGTGAGCGAGCCGTTGTAGTTGACCGTCTTAGCCTTACCTTTGTAGTAGAAGCTGAAGTAATAGACTCCATCATTCAGTTGGGAACCATCGAAGAACTGAGTGCCCAGTGAGATCTGACCATTGCGGGAGAAGGTGTCATAGTTCTTGGCAGAATAGACCTTCTTGCCCCAGCGGTCGTAGATATAGAGCTTGTTAGTACGATACTCGTCAGGATCTTCGAGGTTGACGTTCGTGTTGAGGTTCTCGATAGCGAAAACATCGTTGATGCCGTCTCCGTTAGGCGTGATCACATTCGGGAAGACGAGGTCTTGCTCGATGACCACCGTATGGGCGATCTCGCTGGCGCAGCCGTCTTCCGTCTCGATGTGGAGGGTCACGTTATAGTCACCCCATTGGGCGAACACGTGGGTCGGGGCCACCGTGGAGGAGTCTATCTCACCGTCGTCGAAATCCCAGTAGAAAGAGGAACCGGCTTGTGTCATCACGGCTTCGTCGGAGTAGTTGGTAAAGGCCACTTCGCCATTGTTCTCAGACATCAGGGAGATCTCGGGGGTGGCGGCAAATTCCGCGATGGGCTGCGCGTTGACGCGGATATAGTCCCAACGCATCAGAGAATCCACACAACCGTCCTGGGTGGTGACCTTCAGATAGAGGCCATAGTGACCCGGTTCTTCAATCTCGAAGGTAGGACTAATCTGGTGTGAGCTCATGGCCACAGCGCCATTGCTGTACAGCACATACCACTCGAAATCGGCATTGGTCGGGGTCGATTGGTTGTTGATGTGTACCGTCAGCGGCGCACAGCCTTCTATGGCCGAGTGCGTGTAGTCTATCTGCGGACTCTCATAGACGCCCACATGTATCGTGTCCGCACCGGTACAGAAGAGGGTCGTGCCGGGTTCCGAGTAGTCGGAAGTAACCTTCAGGATATAATCCCCGTCCGTCACCACATTGATCGTTTCGGTATCATCACCCGTATTCCATACATAAGATGCATTGGGATCACTGTAATGAGCATCCAGGGTGATCATGTCGCCATGGCAGATCATCAGATCTTCACCAAGGTTAGGCATGGGAGACTGATGCACTTCGAGAGGCATGATCGTATCGAACACACAGCCGGCGTCATCGACCACATAAAGGGTATATTCCAAGGTGCCGGCGGTGTCGGGCACGATCTCGGTACCGTTGGCACCAGGGCCATACAGGTAGGTGGTATCGACCACAATCTGGTAGGCCCAGTCTGCAGGCATCAGGGACGGATCCAAAGCGAGCTCCCATCCGCAAATATATCCATTGTCAGATCCCCATGCATCCACCACCTCGATGCTCCACATACCATTCATCGGACAGCCAATCAAGTTGTTGAATCCACCATCGGGGTGATAAACATTTGTCATGGCAACAGTGTTGGTAGAATCCACATAGCTGCCATTGATATGGTTACAGGTCTCATAGACATGGCTAGCGCCACAGGCATATTGATAGCCCTGGTTGGTGGCATTGGACCAGCAGTAGTTCCAGCAGGTTCCCATAGGATTGGCCGCCGGGTTGCAGACGCTGCCATCCGGTTCATAGTATAGTCCGAAATAGGCGGCAGATGTACCATAGTTGCCTAACCAGCCATACTCTGTTGCTGGGATGACACTTGCACAACTGGAGGAACCTGACGATCCGTATTTTCTCATCAGAGAGACATATTGTCCATTTGGGCAGGAGAGACGGATCCATACATCCCCGATATAGGAGTGCTCAATTGAAAGACGCACATAAAGAATGTCATTCGCGCTCTGGATGGTTGCGGATGGGGCGAAGGCGGTGAACGTTACAGGAGACGAATAGGAACATCCATTACCGCATTCCTGACCATCCGGGAGGAAAATGGTGTCAGACACGGCCAGTGTAGTGGCCTGCAAACTCTGCACGGTATCCAACTGCAGGTTGGACACTTGGTCGTAACCGGCAATCAAGTTCAGCGAGTCTCCCGTACAAGCAGGAGGCAACGGGATCAAACTGGCAATTGGGTTAGCCGATGTCTTGACCCTAAATACTTGTGGAATATGCGAATAGCATTCCGAACTATCGCTGATCATCAGGGAGACGTCATAGCCTCTTCCGCCAGGGAATTGATATTCTAAAGTGCTATAGCCGACACTGTCGATCTCTTCCACACCCAAATCCCAGTGGAACATAGAGGTCTGGTCGTTCTGGTTGTAGCTGAAGTTATTGTCGGGATACTCACCGTAGGCAACCAGATGGAGTGTCTCACCCGGGCACATCGTGATATAGTAAAAACCATCATCCTCCAGCCTGGGGTATTTGTTGGACAGCAATGTGTCGAACATCACATTGATACGCTGGCATGGAGCCTCGCATGTACTCAGAATGGACCAACCTTCACCACCGCCGGAACCATCGGACTTAAAACGGAGCGTAAGTGCGCCCGTAGTATTGGATATGGTAGCCGCATATTTGATGGTGGGAGCACTAACCAATGCCACCAATGAATCATTCAGCTTGGCCAAGATCAGCGAGTCAGCCATCACCGGTCCGTCATAAATATAGAGCGTATCCGACGGGTGCACATTGAATCCGTTGAGCTGGATCTCTACAGAGACTGCCGCGTTGGACGGATCATTGGAATAAATGGTCACATAATAGTCCTGGTTGGCACTATAGTCATTGTTCAGACCACCATCGTCGTAGATAGTGAAAACACAACCCGTGTAAACAGTCGTGGTACCCTGACCCATCGTGATGACTTGGGAGTACGACAACGTCATACAGCAAATAAGAGCCAATAGTGTGAATATCTTTTTCATGCTTTGGAAATGTTTTATCGTAGATTAATAAATGTACTGCTCCAAATTGGCCTGCAACACGCGGTCATACTGGTTCTTCGGCGGGATAATGATGTAGTAACCTTGTGTTCGCAAAGGATATACGGTGGAACGGAAGTTGTCCTGCTGGAAATCATACAGGTTCGGATTGATGTAACCCGTACGGATGATCTCCTCCTCGTTGGTCACCACGCCCGAATGCGCATACTGGTCCGGAGACTTCATCTCGATGTGATTGTCGCCCGGCAACTTGGCAGCCACACAAGCATAGTTGCTCATGTAAAAATTCATCGTGAAAAGCTTGGCGAAATCATTCGCATACCATTGGTCGATTTGAGCCTGTGTATAGGTTTCCAGCATGTGCGGATTTATCTGAAAATCAGACTTCTGCATTCTCACCTGGCTAAACCCAACCATACTAAGACATACCATGCAAATCAAAACAAAAAACTTTTTCATATTACAAATTTTTTAGAAAGTGCAAAAATAATCTTTTCATTGAAAAAAACAATTCTTTTCAAGATTAATTTTTCACCACGATAGACGAATAAAATGGGCATGATATTTCAGCCTGCAGATTTTTTTTCTGGTTTATGGTTTACCGATGAGGAGAGGAGAGGAGAAAAGAGGAGAAAAGAGGAGAAGGAGGAGAGTAGGCGATCAACTCCTAACTACTAACTTCTAACTCCTAACTGCTAACTGACAACTGTTAACTTTCACCCCCAAACTCTCCCTCCTCCACCATCCTTCTCATCACCTCAACCATTTCATCTTCAGCGTATTGGGCGGCGAGGCGGTCGAGGATATCCCGAAGCGAGAGGTTCTGGTCGTACATTGTCTTGATGTCGGTGCGCATCATCTCCTCTTTGTTGCCCTGCTTCATCTGTTTCCGATGGGAGATACAGACATCGCACGAGCCGCAGGGTTCGCTTTTTGTCTCCCCGAAATAACTGAGCAACAGCTGACTACGACAAGTGTAATCGGTGATCACGTAGTGGATGACCGCCTCCAGGCGCTCTTCCGCACGGCGTTTGCGGTCGTCATAGTCCTTCGGGTCAAAATAGAGATGCTTGGCGTCAATGCGGTTCTCCAAAAAGACCAACAAGGGTATCTCGCTCTGCGGCTCATAGGTGAGCACCTTGTCGCTGTGGAGCAGTTTCAGTTGTTCTGCAACCTGTTCGACTGTCATTTCAGCGCGGGCAGCGATCACCTCTTCCTGGATATTCACGAACTGGGTGAAGACTCCCGCATACGAGCGCAGCAGGAGTTTCACGAACGTCTCATTTTGCGGCTGCATCTTGTAATACTGCATCAACTCATCGCCGTACATCTTGAAATGGATCTTGGAGGTGTCGCGCAGGTGCTCCGAGACCACGATGGCGCCTGTCTTCTCCAAGATTCTCAGCGCATTGTAATACTGGTTAACATCCATCTTCAGCTCTTTGGCATTTTGGGAAAGAGAGAAGGGAAAGGTCAGATTCTGTCCGGCGCCCATCGGGATCTTATAATGTTGGCACAGATGCTCATAGACCTCCCGCACCCTCTCGATGGGCGGGAAGGAGAGCGTGAGGTTGCGTCTCAGCTGACGGATGTCGTACTCGTCATAGAGCATGATGGCCACCGAGGGTTTGAGGTCGCGGCCTCCGCGCCCCGCCTCTTGGAAGTATGCTTCCAGCGTATCTGGTATGTCGAGGTGGATGACGAAGCGCACATCGGGTTTGTCGATGCCCATGCCGAAAGCGTTGGTGGCCACGATGACGCGTGTCTTGCCGGTCATCCAGGCCTCCTGCTTGCGGTCGCGCTCGCGAGCCTCCACGCCGGCGTGGTAATAGTCGGCGGACACGCCATTCTGGCGCAGGAACTCCGCCACCTCCTGCGTCTTGCGGCGGTTGCGCACATAGACGACACCCGTGCCGGGGTAGCGCTGCATGATACGCAACATACGTCCATTCTTGTCCGACTCCTTCACCACGAAGTAGGTCAGGTTGTCGCGCTTGAAGCTCTTCTGGAAGACATTCTCCTCCTTGAAATGGAGCTTCTGCTGGATGTCCTTGACGACCTCAGGGGTGGCCGTGGCGGTCAGGGCCAGGACGGGCACCTGGGGGAAGAACTGCCGGATCTCGGCAATCTGCAGATAGGGCGGACGGAAGTCGTAGCCCCACTGGGAGATGCAGTGCGCCTCGTCCACGGCGATCATGTGAACCGGTATCTTGGGCAGGTTCGTCAGGAAAGTCTCCGTGCGCAAGCGTTCCGGCGAGACGTAGAGAAAGCGGAACTCCTCGTCAAAGAGGGCGTTGCTCATGACGCTGAGGATCTCCTCGCGGCTCATGCCGGAGTAGATGGCCGCCGCCTTGATGCCGTTGGCTTTCAGATGGGCCACCTGGTCCTTCATGAGCGACACCAGCGGGGTGACGACAATGCAGACGCCGCCCAAGGCGAGGGCGGGCACCTGAAAGCAGACCGACTTGCCGCCTCCTGTGGGCAGCAGCGCCAGCGTATCCCTACCCTCCAGCACGGAAAGGATAATATCCTCCTGCAACGGCCGGAAAGCGGGATATCCCCAGTATTGCTTGAGGATATCATGGATTTGTATGGTACGATCTGTTGTTTCCATTCGGGTTGCAAAGATAATAAAAAGGCTGAAAAGGCAAGCGTGATTTTTATTATTTTTGCGCTCTTGTATGAAAAACAGCATCGACACCCCGTCACTGGCTCTTGAGCAGCAGCCGGTCAGCCGTCTGTTCCGCAACTATGCGGTGCCGGCCATCTTGGCTACGGCGGCCAGTTCGCTGTACAACATCATTGACCGCATCATCATCGGACAGGGGGTAGGACCGCTTGCCATCTCGGGGTTGGCGCTGACCTTCCCCATCATGAACCTCTCGATTGCCTTCGGCACGCTCATCGGCTCCGGCAGCAGCGCCATCGCCTCCATCCGACTGGGGGAACACCGCTATCGGGAAGCGAATCGCGTGCTGGGCAACAGCTTGATACTCACGGTCGTCATCAGCCTCTTCGTCACCTTCCTGTTCCTCCTGTTCCTGTACCCTCTGCTGCTTTTCTTCAAGGCGAGCAACGACACCCTACCCTACGCCCGCGATTTCCTGAAGATCATCCTCTACGGCATCATCGTTTCCAACCTCTTCTATGGACTCAACGGCATGATGCGCGCCACCGGGCACCCCAAAAAAGCGATGGTGTCCATCCTGCTGACTGTCGGGCTCAACCTGATCCTCGCCCTGCTCTTCGTGTTGGGGTTTCACTGGGGCATCCGGGGAGCGGCCTGGGCCACCGTATTGGCCCAACTCGGCGGACTGGCTTGGGTCCTGGCCCACTTCCTGAACCCCAAGACAGAGGTGCGCTTCACCCGCGAGAGCATCCGCTTCGACTGGAAGATCACCAGAGAGGTGTGCGCCATCGGGTTGTCGCCTTTCCTCATCCACCTCTGCTCCTGTGTGGTCATCATGCTCATCAACATGCAGTTGAAGAGATATGGCGACATGGACTTCACCGGCATCAGCATTGACGGCAAGCCGGTGGCGGGTGGCGACTTGGCCATCGGTGCCTTCGGCATCATCAACAGCATCGTGGGTTTCATGGTGATGGTCATCTTCGGACTGGCCCATGGTCTGCAACCCATCGCGGGCTACAACTACGGGGCCGGCCGCCTCGACCGTGTGCGGGAAGCGCTGAGACTGGCTATCCAATGGGCCACCGTGGTCTCTGTCGTCACCTTCGCCCTCTGCATGCTCTTCCCCAAGACCATCACCGGCATCTTCACCAAGGATTATAACACCACCCTGATCACCGCCCGCGGGTTGCGCCTTTATGTGTCCATGTTCGTCTTCACCGGCTTCCAGGTGGTCACTTCCATCCTGTTCCAATCGGTCAACAAGGCAGGCATCAGCATTCTGCTGTCCACCACCCGGCAGGTGCTATTCCTCGTGCCTTGCCTGCTGCTCCTGCCGACTCTCTTCCATACCGACGGTGTCTGGATCTCGCAGGCCGCCGCCGACCTCCTCGCCGCCCTGGTCACCGCCGGGGTGCTGCTCTATCATCTGCGGAGAGGCGTGCTGAAGAAATGAGAAGATCTTAAGAGTCAAGAAACTAAGGGGTGCCGTCGCAGGTCCAGGTTTCAACTTCTAACTCCTAACTTCAAAACTAAAAAAAAGCGGTTTGCCGTTGCCGGCAGACCGCTTTTTGCATATACTGTGGAGATTCGTATTATCCGTTGAACACGGTGTCGAGGCTGACGCCACGCACTTGGGCTACGGAATACGCATCGCGCATCTTGGAAAGAGCATCGATGGTAGCCTTCACCACGCTGTGCGGGTTGGAGGAGCCTTTGGACTTGGCCAACACGTTCTTCACGCCCACGCTCTCCAGGACGGCACGCATAGCACCGCCGGCGATGACACCGGTACCAGGAGCGGCGGGTTTCATGAATACGGTAGCGCCGCTGTACTTGCCCTCTTGAGCGTGAGGGATCGTACCTTTGAGGATGGGCACTTGGATGAGGTTCTTCTTGGCATCTTCGGTACCTTTGGCGATAGCCGTGGAGACCTCTCGAGCTTTGCCGAGGCCGTAGCCCACGATGCCGTTCTCGTTACCCACCACCATGATGGCGGCGAAGCTGAAGATACGACCACCCTTGGTCACTTTGACAACTCTGTTGACTGCCACCATTCTCTCTTTGAGTTCGATGTCAGTAGCTTTAACTTTCTTGATATTATTGTTTGCCATACTTCTTAATGTTTAAAATTTAAGACCACCTTCGCGGGCTGCGTCAGCCAATGATTTAACTCTACCGTGATACAGATAACCGTTACGGTCGAAGACAACCTCGTTGATACCGGCAGCGAGGGCGCGTTGGGCGATCTCCTTGCCTACGAGAGCTGATTTCTCACATTTGGTCACTTTCTGGTCGGCAATGCCGGCGATTTTGGAGGAGGCGGAAGCCAACGTCACACCTGCCACATCGTCAATCAACTGCACATAGATGTCGCGGTTGCTTCTGAAAACTGACAGTCTCGGACGGGCGGCCGTACCGCTAACGATACGACGGATACGGTTTTTGATCCGTTTTCTTCTATATTCTTTTCTATTGTAAGCCATAATAACAAATTTAAAAGATTATTTTTCAGCTGACTTGCCAGCTTTCTTTCTAACATACTCGCCTTCGAAGCGGATACCTTTGCCCTTGTACGGTTCAGGTTTTCTGTAGGAACGCACCTTGGTGGCCACCTGACCGAGCAATTGCTTGTCGATACAGCTCAGGATAATGATCGGGTTCTTACCTTTCTCATTGATGGTCTGAACGGTAATCTCCTGCGGGAAATCGAACAGGATATTGTGGGAGTAACCCAGGCCGAGGTCCAGCTGATGGTCGCCCTTAGCTTCGGCCTTGTAACCAACGCCGATGACTTCGAGCTTCTGTTGGAAGCCTTGGGAAACGCCCGTCACCATGTTGTTCAGCAGGGCGCGGTAGAGACCGTGCATGGACTTGTCGCGCTTGTTGTCGGAAGGACGGGTAAGATGGAGGTGACCGTCTTCAATATTGAGGGAGATGCGGGGATCCACATATTGGGTCAGTTCGCCCTTAGGTCCCTTAACGGTGACGATGTTAGACTTCTCGTCTCTTTTGATTTCTACCCCACTCGGGATAGCGATTTGCAATTTTCCTATTCTTGACATAACGATTCCTCCTATTAGCTGATGTAACAAATTACTTCACCGCCGATGTTCTGGGCTTTGGCTTCCTTGTCGGTCATCATGCCGTGAGAAGTGGAGATGATGGCGATGCCGAGGCCGTTGAGCACGGAGGGCATTTCCTTCACGCCGACATACTTACGGAGACCAGGACGACTGGCACGCTCCAGGGTGCTGATGGCGGATTGTTTGGTTGTGGGATGGTACTTCAAGGCGATCTTGATCATCTTCGGGTGCACATCGTCCACAAACTTATAGTTCAAAATATAACCTTTTTCGAAGAGTATCTTGGTGATAGCTCTCTTCTCGTTGGAGGCAGGGATTTCCACCACCTTATGATTAGCGCGGATAGCGTTTCTCAAACGAGTCAAATAATCTGATATTGGATCGGTATTCATAATCTTATTTTCTCTTTAAGTGAATAATTACCAACTAGCTTTCTTTACACCGGGGATGAGACCCTTCATTGCCATCTCGCGGAAGTTGATACGGGAGAGACCGAATTGGCGGATATAGCCTTTCGGACGGCCGGTCAGCTTGCAGCGGTTGTGCAAACGGATAGGATTGGAGTTGGGAGGTAATTTCTGAAGGGCGATATCGGCAGCTCTTTTAGCATCATAATCGGAGCCGTTCATGATCTTCTTCAGTTCTGCGCGTTTGGCGCTATATTTAGCAACTAATTTTGCTCTTTTTACTTCTCTAGCTTTTAAAGATTCTTTTGCCATAATAAACTATTTCTGATTTTTAAAGGGTAAACCAAATTCTTTTAACAAGGCTAAACACTCCTTATCATTTTGGGCGGTCGTCACGAAGGTGATGTCCATACCGTTTATTTTGGCAACCTTGTCGATATCGATTTCGGGGAAAATAATCTGTTCGGGAATACCGAGGGTGTAGTTACCTCTGCCGTCGAAGCCCTTGTCGCTGATACCGCGGAAGTCGCGGATACGAGGGATGGACACGGACACGAGGCGGTCGAGGAATTCATACATACGGTCACCGTGACGGGTCACGCGCACGCCAATCTGCATACCTTTTCTCAACTTGAAGTTGGAGATATCCTTCTTGGACTTGGTGGGGACGGCCTTCTGACCGGCGATCATCGTCATTTCCTGCACACCGGCATCAATGATTTTCTTGTCTGCAATACCGAATTTGCCGAGACCTTGGTTGAGGCAAATCTTGGTGATGCGGGGAACACGCATTACGGATTTGAAACCGAATTGTTCCTTGAGGGCGGGAAGCACCTCGTTGTAATATTTCTCTTTATATCTAGGTGTGTACATTATTTGATCTCCTCTCCAGATTTTTTAGAATATCTAACTAATTTACCTTTCTCATTCAAACGTCTTCCCACGCGGGTAGCGTTTCCTTTAGCGTCCACGAGCATCAGATTCGAAATGTGGATGGGAGCTTCCTTCTTAATAATACCACCATTAGGGTTCTTGGCGTTGGGTTTCGTAGCCTTGGAAATCAGGTTGAAACCTTCCACGATGGCTTTGTTCTCTTTGGGGAACACTTCCAGGACCTTGCCCTGATGATCTTTACCCTTGTCATCACCGGCAATGATTCTTACGGTGTCACCTTTCTTAATTTTCAATTTCATTGTCTTTACTTTTTTTAATGTTTACCAATTGGTCTTTGTCAATTGTATCTTTATGGATTATAAATCATTACAATACTTCCGGTGCCAAAGACACGATCTTCATAAATTGTTTCTCACGCAATTCACGAGCCACAGGTCCGAAGATACGGGTACCGCGCAACTCGTCGCCGGCGGTGAGCAGCACGACTGCGTTGTCGTCGAAGCGGATATAGGAACCATCGCTTCTGCGGACGTGTCTTTTCGTGCGGACCACAACGGCCTTGGAGACGGTACCGGCTTTCACCTGACCGGAAGGGATGGCGCTCTTGATAGCGACAACGATCTTGTCGCCCACGCTTGCATAACGTTTCTTGGTGCCACCCAGGACGCGGATACAGAGGACTTCCTTTGCACCGCTATTATCTGCAACTGCTAATCTTGATTCTTGTTGTATCATAACTATTTAGCTCTTTCAATGATTTCTACTAATCGCCAGCACTTGTTTTTGCTCAAGGGTCTGGTTTCCATAATTCTAACTCTATCACCGATATGGCACTCGTTCTTCTCGTCGTGAGCCATAAACTTGGTTGAACGTTTCAGGAACTTTCCGTAGATCGGGTGTTTCATCTTGCGTTCCACCTTGATTACGATAGACTTATCCATTTTGTCGCTTACAACGACACCTTCTCTCACTTTTCTATTATTTCTTTCCATAACTGTCGGTGATTATTTGTTATTTAATTCACGTTGACGCAACTCAGTGTGCAATCTAGCAATAGTTCTGCGCTGGTCTCTGATTGAGTGGGGATTTTCCAGGGGAGAAATGGCGTGATTGAGTCTCATTTTCACCAAGTTCTCTTTCTCTACGGCCAATCTTTCTTTCACTTCGGCCGTGGTAAGTTCTCTAATAACTGACTGTTTCATAACGCTTAAATTTCTGCTGAATAATCTCTTCTGATAATAAACTTGGTGTGCACGGGGAGTTTCTGAGCTCCGAGGCGCATAGCTTCACGAGCGACTTCCAATGGAATGCCGTCGGCTTCGAAAAGGATGCGGCCGGGGCTGACACGTGCGGCCCAAGACTCGGGGGTACCTTTACCTTTACCCATACGTACACCCAAACCCTTGGCGGTCACGGGACGATCGGGGAAAATGCGAATCCAGAGCTGACCCTCACGCTTCATCTCACGGGTGATAGCCTGACGGGCGGCTTCTATTTGGCGGGCGCTGATCCAACATTGATCCAGCGTTTTCAGAGCAAAAGAGCCGAAAGAAATCTCCGCACCACGTTTGGTGATGGATTTCATTCTGCCTTTCTGCGGCCTTCTGTATTTGGTTTTTTTCGGTTGTAACATTGCTTTTAATGTTTAGTTTTGTACTTACTTATTATATAACCGGCATCTTGGCGTCGGTCCTTAGTTATTATTTCTGTTATTGTTGCGGGGAGCGCCGCCCTTGCGGTTGCCACCTCTGAACACACGTCTCTGGGAAGCCTTCATGTCCTTGCCGGCATCCTGGATGGCGAAGAGGTCGCGCTTGCCGTAAACGATCTCGCGGCAGATCCATACCTTCACGCCAATGCAGCCGTAGGTGGTGTTAGCCTCTACCAACGCATAGTCGATGTCTGCTCTCAAAGTGTGCAAGGGGATACGACCCTCTTTGAAATGCTCGACACGGGCCATCTCAGCTCCGCCCAAACGACCGGAAGCCGTGATCTTGATACCCTGTGCCTGCGCACGCATCGTGGAGGAGATGGCAGTCTTGATGGCTTTCTTGTAGGCTACACGACCCTCAATCTGACGGGCGATGTTCTGTGCCACCAACTGTGCATCCAAATCAGGACGCTTCACCTCTACAATGTTGATCTGAATCTCTTTGCCCGTGAGGACCTTCAATTCTTCTCTCAGTTTGTCCACCTCGGAACCTTTCTGACCTATGATAAGGCCCGGACGGGCGGTGCTGATAGTCACGGTGACTACCTTCAGTGTTCTTTCAATGTAAATTTTGGAGATACCGGCTTTGGAAAACTTGGCGTTGAGATATCTTCTAATTTTGTCGTCCTCGACAATCTTACTGGCGAAATTTTTGCCGCCATACCAATTAGAATCCCAACCTCTGACAATACCCAGGCGAATGCCTACCGGATTTACTTTCTGACCCATACTAATTTTAATTTTGTGATTCTTCTATATTATTATTGTTATTTTCCGTATTTCTGTCGGCAATAATCAAAGTGACATGGTTGGAACGCTTGCGGATACGGTTGGCACGACCTTGAGGGGCAGTGCGGATACGTTTCAGCATACGACCGCCATCCACCATGATGGTCTTGACGTACAAATCTGCATTTTCCAGTCTGGCACCTTCATTCTTAACCTGCCAGTTGGCCACTGCTGACTTCAAAAGTTTCAACAGTTTCTCGGCGGACTCTCTGCGGCTGTATTTCAACACGCTCATTGCATAGTCCACATTCTTTCCACGAATCACATTTGCCATGATTCTCGTCTTGCGCGGTGAGGTCGGATTATCAACTAATCGAGCCATGTACACCGTTTTCATTGCTTCTTTACGCGCATTTGCGGCTAATTTCTTGTTCTTACTCATTGTTTTATTAATCTTTATTTTTCTTTTATTTACTTTAAAATCAACGGGTTATACACCGTTGCGCCTTCGATAATCCATTCATTATCAAATTGGCGGCAAAAGTAATAATTTTTTTTATACAACCAATTGTTTATAAATATTTTTTTTTGAGGCTCTTATGTGGATAACTCAGGCACCCCGCCCGCAAACCCCGTTTTGGCTTTTAGTCATTGGTTATTAACTATTTACGAATAAAAGTAACCGCAAACTGCCAGCCAACAGCCAACAGCTAACGGCTAATAGCCCAAAAAACATGGCCAACAACTAACGCAATTGCCACTCCGTAAGCGACATATCCTCGTCTTCCAGGATGGAGACGTAGTTGAGGTAGCGGCTGGCGGGGATCCTCCCCTCCTCCACCGCCTGCAGGACCGCGCAACCGGGCTCCTGCACATGCAGGCAATTGTTGAACTTGCATTGCGCCTGCACCTCCCGGATCTCAGGGAAGTAGTCGCGCACCTCCTCCTTGGCATAGCGGATGAGTCCGAACTCCTTGATGCCGGGCGTGTCCATCAGATAGCCGCCCGCAAAGGGGAACATCTCCGCGAAGGTGGTCGTGTGTTTCCCTTTGTGATGCTGCTGGGAGATCTCCCCCACCCTCAGCTGCAACGAGGGCTCGATGGCATTGACCAAGGCCGACTTGCCCGTGCCGGAGTGACCGCTGAACAACGCGACCTTGCCCTCCAACCGTGCCCGAAGATCTTCGATGCCCTGCCCCGTGACCACGGAGGTGCATAGCGTGTCATAGCCGATCTGACGGTACATGGCGCACCACTCTTCGACCTCAGCACGCTCCTCCTCATCATACAAGTCCATCTTGTTGACGACGAGGCACACGGGTATCCGGAAACTCTCGGCCGCCACCAGGAAACGGTCAATGAAGCCCAACGACGTGCGGGGCTCCTTCAGCGTGGCGACCAGGAATACAATATCTATATTAGAGGCGATCAGATGGCTGACCTTGGAGAGATTGGTGGCTTTGCGCTCGATGTAGTTGCGGCGCGGCGCAATCTTGGCGATAGTCCCCGTGCCGTCCTTCTCCATCTCGAACATCACGGTGTCGCCCACCACCACGGGGTTGGTGTATTTGATGCCGTGGGTGCGGAACTTGCCCCGGATGCGGCAGGTAACGACCTGTCCGTCCGCGCAGCGCACCTCATACCAGCTGCCAGTCGATTTCACCACCAGACCTTCCATCAGCAACGGTCTTTTTGCAATTTGGCACGGACCTCCCGGTCAATGGCCAGGTACTCGTCCACGCTCTGGGGAACACAGAAGGCCGCCGACTCCACCGTCTGGCGGATGATCTCGGCGATCTCCAGGAATTTGATGCGCCCTTGGAGGAACCAGGCAACGGCCACCTCATTGGCAGCGTTCATCACACAAGGCAGGTTGCCGCCCTTCCGGGAGCATTCGTATGCGATACCCAGACAGGGAAACACTTCCATATCGGGCTTCTCGAAGGTGAGGCTTGGGTAGTCGGCGAAGGAGAGCCTCGGCTGGCGGTTGGACTGACGGAAGGGATAGGTCAGCGCATACTGGATCGGCAGCTTCATGGAGGGGAGTCCGAGCTGCGCCTTGACGGAGCCGTCAGCAAACTGCACCATCGAATGGATGATCGACTGCGGGTGCACCACCACCTCGATCTTCTCCAACGGGACCCCGAACAGCCATTTGGCCTCGATGACCTCCAGCCCCTTGTTCATCAGGGTGGCGCTATCGACCGTGATCTTGGGGCCCATGCTCCAGTTGGGATGCTTGAGCGCCTGCTGCACGGTGACCTCCGCCAGCTCCTCTCTGCGCCGTCCGCGGAAGGGACCGCCGGAAGCAGTGATGAGCAGCTTCTCGATCTCGTTATACTGTTCTCCGGCGAGGCACTGGAAGATGGCGGAGTGTTCGGAGTCAACGGGCAGCAGCGGCACTCTGTTCTCGGCCGCCCGGCGGGTCATCAGCTCGCCGGCCACCACGAGGGTCTCCTTGTTGGCCAGGGCTATCTGCTTGCCCGCCTCGATGGCGTGCCATATCGGACGCAGGCCGGCGACTCCCACGATGCAGGATAGCACCATATCGACACACTCCATCTCGCAGACATCACACAGCGACTGCTCACCGCAGAAGACCTTGACATCCTCGTCTTGCAGCGCCTCCTTGACCTTGCGCCACGCCTCCTCCTGAACCACCACCACGATGTTGGGCTTGTATGTCCGCGCCTGCTGGATGAGCAGGTCGGCGCTGCTGTTGGCCGCGATGACCTCCAGTTGCAACAGGTCTGAGTGCTCGGCAATGACCTCCAAGGACTGCACACCCATGGAGCCCGTGGAGCCCAAGAGGGCAATCCGTCTCTTATGCTCAGGAGCGTTCATTATGCTTGTCGTTTGTCTATCTCGGCGCAGAGGCTCTTGAAGACCTCCTCGATGGTCTGTATGCCATCCACCTGCACCAGCTTGCCCTGTTGTTTGTAGTAGTCCACCAGCGGCATGGTCTGGTCGAAGAAATTCCGCACGCGCACCTTGATGGCCTCGGGGGTGTCGTCAGCGCGGTTCTCCAGCTGAGCACGCTTGAGGATACGGCGTTCCACTTCCTCCATCTCGACATAGAGATAGAGCACCATATCGATGTCCATCATGTCGAAGAAGGACTTGTCGTCCATCATCTGCGCCTGAGGAATCGTGCGCGGCACACCGTCAAAGATGAAGCCCTTGCTGTCGGGATGATTCAGAATGTGGTTTTTCAACATGCCGAGCGTGATGTCGTCCGGGCAGAGGTCGCCGCGGTTGATGATCTCCTTGGCCTTGATGCCCAGGGGCGTATTGTGCGACATCTCATAGCGGAACAGATCGCCGGTGGAGACGTGGTCAAAACCATATTTTTCTGTCAGAAGCTTTGCTTGTGTGCCTTTGCCGCTGCCGGGGGCACCGAAAAGAATGATATTCATGATACTATATTATATTGTATTACACATTTTCCGTTTTCAGCTGATAGATGTCGGACAGCTGGCGGCCGTAGCCGTCGTAGTCGAGTCCGCGGCCGATGACGAACTTGTTGGGGATGGAGAAGCCCACATAATGGACGGGCAGATCCAGTTTGTAAGCATCGGGCTTCAGCGTCATGGTGGCGATGCGCACCTCCTTGACTCCCGCCTCGTGCAACATATCCCACAGATGTTGATAGGTGCGGCCCGTGTCCACGATATCTTCCACGATGAGCACGCGCTTGCCACGCACATCATCGGAGAGCCCGATCAGCTGATTGATCTTGTTGGTGGATTGCGTGCCTTGGTAGGAGGAGATCTTCACGCAGGTGATGCGCGCGTTGATGGTCAACTGCTTGAGCAGATCGACTGCAAAGACGATGGCGCCGTTGAGGGTGATCAGAATCAGGGGCGGCTCCTCCTGGTAGTCGTGGTTGATCTGGGCGGCCACGTGCGCGACTGCCGCATTGATCTCTTCGTCTCGGATATATTTGACAAATGTCTTGTCGAGAATGGTGACTTCCTCTTGCATAGCTGATCAGTATTTGTATTTATGGGCTTTTTGGTCGTACTCATAGGCTTTTTCCGCATCGCCCTTCTTTTCGTAGGCCTGCATCAAAGACATACATATATTATATAAGTCCTGTTTTTCATAGGCAAACGACTCGGCCTTCGTCAACAGGGATATCGCCTTGTCATAATTCTTCGCATCATAATAGGCGCTTCCCAGCAACGTATATACATGGGCGTTTTGCGGATAGAGTTCCAGCAGTTCTCCCTCAAAAGGAATCAGCCGTGTCCACTCGTTCAACGACTCCACCGCGGCGAGATAGGGTTTGAAGAAGTCGGCCATCAGGGAAGGGTCCAGCTGGAAGGAACGCTCAAAGGCGTCGGCACACATGCGCATCTTCTTTTCTGCCAGATAGACACCCGCCAGATAGGCATACACCTCCGCATTGTCAGGAGTGTTCTTCAGCTCCTCTTCCAGCAGTTGGCGAGCCGTCTCGGTGGCCTTCTCATTGTTGAATACAGTCAGAAACTGCGACACCATGGATCGTTTTTCGGCCCAGTTGACTTTCGGCGACTGGAATGCCAGCGTCATAAAATGGGATGTCTGCGGTTGGTCCTTCTGATAGAACCAGTAGCTGGAAAGGTTCATCAGGAGCTCAGCGTTGGAAGGGTCCAACTCGGCGGCTTTGGAGAAATAGGGCATCGCCTTGTCCAACATATCATTAGTGGCATAGATCGTGGCGGCTTTGATATAGTATTCCGCATTGTCGGGATACATTTTGATCAGATTGTCATACTCTCCCACCGCCTCATGCACCTTATCCATGGCAAGATATATCTGCACCTTGTATTCCGTGATTTCATTCTGGTAACCGAGCAGCTCTTCCAGACGGTCATAGACTTGAATCATCTTATCGTACCTATGCATCTCGTAATAGCATCCTGCCAAGGCCATGAGATAGTATTCGTTTTTCTTCTCCTTGCAAATCTGCTCCCAGAGCTTGGCGGCGGCGGCATAGTCTTCCATTTCCTGGTAGTACTGGGCCATATCCACCTTATACCAGATATTCTTCTTGTCGATTTTGGATGCCGACTGAAGATGCGCGATGGCGGAGTGGTAGTCTTTCTTGTCGGCATCGATCTTGGCCAGCATATAATGGGAAGCATCGTGCTTGGGGTTGTCCAGCAGAATGCCGTTGAACACCTTGAGGGCCTCGTTGGTGTTGCCCGTGTAATAGGCCTTGAGGCCATCGGTGTAGGCGACGGCGATCTTGCGGGCGTTCACCGAGGTCTTGTCCGTGGCGGCGATATTCCGTTGTTTCTTGGTCTGTGCCTGCAGGGATGGGACGAGCAGCGCGACCATCAGGATTATATAGAGCAGTGATTTCCTCATAGCTTATTTCTTTCCGCTGTGGCCGAAACCGCCGGCGCCGCGCTCGGTCTCACTCAGCTCCTCCAGGCTGTCCACCGGTTGCCACTGGACATGCTGGTACTGGGCGATGACCATCTGGGCGATGCGGTCGCCGTGTTGGATCTGGAATGGGGTATCGGACAAATTGACAAGGATGACCTTCACCTCACCACGGTAGTCGGGGTCGATGGTGCCGGGACTGTTGAGGACGGTGATGCCGTGTTTGATGGCGAGGCCGCTGCGCGGGCGCACCTGGGCCTCATAGCCCTCGGGCAGTTCCATGAAGAGGCCTGTCGGTATCAGCTGACGCTCGCCGGGCTGCAAGGTCACCGGCTCCGCCAGGTTGGCCCGCAGGTCCATACCCGCGGCTGTCGCACTCTCATACGCCGGCAGCGCATTGCCCGAAGCGTTATAGATTTTACATGTTTGCATAAGCCTGTTGACAATTAGGCCGCAAAAATACATCAAAAAGTTGAAACAAGCGCACCTGAGGGAAAAATAATGCAGGAAGCAGGATTAATCTTTCACACAGCGGACAGAATAACCACAAGTAGGATCCTCGTGTATAACCCAAACAGGATCAGGCCGGCCACACACCAACCCAAAGAAGTTGTTTTCTGTAGCAGTCCAGAAGTAGGTATTATATCCAAAGGCCATCGGAGTGCCATTATAACAATAACCAGCCGGATAGGCGTTGAAACCGCTGGCATTATTCAAACTTTGGTCATTGCCTGGAGAACAAGGATAGGATGTGGCATCCCATCCAACAGTTGATGACATGGACTTTGCAAAATAGTGAAGCTCATCGATGTAGCAAGCATAGCGGGATTGGGCATCCATATAGTACCAAAACACAATCCACTCTTCTTGGCTTGGCAGATGCCAGCCATTCGGACAAGGGCCTTGCACTCCGGAGGGAACAGCGTCAGAAGAAGCTGCTCCGCCCATCGCGGCGGCCCGTGAAGGTCACCACCGCCCCGCCCTGCCCGAAACACAGAGCCTGCGCCATGAGCGCCACCACAACCAAAAGTAATTTCTTCATTTCTATTAAGTTATTAAATCATTAAACTATTAAATTATGACTTCTTAGCGATATTATTTCTCACGCAGATTTCGCAGATTCACGCAAATTTTTTTTCTTGTTGTATTCGGCCATGGCAGACCTCTTGCCTGTGCCCCTCCTAAACAAATCAACGAATCAACAGTTCAACAAACACTCTTAGCGTCCTTTGCGCCTTTGCGGTATGATCACTCACGCAGATTTCGCAGATTCTCGCAGATCTTTTTTCTTGTTGTATTCGGCCATGGCAGACCTCTTGCCTGTGCCCCTCCTAAACAAATCAACAAATCAACGAATCAACAGTTCAACAAACACTCTTAGCGTCCTTTGCGCCTTTGCGGTATAATCACTCACGCAGATTTCTCAGATTCTTTCTTTGCAACCGCCCCCTGATCTCCGTTCACTGATCACTCCCCGTCTTTCGCCATCCACGAGGGCAAAAATAAAAAAAATAGAAACGAAAAAGCTTCCGTTTCTATTTTTTTAATTGTTCGTCAAACTGTTAGTATAGTCTGCTGTTTCCTTCTTTCATCTCTTGGTCCGTGGGCCACATCTGGGTGATGGTGTCCACATCGATGACCACGGGGATGCCATACACAGGCGCGGACGGCTTCTTGGGCTTTGGCGCGGGCTCCGGCGCAGCGGCGGGCTCTAGCGCAGGTGCTTCCACCTGTGCAGTAGCCTGATGGCGTGACGCGGCGACTTCGGCGGGTTGATCAGATTCCAAGGGCGTCACCTCCGCCACCGTAGTCGTGGCATCGGCCACCGACATCAAGCTGTCATCGGCCACGACCATGACCTCAGGCGTGGTTTCAGGCTCCACCGTCTTCGGGGTGCGCAGCAGGTTCCACAGCAGGGCACTCACTCCCACCACGGCCACAACACCTATTGTGCATAGCCACGGAGTCAGGTTCTTGAGACCGGCAAAGCGGCTGTACTTGCGCCAAGCAGATGCCTTGTAATGGTAAGTCGCCTGCTCTGTCTTCTCTCGTATCAGTTGGTCAAAATCGCTCATAGTCACATTCATTTACACTCTATTCAATTCCAAAATCTCCTTTTTCAACCGGTTGCGGGCGGCGTTGAGATGCCAGCCGGAGGTGCTCTCCGTGATGCCCAACTGCTCGGCAATCTCCGTATGCGAGTAGCCTTCCACCACATACATGTTGAAGACCGTCCGCATAGTGGGCGGCAGCTGCTGGATCAGCCCCACCAGCTCATCGGCAGACATCTGCGCGATGGCCTGGTTATAGTCCACCCCCGTCTCCGGGGTGTTGGTCAGCTGTTCCAACTCGGTAGTCTCGAACTTCATCGCATACTTGCGTCTATAGTCCAAGGCCGCATTGGTCATCACCTTCCGCATCCAAGCTGAGAAAGAACCCGTGTCTTCATATTTGTCAAGGTTGGAAAACACTTTCAAGAAACCTTCGTTGAGCATATCCTCCGCCTCTTCGGTGCTGCCGGCGTAGCGCATGCACACCACGAACATCGGACTGTAGAAATGCCGGAACAGCTTATGCTGGGCGCGCGGACGGCCTTGGCGGCTCTCCTCTATCCAACGGGCTATCTTGGCATTTTCACGTTCACTCATAATCAATAACGAAACTGGAAACAGGAATCTTGGGTTCTACAACAAAAAAAGTGCGGTTATTTGATAAACTTGAAGCCTAGCGAGACGACGAACATGTTCTGAATTCGGGCTTTGCCACTGTTGGTGCTCGTCTTGTCGGCGGCAATATCATAGCGACCATCGAGGGTGAAACGCCAGATATCGAAACCGAGGCCCACCTGTCCACCCCATTGCATCTGGGAGGCCATATCCGAAACAGAGGCTACTTCTCGAAGATCATTGTTGATGAGGATCGCCACGCGGGGACCTATCAAAAAATTCATCTTAAAGTTCTTCATGTTGACAAAATGACAGCCCAGCAGCATAGGGAGATCCAGGAAGTGTTGCCGCATGCGGTAGTTTTCCTGGAATTCGCCCACGATATGGCGGAAATCGGTGCTCCGGAACGAGTAGTTTGCCTCCGGCTGGAAATAGACCTTTTTCCCGACACGGAAGAAAACGCCCAAGTCGAAGCCCCCGGAGAAGTCATAGAAGTCGTCCAGCGACACGGCATTCCCCGCCACCTTGATGCCGACCGAGAACTGCGCGCTGGCTCTGTCCGTCACCGCGAAGAGCAACAGTCCGGCCAGCAGTATTGTCTTGACAATGTGATGCTTCATAACGATAGTTGGTATTCTTATAAAAACAGATGGTGAGATAACGTCAAACGGGCGGTTTTTATTTTATTCCTCCCAACCATCAAATATTTCAGGTCCATAGACATGGTGTTCCCCTTGGTGGTGCATGGCCCACACTTGAGCGAAGAAGGGGCTGTGGGCGCTCAAGTCGTCATAGTCCCATGCGGGCGGCACGCACTCGGGGCACCAGTGTCCGCCTTCCAGCACCAGCTTCGGCGAGGCCTCGAAGGTATGCCCCTTGTGGCAACGCCATTGCAGCTTCTCGGCAGGGTCGCCGGAATAAGTCGTGGAGAGCAGTTCGCCCCCACGGAACGCTGCAGCCTTCTGCAACTCCTCGACCGTCAGGGCCGCCAACGGCTTTCGCTCATCATAGCCGTGGTCAATGTATATCGCATCGGCAGGATTGGCCGAGACCGTCAGGTCCATATCCTTCCAGTCGGGGATAGTGCGCCAGGCCTCCTCGGTGCCGTAGTAGGCGTGGATGCGGTTCATATCGTGATGCTTGATCCACCACTGGGTACCCCACTGCTTCTTGTAGGCGACTGGCCGCATGGCACATTTGATGACAAAGGGCGGGACGATCTTGGCCATCTTGAAGTAGCCGGGCAACGACTGCTGCATCTTGGTAAAATAATCATCCACCGGCATATACTCGCGGAAATGGAGATAGTTCTCCAGCACATCGGCATCGAGATAGTACTGCCCGTGGAAGTTGCGGAGCACGAACCATCGGGAGTTGAAGATCTTCTCGGGTTTGGGACAATAACAGGTCTTCAAGATGCGGCTCTCAAACTCGTAGTTGGTCATGCGATAGTCGGGGCCGCTGCTGATATTGTAGAAGCGGTTCCAGAACTCGTCCGGCACATCATCACCGCAGACGTTGGCGAGCAATCGGCCGGAGTCCTCCACGGTGGCCCATTCCAAGACGCCGCGGATGGGCACATGGAACATGATGGGGTCGAAGTTCTTGAGGATGCCGGGATAGAGGATGCCCGACTGCCGCAGGGAGACCCAGTGCTTGAGGCCGGAGTCGGCGAAGATACGCTCCGCGACAATCTTGCTGATACCGTAATGGTCATAGACACTGGCACATATCGGATCGCCCGTGCGTCCCCAGTGGAGGGGCACACTGCGGTCGGAGGTCTGCGCTACCGAGCCGACATAGACCGCCTTGATCTCATCGGCATTGGGCTGCGCCAGGATGGCCTTCACCACGTTCTCGGCGGAGGTCACGTTGACATGCATGGTCTTCTTGGGGTAGTAGTCGGCTGACGGGGAGACCATGCCGCCCACATGGAGCACATAGTCGGCACCCGTGACGCCCGCGAGGACATCCTCATAGCGGGTCAGGTCGCCCCACACCACCTTAATCCGGTCCTGCAGCGGCGCCAGCATCTTGACATTCTTCTCGCTCTTGCGCGCCAGCACCACAATATTATACTGATCCTGTTTCTTGAGCAACTCCTGCAGACCAGCCCACCCCATCACGCCGGTGGCGCCAGTCAGAAATACGGTTTTCTTCATGATCATCCAGGTTAAAAAATATTCCTTAAAAAACGGCAAAAATAACAAAATGTCGCCTATCTGCAACCCGGCGCTGCAACTTTTGACCCGACCTCCCCTCGGCATCAAAACCCCACACCCGCTTTCTTTCTCGTTTCATACAATTTTCGGGGTGTTTCATACAGCGGTTTATTCCTACCTCAGACCAACATGAAATTTTAATATACTTTTGCAGCCTTTGAAAACCATGAAGAAAAAAAAGCCATTTTCAAAATCGACAATACCATTTCACCCTATTATTCATTCAAAATTTCAACCTACTATGAAAGACAACGAAAAAAATCAAGTGGAAAATCCGGAAACTGCCGGAAACGAAGTGCAACCCCAAGAGACCCAGACCGTTCCTAAGGCACCTGAGAAAAAGAAAAGAAGCCTGATAAAATGTCTGATCTGGCTGCTCATCCTTGCAGGCATCGCGTTTGGCGTCACGAAAATCGTGAAGCATTGCCAAGAAAAACGCGCTTACGAGTGCTATGACGAATATGACGAGGACGAACCGGATGACGACATCATCGCTTACAAGAACAACATCATGAATATCGTCAACCCGCTCACCCAAGAGGTCATCGTCAAAGACATTGACTGGTACCGCGGGTATGAAAGCCGCAAAGACACCATCGTCCTGTTCGCCAAGAATGGGAAACGCGGATACTGCAATGTGGTAACCAACAAAGTCATCGTGGAGCCCACCACCTACACCAAGGCCTGGATATTCTCCGAAGGTCTGGCCGCTGTGGAGAAGGACGGATACATTGGTTTCGTCAATGCAGATGGCAAGGTGGCCATCAACTTCAGATTCCCTTACCGGGGCAACTCGCTCTATGAGTTCGTCTTCCATGACGGTCACTGCGTGGTGGCTGATTCCACCAACAAGATTGGCGTCATCGACACGAAAGGCCGTTGGGTCATCCAGCCGCTCTACGACGAGATCGAACTGGCCAAAGAGTACGCCATCGCCTACAAGGACGGGGATTTCAAGAAGCAGATCGACTACCAAGGAAACATTCTGCAAGAGGGGATCATTGACAACATCAACAACTTGTACTATGATGTCACCTATACCGACCTGACCACCGGCGAGCCGGAAGTGGGAAGTATGAAGAACAATAATTTCTACGAATACAGGGTCGGGGGCAATTCCGGTCTGATCAGCAGCAGCGGGAAATTCATCACGCGGCCCATCTACAAGGACATCACCGGCCTCTCCCCCACACTTTTCGTAGCGACGCTGCAAGACTGGTACTCCACGGTCATCATCGACGAGCACGGCAACGTGGTCTCTGCCTTTGAAAAGAGGTAGAGGCCCCGGCGCCCGCGCCCTGTTTAGCGCGCCGGCACAGGCACCATGCTGAACGCCCCGAACAGCCCAAAGCCATTCTCGATATTGGTGTAGGTGTGCACAGGCTCCAACAGCAGGAAGCTCATCTCCACACCCAAATCATTATCGTTCAAGGTCTTCTCATACAAATAGCAGTTGCGGTCGAGGAAAATGAAATAATAAGCATTCTCCTCGTCCTCATCTTCTTCCTCGTCCTCATCCCAGTAGTCATCACCCTCTTCGGCCAGGTCTTCCTCCACCATGAACCGCATGAGTTCACCGTCATGGCCTTCGTCCGAGATACAACGATAGTCCTTATTGTTCAGGTACATCCAGACTTGGTAGTAATACCAAAAATAGGAGATGATCACAGGATCGTCCCCATCACCGAAATCATGATGGGTGAACAGCGTTTTTTGCATCAGCGCATAATAGTTCGCCTCGCCGGGCACGTCTCGCCACTCGGCATAGACGTCCCGGTGCGGCCAGTTGTAGATCTCGCCCAGGTGCACGTCTCCGTTGGCCGACACCGTGTCGAAACGGAAACCGACATCATGCGAGCGCGGCACCGTGCAGAAAGCAGACACATCCTCGTAGCCGGGATAGGAAGCACGGATGTAGTAGGTGCCGCCCTCTTCAATAGGAAACTCCTGCTTCGTAAGGAAAAAACGTTGCTTGTCTGGCAAATAACTTGCCCGCACCCAGTGATTTCCATCGGCAGAGAGCTCCACCACCCCGTTCTCGGGATGCAAGGTCTCCTGTGCGGCACTGGTATATAGCAACGTGGTGTTGGTCAGCAAGATGTAGGTGGTGTCCAGATGCGGACAAAGGCGGCTGTAGAGCACCAGCTTCTGCGTCTCGTCAAAATCACGATCAATCTGCACCTCGTCAACACAAGCGGTGAAGAGCAAGGAGAGTGTGATGGCAACCATCATCACAAACATTCGGAATAGTGTCTTGGCATTCATGGCAACGAGGTTTTAGAATTTGAAATGATACGTGAACGTGGGTATGATCGGGAAAATGCTGATTTGCTTGAGCCTATATTCGGCCTTCCCATTGACAAACACCTGCTCGGTGTAGTAGAAGAACGGATTATGGTGGTTATACACGTTGTACACGCTGATTTCGAAAATGCTCTGTCCGTTGTTTTTCTTGTGCGGCTTGATGAACTGCACCCCGATGTCCAGATGATGGAACGGCTTCATGCGGAAATCATTCTTCTTGCCGTAGTTCTCGACAAAGCCGGTGTTATAGAAAATGTAATCATCTTGTGACGACGAAGCTTGATTGAGGCTGCCTTCCAGGGTTTCAGACTCGTAAGCCGAGGTAGGCAACGTAACGGCATTGCCGGTCGCGAAGACCCACGACAGCGAGAGGTTGATCTTCTTGGTTGGACTGTACATCAGCACGATGGAGACATCATGGTGGCGGTCATAGCGGGCGAAGAAGGGCTCGCCGAAGTTGAGCTCGTCAAACTGCTGTTTGGTCCACGACAGCGTGTAGCCGATCCAGCCGGTGAACTTGCCGACCTCCTTGCGCACCAGAAATTCCACACCATACGACCAACCCTTGCCAGCGGTCACGTTGTCCTCCCAATGCCCCTGGGACTGCTCCTCAAAGCTCTCTTCCAAGATCTGGTCAATCAGATTGACAAAATAGGAAGTGCCTTCCTTGTAGGCCAGGATGTTGTTCATCCGCTTGTAGTATCCCTCCAAGGAGAAAGAGAGTCGAGGCTTCTTCAAGTCGTAATGAAGGCCGAGGGCCACCTGTTGCGAGCGTTGCGGACGGACTCTGTCGGTAACAGGCACCCACAAGTCTGTCGGCAATCCTATCGTACTGGTGCTCAATAGGATCATATTCTGACTCATCATGGCGTAGGAGGCTTTCAGGGCCAGATTCGGCAGGAAGTTGTAGCTCATGGAGAGTCGTGGCTCGGGGGAGAACCAGGTCTTGTGCGGCACCGAGAATGCCACCAACCGGACACCCGGGTTGATGCGGAAACGATTGCGAATATTGATCTCATCTTCCACATAGACAGCATATTCCAGTCCGCGCTCCTTCTCCACCTGATGTAAGGTGAGAGTATCGGCCTTCACGGTCATGGCGTTGGGGCGCGCCTCATGGTAGGTCACTGCCGCGCCGGCCAGGAGATGGTGCGTGGCGTTGGGATGGTAGGCGATATCGTATTTCAACGTGTAGTCGCGGATGCCGGAGTTGAAGTCGGAACTGAGCGACTCATTGTCAGGGTCGTTCGGGGCATAATAATATTTGTACCTCATGTAGGTGTTCATCTTGTAATCGCTGAAGACGAACGACAGATTGGAGAATATCTTATTGGTAAACAAGTGGTTCCATCGGGCAGTGGCGGTGGCGTTCTGCCAGAAAAGGCCCATCCGGTATTTGTCGGTGTTCCCGAGGTAGTTGTCGCTTTGGGCCAAGTGAAATTTGTCACGCCCGAAGTAGGCGCTGAGGTAAAGCTTGTCTTTCTTGCCGAGATTGAAGTTGAATTTGCCGTTCAAGTCGAAGAAATAGTAGCCGGCAGACGAGCCTTTGCTCACGATTTTCATGATCGGAACGATGAACAGGTCCATATAGGTGGTGCGCCCGGAGATCATAAAGGAGGCCTTGTCTTTGATGACCGGCCCTTCCACCATCACATTGGAGGAGATGATTCCGACACCACCCTCGCAATGGTAACTCTCTTTGTTACCGTCTTTCATGTTGATGTCGATGACAGAGGAGAGGCGACCGCCATAACGAGCCGGAAACCCGCCTTTTATAAGCTCCACCGACTTGATGGCATCGCCGTTGAAGATGGAGAAAAATCCCAGCAGATGGCTGGCGTTGTAGATGGTGGCCTCGTCTAGGATGATCAGGTTCTGGTCGGGGCCGCCGCCGCGCACATAGATGCCGGAGGTACCCTCGGAGGCCGACTGCACACCGGGCATCAGCAACAGGGTCTTGAAGACATCCTTCTCGCCGAAGAGCATCGGCACCTGCTGTATCTCCTTGGTGGACAACTTAATGGAGCTCATCTGCACCTGCTCGGTATTGGACTTCTCCGCCGTGATCTCCACCGTTTCCAGGAACTGGTACTTGGCCAGATAGGCGTCATACTCGCGGTCTTCGGGAGCGGTGACCCATAGCGTGTCGTTCACATATCCGAAGTTGTTGAACACCAAGAACAGGCCATCATGATAAGGCAGAGTGAGCGAATAGAAGCCATAGCTGTTGGCGTTGTTGAACTTCTGGGACACGGGGTCATAGACGAGACCGCCGGGCAGCGACTCGCGGCTTCCTTTTTCGTATATGTGGCCGCTCACGGTGATGTTCTGTCCGCGGAGCACACCGCAGAGCAGCAAAAAAGCCAAGAGCCAAACGACTTTCAGATGTGATTTAAAAGATAACGGGTTATGAATCATAGGATAACCATTTCAAAGAATAGGCGGCGAAGATACATTTTTTTGGGAAAAGGAGAGGAGGAGTTAAAAGTTAATAGATAATAGTTAATAGATAATAGTTTACCGATGAGACGATTATGCGATGAGACGATTAGAGGAGAAAGAGGAGAAAGGAGGAGATTAGGCGATCAACTTCTAACTTCTAACTTCTAACTCCAAACTTCTAACTTCTAACTGACAACTGACAACTGACAACTGACAAATTTTATCTGATCACCGTCACGCTTCCCGTCACGTCCCTCGTCTCGTGGCCGCGGCTCTTGTAGCGGACGAAGACCACATAGACCCCGTCTGGCACACCCGCGGCGTCCCACCCCTGCTCCTTGGATTTCGTGTCGAACATCACCATGCCCCACCGGTCGTAGATCGTCATCTCGTAGCTCTCCACTTCGTCAGGGTAGCTGAAGACCGGCAGGAAGAGGTCGTTGAGACCGTCCCCGTCTGGCGTGAAGCTGTTGGGCATCCACAGCTCCTGGTCGCACGGCTCGTACTCCACGGCGATGTCGTCCCCGTGCTCGAAGCACTGGTTGCTGGCTGTGACGCTGTAGGTGCCCGGGTATCTTACCAGATAGGTGGACTGCGTTGACCCGTCCTGCCACTCGTAGTCGCAGAAGGGCACGCCGGCGGAGAGCGTCAGCGTTCTGCCCTCGCAGAGGGTCGTGTCGGGACCCAGATCCACCATGAAGTCGGTGAGGTAGCCCACGGCGATGGTGTCGCTGGCGCCGAGACAGTGGTCGGTGACGACCACCCAGTACTGGCCGTCCTCAAAGACGGTGTAGGTCGTGTTGGTGCTTTGGTCCTGCCACACATATTGGGCCGGATGCGGCTGAGTGGCGTCCAGCAGGAGGGTGGCCAGCTCGCAGAGGGTGCTGTCGTTGCCGAACTCCACGGACGACTGCGGGTAGAGGTCTATGGTGAAGAGGTCGCTCTCGGCCCTGCAGCCCAGGTTGGTGACGGTGACGGAGTAAGTACCGGCGCTATCGAGGGTGATGGCAGGCGTGTGCGCCCCGGTGCTCCACTGGTAGCTCAGCACGTTGGGCTGCTCCACGGAGAGCTGCGCCCCGTGGCAGAGCGTGTCGTCATGGCAGTAGGTGAACACCGGCGGGGGCACCACGACCACGAAGGTGGTGCTGGTGTCGGGGCAGCCGTCATAGTGGAAGACCAGCTGCACGGCAAGGGTGTCCGCCTGCGTCAGCGGGAAGAAGAGCTCGGGAAACGGGTAGGAATCGCCGTTGTAGATCCACTCCACGGGCACGGAGTCGGGGTTGTGCTCCACACGCAGTTGGAGGGTGTCGTTGACGCAGCGATAGACGGTGTCGCCGTTGTGGAGGGTGAGGCCGGTGTGGTTGTCCTGGTAGGCCTCGGCGCTGTAACAGCCGGCGGCGCCGCTGTGGTAGTAGTAAAGGTAGGTAATGTCGTCAATCTCATGGTGTCCGGCGGGCGCGGGACCCACGTTGTAGCCGAACTCATCGACGTAGGCCGAGAAGCCGCGCTCGTTCTCGATGCGTATAATCTCGGGGATGTCGTCGTTGTAGAAATAGAGCTGAGTGACCCAGTACTCTCCATTCGTCATGGGGAAGGTATCAAAGGCGGTGGGCGGGATGAGCTGCCCGTTGAAGTAGGTGCTGCCGATGCCATCCTCATGGGTATAGATCTGCACGTCCACATAGAGGGAGTCGCAGGGCGCGAAGACAGTGTCGCCAGCCGTGGTGACGAGCGTGCGCCTGAGGTTGTCGCGTGTGGTGGGGTACACCCACTCCTTGACCATCCGCTCGGTGGGCTG
>JAFZZT010000017.1 GCA_017615595.1 Bacteroidales bacterium
AACTCGCGACCCCGACCTTGGCAAGGTCGTGCTCTACCAACTGAGCTACTTCCGCTTGCGAAATCGGCGGCAAAAATACACTTTTTTTGAATATGGCAATACTTTTGGGATTTTTTTTTTGATTTTTGTATTTTTGCATTTTAAATATAATAGATATGAAAAGATGTTTCTACTTGATTATTAATACGTTATTGTTGTTGTGCGTATCCTCGTGCGAGAAACCCTCCCATAAAAGGCACATCTATGAAACCATACCCGATGCGGTGACCGATGTGGATGGCAACCACTATGACGCGGTCAGAATCGGGGATCAGGTGTGGATGAAGCAGAATTTGAGAACAACCCGCTATGCCGACGGGACGGAAATCCCGCAGTCCACATTCTCTTCAAGCAATACACCCTTAGCGGAGATAAAACCTTACCGTTGGGCTCCAAACAATATGGATATAAACGTGCAGAAATTCGGCTGGCTCTACAACTGGAGGGCAGTGATACGCGACAGTATTGGCAGTGACCTCAATCCCAGTGGGATACAGGGCATCTGCCCCGACGGGTGGCACGTGCCGGGCGATGCCGAATGGACCCAGCTTACCGACTATGTGAGCAGTGACCAGAAGATGCGTTGTTGGCCTTCCGCCGATTTTTCCATAGCCAAATCCCTTTCCGCCCAGACAGACTGGAATCCTGCATTTGACAAGTGCGATGTGGGGAATGACTTGTCGCGGAACAACGCCACTGGTTTTTCAGCATTGCCTGCAGGAAATGCTGAATTCACTAACCAATTCGTTAATATGTTTGATTGGGCTTATTTTTGGACATCATCTTATAGCAGCAATGCTGGGGCTTATGTCCGAATGATCCAAAGTGACTATGAAGGTGTGAACAATATAACGAAACACATTTCATCAGGTCTTTCCGTGCGTTGCGTGAAAGATTAAAAACAAAAAAAGTTTGATTGAAAAGTCTCCAAATTTTTTATATCTTTGGCGGCTCAATTGATATAAATATTTAAAACCCAAAATATGTCTGAACAAGTAAAAGGAAAAATTTCTCAAATCATTGGTGCTGTGGTAGATGTGCACTTCGATGAAGAGTGCAAACTGCCCAACATCTACGATGCTTTGGAAGTTATCAAGGAGAACGGCGAGAAGCTGATTTTGGAATGCGAGCAGGATATTGGCGAAAATACCATGCGTTGCATCTCCATGGATTCCACTGACGGCTTGCACCGCGGCATGGAAGTTATCGCTACCGGTCGTATGATCACCGTGCCTACCGAGAATATCAACGGCCGACTCCTGAATGTGATCGGCGACTCTATCGACGGTATTGGCGCCGTGGAGACGACCAAGCGTAGCGATATCCACCGCGACCCGCCTACATTTGACAATCTGTCCACCTCCCAAGAGGTCTTCTATACCGGTATCAAGGTCATCGACCTGATCGAGCCTTACGCCAAGGGCGGTAAGATCGGTCTGTTCGGCGGTGCTGGCGTGGGCAAGACGGTCTTGATTATGGAGATGATCCACAATATCGCCAAGAACTACGGTGGTATGACCGTGTTCACCGGCGTGGGCGAGCGTACCCGTGAGGGCAATGACCTCTTGCGTGAGATGCTGGAGTCCAATGTCATCCGCTATGGCGACGAATTCTTGGAGAGCATGAAGGCTGGCGGCTGGGATCTCTCCAAGGTCAATATGGAAGAGCTGGCCAAGTCGCAGGCTACCTTGGTGTTCGGACAGATGAACGAGCCCCCCGGAGCACGTGCCCGTGTGGCCCTGTCCGGCCTGACGGTGGCAGAGGGCTACCGTGATGGCGACGAGACTACCGGCGGCCGCGACATCCTCTTCTTCGTGGACAACATCTTCCGTTTCACTCAGGCCGGTTCCGAGGTGTCCGCCCTCTTGGGCCGTATGCCTTCCGCCGTGGGTTATCAGCCGACACTGGCCACCGAGATGGGTACCATGCAGGAGCGTATCACCTCCACCAAGCGCGGCTCCATCACCTCGGTGCAGGCTATCTATGTGCCCGCCGATGACTTGACGGACCCCGCCCCCGCCACGACATTCTCCCACTTGGATGCCACCACTGTGTTGAGCCGTAAGATCTCCGAGCTCGGTATCTACCCCGCCGTGGATCCCCTGGACTCCACCTCCCGTATCCTTTCCCCGGATATCGTGGGCGAAGAGCACTATAACACCGCCCAGCGCGTGAAAGAGACCTTGCAACGCTACAAGGAGTTGCAGGACATCATAGCCATCCTCGGTATGGAAGAGCTCTCCGAAGAGGACCGCAAGACGGTGCACCGCGCACGCCGCGTGCAGCGTTTCATGTCACAACCCTTCTTCGTGGCCGAGCAGTTCACCGGCATCCCCGGCAAGTTCGTCCGCATAGAAGATACTATCAAGGGCTTCAATATGATTTTGGACGGTGAACTTGATCACCTGCCAGAGACCGCCTTTAACCTCGTGGGCACCATTGAGGAGGCCATCGAGAAGGGCGAGAAAGAGTTGGCTGCCTCTAAATAAAGAGTTATGAAGTTAGAGATTAGAACACCGGCAAATGAAGTCTATGCTGGCGAGGTTTCCTTGGTCCAGCTCCCGGGCATCGATGGTCTTTTCGAGATTCTCGAGCACCACGCCCCACTGGTCGCCGCCCTGCAGAAGGGTGTCGTGAAAATCGAGACCAAGGAGGACAAACAGACCTGCACCTTCGATATCAACGGAGGGGTGGTGGAGGTCCTTCACGACAAAGTCCTCATCCTTGCAGAGTAAAAGACCATATATTATTAAGGTATATATAAGAGGGTGATGTCACCCTCTTTTTTTGAATATGTAATCAAAGAGGCTGACAGATACGGCCGGCATGTAAGAGAATATGAAAAAACGCTATACTTTTTCCAACGGCGATGTGCTGGAGGCGACAGTGGACGAGTTGCGGGAACTGCGCGCCCAGTATGAAGCATATCTTCAAAATTATCAGGAGTTGTATTGTTCCATGGAAGACGATGCGTATGTCGCGCGTGGCAACGGATTCTGTGACTCCAAGTTCAGCGAGAGTTTTCTGGATGCCCAGATCGAGAAGTACAGTCGCAAGATGGCTGACATCGACCGTTGGCTCCAGCGCTAAAAGTCGATAGAGACAGCGGGGTGTGAGGATATACAAAAAGAGGATGACTTGTGGGTCATCCTCTTTTTGTTGTGTGTGGCAAGCAGTGTTTACTACTTGATCTTTTTGGCTTTTTTGCCTTGTGTCTGAGCACCTACACGAGCCATGGCGCAGCGGAAGCCGATATAGTCGGTGGACTCATCCTCATCCATATAGCGACGGGAGCCGGGAGCAGACCAGTAAGGGATATCACGCCAGGAGCCGCCCTTATAGACACGGGCTTGGTCGCTGACCAGAGAGTACTCATAGTTGTTGGAACTCTTGCGGTACATCTGCTCGGTAGCTTCAGTATTGGTGGTGGCGTTGGTCCAGCTGTCCATGTCTTGCAGAGACTGCCAGTCGCCATCGAGGTAGTTCTTGTTGTCGGCGGCACGGTAGTTGCGTCTTCTGTCGTTCTTGAAGTCAGACACGGGAACCATCGGGATCCGACCCACGCTGTCGCGCTCGGCCACGGTACCGTCTTCCAAGAGTTGTTTGGTCTCGAAGTAGTTACCACGGAACGGGTTGTATTCCGTCACATCATCGTGGGAGCTTTGTCTGTAAACGTCCATCACCCATTCAGCCACGTTGCCGGCCATTTGATACAAGCCGTAGTCGTTTGGCCAGTCGGAATAGACCTCTTTGGTTTTGAAGCCGGCATCGTTCAGGGAGCTGGCGATACCCATGTAGTCGCCGCGGCCTCTACGGATGTTGGTCATGTAGTTACCATAGTATTTCTTGTCTTCAGTACGCAGCTGTTGGCCGTTCCACGGATAGACCTTGCGTTCGAGCACGCGCTCGTTGAGGGTGTTGCCGATAAGGCCGTAGGCGGCGTATTCCCACTCAGCCTCGGTCGGGAGGCGATACTTGGGCAGCAGGATGCCGTCTTCCATCTTCACGTTGCGGTATTCGCCTGAGGAGATGTAGCGGAGACGTTTCTGGCCTTCTGCCTCGTAGGTCTCGTAGGTCAGGTAAGCATCGGTGTTGAAGTAGCCTTCAGCAGTCGGGGTCTCGGCATATTCCACATAACCGCGGTCAGCCAAGATCTTCTCATTGACACGGTCGGTACGCCATGCGGCGTAGTTGGTAGCCTGAAGCCAGCTGACACCCACCACGGGATAGTGTCTGTAGGCAGGATGGCGGAAGTAGTATTCCACATCCGGCTCGTTGTAGCCCAAGCGGTCGCGCCATACGTTCTCATCCGGAACGGCGTTGTCGTACACCACCTTCAAGTCTTGCGGGATGAAGACTCTCTCCAGCCAATAGAGGTACTCGAGGTAGTCCACGTTGGAGATCTCACATTCATCCATGTAGAAAGAGGCGACAGACACACGGCGAGGCGTGTTGTTCCAGTCTTTCATCACATCTTCTTCCATCTGACCCATCACGAAGGTACCGCCCTCAATGAAGACGAGACCCGGGCCTGTGGCTTGTTCTTCGAAAGGAGCCACTTCAAAACCGCCGTTCTTCGCGTCATTGTAGTTCCAGCCAGTAGTGGGGGAGGACTCTTTCTTACAAGAGGTCATGCCGAGCACGAGGGCCATGATAAAAAATACGGTTGATACTTTTTTGAATGTATTCATTGTTTTGATGTTATTATTATCTGTCGTTGTTGTTAATGATTCGGTTTCAAAAGAATGTTAGAATGACGGACACTTGAGATCCTTCAGGGCTTGTTTCTTCTCAGGACACGGTAGCAGGATTTGCAAGGACACCTCGTGGCTGCCGCCGGTCACGTTGGCCAGCTTGCTGATGGTGACATCGTAAGAATATCCGATTTTGAACCAGTTGTATTCGATGCCGAACATCACGATGAAAGCGTCCAGGTTATAGATGTCCTTATTATTGTTGTCGTCGATTTCATCCACATAGTGGTAGGTCAGGCCGTGACGCAGCCAGGCGCCCACGGTGAAGGGGTAGAAGTTCAGGTAGAAGCCCTCGTTGAAATAGTTGAAGCACATCTGGTGTTCGTAGATGAAGTTCGGGCTGATGGAGATATCGCCGAAAGAGGTCTCTTTTTTGCTCTTGCGTTTCAGATCGAAATAGGCACCGACATGGGCAGTCCATTTTACGGGAAGACGGGCCTCGGGGGCGTCGGAGCCGCTCTGCACGAGGAATCCTTGGTAAGGTCTGGTGATGTGGTGGGCGGCGGCGCCGAAATAGACGTGCGGCGTGTAGCCCAAAATACCGGCGGACATGTCGAAGATGCTGCGGCTCAACTTGCCGGGTTGCTGCTCGTTAGTCTGATATACGAAACCATATTTGGGGTCGATCATGTCGCCAAAGGTCAGCTTGTTCCAATCCAGGGATTTGTTCTGGTAGGTGGCTTGCAAGGCTAAGCGCATGTTGAACTTCTTGGCGACTTTCACCTTGAAGGAGTACATGAAACTTGCGTTGTAGGTGTTGATACAGCCGCCTTCACCAGCACGGTCGCCGAACAAAAGCACACCGATACCACCGGACAGCTTGTCGAAATGCTCGTCATACGAAGCCGTGTAGGTCATAAACGTGCCGGAAGCAGCGGGCCATTGGTCACGAAAATGGAAGGCAAGACGCGGACACACGTTGGTGCCTGCCATGGCAGGATTCAAGTACAATGGGTTAGCATAATACTGTGAAAACAAGGCATCTTGCGCGCTGGCCTTGAAGAAGCCAATCGACAATATGGCTGCGAGTAGGATGATGATTCGGTTACGCATATCTGAAAACTTTTATAGCGTGCAAAAATACAAAAAAGTTTATATTATACTTTATTAAATATAATTTTGTTACAAACACTACAATAATAACAACCTAGCTTCGTTATCTTTCCTGCAAACGTGTTGTACTTAAAATTAACGAAGAATGAGAAAAAAATATTGGGTATCCCTGTTGTTTTTTATCTTTATATTTTTTCAAATTGCTGATATTCAGGCACAAAAATATGAAAAAAATTATACTTTTTCTTGGAAAGCACCGCTGACACATTCTTTTTCTGATGCTCGTACCGTCTCGTTTATGACCTTCGAGGGTGCCGTCAATCTGCTGGATTATCCCACGATGCCAGCCATGTACGAGATGGTTCCCATGCCTGATTTCTACGAGCGTTATGAGGTGTCTGTCACCCAAGCCGAATATGAGGCTGTCAGTGCCGCCGAGGCGATGCTGATTCCTGATGATTTTCACCAGAAGAAGCTGGAGGTCAGCGCGGTGTCGGCATACGAACGCAAAAAGCCTTATCTGATGCTTTCCTTCGTGCCGGTCGTGGAGACTAGTCCCGGCCAGTACAACCGTTTGAAGTCGGTGACCATCACCGTGGAAGGGAGAGAGCCGCTTCGCCAAAAATCGGCAAAAGATCATGTGAGCCAGTCGGTGCTCGCCACGGGTCAATGGTATCGTTGTGCCGTTACGCAGACGGGCATGCACAAGGTAACCTATAACGATTTGGTGGCGATGGGGATGCAGCCCCCAATCGCTTCTGCACAGCTGGCTATCTTCGGCAATGGAGGCATGATGCTCCCCGAGTCGAATGCCGCACCCCGTCCTGACGACCTACTGGAGCTTCCTATCCAGATTTTTGACAATGGGGACGGCTCTTTCGACAATGGCGACTATTTCATCTTTTATGGTCAGTCACCCCACTCCTGGACCTACAATGACTATGAACAGAGATTCCGCCATGCCACGAATTTCTATTCCGACTCATCCTATTATTTTATTACGAACACGGCAGGTGTCGGACAGAAGAAACGCATTTCCCAGGTGAACAATGCGGCCTTGCAGGCCACCACCTCGACACAAGATTATGTCTATTATGACTTTTGGGAGGACGACTTATACAATATGGGTGAGACCGGCCGCGATTGGTTTGGGGATCTTTTTGACATCACGACTTCGCGGCAATATCCCTTTAACATCCCCGCGCCCCGCTCTGCGACTGCCTATGTCTCCGTGGCGGTGGCGGGCGTCTCCAAGGGAAACTCTCACATGAAGGTCTCGGCCAACAACCAACAGATTGGCAATCTGCTCATAGGATCTGTCTCATCAAGTATCTATGCCACGCTGAGCAAAGGTGATTTCACGTTTACCCCTTCGGGGTCCACGCTGAATATCACGTTGGATTACGACAAGCCCACCACAACTTCATCTGCATATCTGAACTGGATAGAGATAGAGGTGCCCTGCCGTCTGACAATGTATGCTGCGCAGTTCCCGTTCTGCAACCCTGCCACGGTAGGAGTCAATCAGGTGACGGAGTTCACCATCAGCGGGGCCAACGCAGGCACCCGCGTCTGGGACGTGACCGACCCGTCTCAAAGTGTGCAGTATGTGTTGCAGACGACCTCTGCGGGTGGTTCTTTCAAGGTGCTGACGGACACATTGCGCCGTTTCTTTGTCTTTGACGGCACCGAGTACTACAGCGTCACCCCGGTAGGTCGGGTTGCGAACCAAAACCTCCATGCTACTTCCCAGGTGGACATGATCATCGTGACGCATCCCAACTTCCAGAGCCAGGCGGAGCGTCTTGCCGAATTCCGTAGAGTCAACGATGGCCTGATGGTCAAGGTGGTAACTGTCCAGCAGGTCTATAACGAGTTCTCCAGCGGATCTCAGGACCCCATAGCCATCCGCGATTACATGCGGATGATCTATGATCGTACCAACGGTCAGTATCCCAAATATCTGCTCCTCTTTGGGCGTCCTTGTTACGATTACCGAGGACGTGTGGCCAATACGCGCTGCTATGTTCCTAATTACCAGTATGTCAATCGTTACAACAATATCTCCGAGGGCTCTTTCTACTCATGTGATGATATCCTGGGGTTGATGGACGAGCAGGAGGGAGAGAAGGGCCTCGGCCTTTTTGATGTGCCGGTGGGACGATTCCCTGCCTCTACCACCGCGCAGGCCACCGTGGCTGTTGACAAGAGCATCCAGTACACGACCCGCACCGACTTGGTGGGTGAGAACAGCTCGGTCATCTCCAACCTGGCGGACTGGCGCAATATGATGGCCTTTGTGGCCGATGATGAGGAGGGCAACGACTTCATTGAGAATGCCGACCATTTCACCCAGCTTGTCCAAAATGCCAACCCTAACATCAACTTCGACAAGATCTATTTGGATGCGTACCAGCAGGTCTCCAATGCCGGCGGCCAGCGCTATCCGGATGTGACGAACGACATCAACAACCGGATGAACCGTGGAGCGCTGATCATGACCTATATCGGCCATAGCGGCAAGGATGGATGGGCTGCGGAGCGCATCCTGGAAAACTCCGACATCAACCGATGGACCAACCAATACAACCAGCCGCTGATGTTCACGCTTTCTTGTACCTTCGGCTTTTACGACAGGCCCACCATCTCGCCTGCCGATCTGGTGTTTTTCAACAACCACGGCGGCGCCACCACGTTGATTACGGCCACCCGAGAGGCATATTCCCTTTCCAACGACAGCTACGGCGCCAACGTGTTCTCTTTCCTCTTTGACAAGGATCATTACGGCCGCTATCCCACCATCGGCGAGATAGAGATAGAAGGTAAAAACCGCTATGGAGGGGCTGTCTCCACACTCAATATGTTTGTCCTCTATGGAGATCCCTCCATGCCGTTGGCACTGCCTCGCTACAAGGTGGTCACCGACTCCGTCAACCACCATAGCGCCACCGCGGGTGCCGATACCCTTCGCGCCTTTTCCAAGGTTACCGTGTCGGGCCATGTGGCAGACGAGCAGGACAACCTGCTCACCAACTTCAACGGAACGGTCTTCCCTGCGGTCTATGACAAGAGCGTGACGGTCTCCACTCTCCAGAACGATCCGGAAAGCCGTCCCTTCGACTTCGAGGTGCAGAAGAGTATCTTGTTCAAGGGCAACAATACGGTGCGAGACGGCCGCTTCACCTTCTCTTTTTATGTGCCTAAGGATATCAACTATAACTACGGAAACGGCAAGATCAGCTACTATGCGCGAAGTGCGTCCAGCGATGCGGCCGGGGCCTTTACCAACTTCATCATCGGCGGCACGGACACAACAGGTCTCAACGACAAAGAGGGTCCTGAAATCGAGCTCTATCTGAATGACGAGAATTTTGTCAATGGCGGAATCGTGAACAACACCCCGGTGCTGATAGCCAAAATCAAAGACAACTATGGCATCAACACCACGGGTAATGGTATCGGCCACGACTTGACAGCCGTCATTGACGGGCTTTCCGACACGCAAGTGATCCTCAATGACTACTATCAGACGGAGAAGGACAGCTTCAACATGGGCACGGTCCGGTATCAGATGAGCGAGCAGACAGTAGGCAAACATACCGTCATGTTGCGGGTGTGGGATATCAACAACAACCATGCGGAGAAAGAGCTCACCTACGAGGTCGTCTCTAGTGAAAAGCTCACGCTGAGTCATGTGCTGAACTATCCGAATCCTTTCACCACCCATACGGACTTCTACTTCGAGCACAACCGTTCGGGCGGCGTGTTTGATGTACAGGTGCAGATATTCACTATCTCAGGAAAATTGTTGAAGACCATCACCACGACTCAGGTCTTGGAAGGCAACCGCAGTCTGCCCATCTCGTGGGACGGCTTGGACGATTTTGGTGACAAGATCGGCAAGGGTGTCTATATGTATCGTTTGCGTGTCCGCAATCAGGATATGGAGTTTGCCGAGACGATAGAGAAGCTGGTGGTGCTGTAATGGGTCCGCGATTGGCCGGCAGCCAATATTTTTTTCAACTTTATGACGAAGATAAATTTTTTTTCCTATTTTTGCGAGGTCGTTTGTATCGGGTTAAGTAGGGCTATAATTTATTATTCATCATAAAAGTATAAGGAGGATTCATTGTGTTAAAAAACAGAAGTTTGATTGATCCGTCTGATTTCACGCGTGAGGAGTTCCGTGAGATCTTTGATCTGGCGCATCAAATTATCGCCGATCCGGAAAAATACAGTAAGAGTTGTGAGGGAAAAATCCTGGCAACTCTTTTTTATGAGCCGAGCACACGCACGCGCTTCAGCTTTGAGGCTGCCATGTTGCGTTTGGGTGGCAAGGTGATAGGCTTTTCCGAGCCCAACTCCAGTTCCACAGCCAAGGGTGAGAGCATTGCCGACACGTTGCGCACGATTGAGTGCTATGCCGACATCGCAGCTATGCGGCATCCCAAAGAGGGTGCCCCGCGCATGGCTTCCCACTATATCAAGATGCCGCTCATCAACGCCGGAGACGGTGGACACCAGCACCCCACCCAGACCTTGACCGACATCCTGACCATCGAGCGCTTGCGCGGTGGCGTGGAGAACAAGACCTACGGTTTCTGCGGCGACCTGAAGTTCGGCCGTACCGTGCACTCTCTTGTCAAGTTCCTCAGCAACTACGAGGGCGTCAAGTTCATCTTCATCTCCCCCGAAGAGCTCCGCGTGCCCGAATACATCCGCGAAGAGGTGGTCAAGAAAAAAGGCATCCCCTTCCAGGAGGTGGACAAGATGGAACCCTACATGGGCGAGCTCGACTTCTTGTACATGACCCGTGTGCAAAGAGAGCGCTTCTTCAACGAGGAAGACTATATCCGCCTGAAAGACCGCTTTATCTTGGATGCGGAGAAGATGACGTACGCACGTCCCGACACCTACATCCTGCACCCGCTGCCTCGCGTCAACGAGATCAGCGTGGAGGTGGATTCCGACCCCCGTGCACAATATTTCAATCAGGCTAAGAACGGCATGTTCGTCCGCATGGCCCTTATCTGTAAACTCTTGGGTATTTACTAATAAAATCAACGCATCATGTTAGAAATCACAAGTATAGAAAAAGGTATCGTCATTGATCATATCACTGCCGGCTATGGCATCCAGGTGTTCAATTACCTCAACCTCGACAAGGCAGACTACAATGTGGCCCTCATCAAGAACGCCTATAGCGCCAAGATGGGCAAGAAGGACATTATCAAAATCAATAACGTCATAGATATCAACTACGACTTCCTGGGACTGATCGACCCGAACGCCACCGTCAACATCATCGAAAACGGCAAGACTGTCAAGAAGGTGAAACTCGAGGTGCCTGAGAAGGTCATCAACATTATCCATTGCAAGAACCCGCGCTGCGTCACCTCCGTGGAGCACTATTTCGACCACGAATTCCATCTTGTGGACAAGAAAAAACGCTCCTATCGTTGCGCTTATTGCGATGATATTGTGATTCCCTTCCCTAACAAATAGGTGAATACCCGATAGAATCCTCCCGATAGCTGTTTGTATAATATTAAAAATCAAACAGTTGATAAAATTGAGACGGCTATTTGTTTTTTCAAAAAAGAATTGTATTTTTGCGGTCTCATAATGAAGGTCTCTTGGCCGAGTGGTTAGGTACCGGTCTGCAAAACCGTTGACTCCAGTTCGAATCTGGAAGAGACCTCAAAAAAAAGGACATCAAGCGATGTCCTTTTTTTGTTGACGTTGACCGTTTGTCATGCTAACGGCCACCAGCTACGCCAAAATCTTCATGATCATCTCTTTAAGCAGCTCGCCTTCCTCCGCGTTGGAGTCCAGACCCTTGGATTTCAAGTCGTATTCCCGGAGGACGGACATCACGTTGATGACTTTGGGCAGGGGGTAGTTCATGGCATATCCTGCCAGTTTGTTGGCGTAAAAGATCGATTCTGTCTGGAAGATTTCCTTTTTGGCCTCATCGTCTTTGGTAGGGGAAAGGTGGTAGCGGAGATGTTTCTCGAAGAAGCGGTAAAGGGCCGAGATAGTCTTCACATTGGGGTTTTCCTTAAGATGTTGGGTGAAGTTGAGTGTTATCTGGTAGGCTTTGGCCACGTTGCGGGTCCCCAGCGCTTCCTGGAGCTCGAAGATGTTGTATTCTTTGTTGATGCCGATATGTTGTTGTACGACATCCATGGTGATGACGCTCCCCGGGGGCAGCACCAGGCGCATCTTGACGAACTCGTTGTAGATGGTGGAGAGGTCGTTGCCGATATGTTCGGCGATGAGGTTGGCGGTGTTGAGGTCGATTTTGTATTGGAACTCCGTGGCCAAGCCGAGCACCCATTTGCCGAGATCCCAGGTCTTGACAGGGGTGGAGGAGAAGACCTCGAAGTTGGCGGTGTCGATGCCTTTCAGCGTCTTGGCGGGGATGGTGCCGTATTTGTAGCAGATGACCAGGATGGTGGAGGGCGTGGGGTTCTTGATGTAGTTGAGGACGGCGTCAAACTCCTTGAGACTCTTGGCCTCTTTGACGATGACCAGCAGACGGTCGCTGCCGAAAGGATACTGCTTGGCGCTGGCGACCACCTCCGTGCCGGTCGTGTCCTGGCCATATAGCATTATCTGGTTGAAGGTGCGGTTTTCCTCTTCGATGACCTCGTTTTCGAAACACTCGGAAATCCGGTCAATGAAGTAGGGCTCCTCGCCCATCAGGATATAGACAGGCTTGAACGCTTTCTTGCTGATCTGCTTCTTCAGTTCGTCGTATTTGATCATGATTAACGGTTTGAGTCAGGCGGCAAAGATACAAAATAAAATGTCGTAAAAAGCAAAAAGCTGTTCTCGAGGAACAGCTTTTCACCAAAATCAAACATTATGAATAAAACATTCCCTTCACATTACTCTTGCGGAATAACAGAAACGAATGATTTGTCTTTGTAGGTTTTTCTGAAGGAGACGATACCATCGCAAAGAGCGTAGAGGGTGTGGTCCTTGCCCATGCCAACGTTTTGGCCAGGATTGTGGACGGTACCTCTTTGGCGAACGATGATGTTACCGGCTTTGGCAAATTGACCGCCAAAGATCTTCAGACCTAATCTTTTGCTATGTGATTCGCGGCCGTTCTGTGAACTACCGACACCTTTTTTATGTGCCATAACTTATTGTCTTTTTTGTTGGTTAATAATCAATTTTTACAAGAGGATGTCATCGATTTTGATGGCGGTCAGATATTGACGGTGGCCATTCAGTTTCTGATAACCTTTTCTTCCTTTTTTCTTGAAAACAAGAACTTTGTCACCTTTGAGGTGTTTGAGAACGGTAGCGGTTACGGCAGCACCGTCAACGGTCGGCGTACCCACTTTTACATCACCGTCGTTTCCGACCAGCATCACGCGGTCGAATTTCACTTGGGATCCTTCTTCAGCCTGAAGGCGTTGAACATAGACTCTGCGGTCTTTTTCAATCTTGAATTGTTGCCCGGCTATTTCTACGATTGCGTACATTTTGATAATAATTTTGGTTACTAAAATTTCGGGCCGCAAAAATAAAAAAATTTCAATTATTTTTTACCCCCTGCAATTTTTTTTATTTATCTTCGTTTATAGAGTGCTTTTAATATAAATATAGGTATGAAAAATAACTGGAATATATTATCTAAAACACTGTTTATTACTCTGTTGCTTGTTTTTTCCTTCCATCATGGCCTTCAGGCGCAAGTTCGTTCTGGATATGTGGATTTGACCTACGCCGCCGAGCGTTCGGTGAACGCAGTTACCTACATCAAGACAGAATTTGTGCAAAAAAATTCACTTTGGGACGATTTTTTCAGCGGTTCTTTTTGGGAAGAATTCTTTGGTTCTGCCCCCAGCATGTACCCGTTGCAAGCTGCCGGTTCCGGGGTCATTGTTTCACCGGACGGATACATCCTCACCAACAACCATGTCGTGGAGGATGCCGTGAAGGTGACCATCACCTTGTACGACAAGCGCGAGTACCCGGGCACGGTGGTAGGCACCGATCCCAAGTCCGACCTGGCGCTCATCAAGATCGAGGAGACGAACCTGCCGTATCTGGAGTTTGCCAACTCCGACTCTGTCCGTCTGGGCGAGTGGGTGCTGGCGGTGGGTAACCCGTTGTCGCTGCACACCACGGTTACGGCCGGCATCATCAGTGCCAAGGCCCGTCAGCTCTCCTCTTACCGCGGCAAGAATTCCGAGGAGTCTTATCTGCAGACCGATGCGGCCATCAATCCGGGCAACAGCGGTGGCGCATTGGTCAACACCCAGGGCAAGCTGGTCGGCATCAACTCTGCCATCGCCTCCGGTGACGGCTATTTCACCGGCTACTCTTTTGCCATCCCTTCCAACATCGCCAAGAAGGTCTATATGGATCTTAAACAATATGGCAAGATGCAGAAGGCATATCTAGGTCTCTCCATGATTGAGATCAATGCGGAGGTGGCGAAGGAATACAATCTGTCGGAGGTCAAGGGCATCTATGTGGCGGACGTGGACGAGAAAGGCGCTGCCATGCAGAACGGTCTTCAGGAGGGCGATGTGATCCTCTCCATCGAACAGCATCCGGTCAACAGCTTTGCCGAGGTACTCGGGGTGCTGAACACCAAATCGCCGGGAGAAATTGTCTCGGTGACCTATATGCGTGACGGAGAGAAGAAAACCCGCAAGATTACCCTGTTGAATGAAAACGGAACAACTGATGTCATTACAAAATAATTTTAACTAAAAAAGCAGAATATGCAGCAATTAAGAATCTACAAGCAAATTACAAACCGCCATACCGAGTCTCTGGAGCGTTTTTTGGCGGATGTCAGCAAGGAGCCGATGATCACACCCGAAGAGGAGGTGGAGTTGTCCCGCAGAATCAAGGCGGGAGACGAAGCGGCGCTGGACAAGATGACCCGCGCCAATCTTCGTTTCGTGGTTTCGGTGGCCAAACAGTACCAGAATCAGGGGATTAGTCTCCCGGACCTGATCAACGAAGGCAATATCGGATTGATTAAGGCGGCGCAGCGTTTTGACGAGACGCGCGGCTTCAAGTTCATCTCGTATGCGGTGTGGTGGATCCGCCAATCCATCATGCAGGCCATCGCCAACCAGTCGCGTATTGTCCGTCTGCCGCTCAACCAGGTGGGCAACATCAACAAAATCAAGAAAGTGTCCGCCCGTTTGGAGCAGGATCTCGGACGTGTGCCGACCAACGAGGAGGTGGCCGAGAGCATGGGCATCTCCGTGGAGACGGTCAACGACTTAAAACGCGTCAGCTCCCGTATCCAGTCGCTGGACTCGCCCATCTCCCCCGATGACGACACCACATTTGTGGAGACGTTCGTGCAAAAGCAGAATCAGGACGACACCGACACTTTGATGATGAAGGAGTCGCTCTCCACGGAGGTGCGTGGCTTGCTGGCTACCATCCCCGAAAAAGAGCAGCAGGTGCTGAAACTTTGCTATGGTATCGATGCCAACTACGAGCATACCATGGAGGAGATCGGCATTGTGCTGGGCCTCTCTCGCGAGCGCGTGCGTCAACTCCGCGACAACGGGCTCAAACATCTGAAACAGAACAGTTCAAACAACCTTAGAGCCTATCTTTAATGAGACATAGCCTGTATCTTTTCCTTGGTAGTGTAATCCTGTTGCTCTCCGCCTGCCATCAATCGGCCTCGGAGGCGCCCCGGCCGATGGGCTATTTCCGTATCGACCTGCCCGAGCGGCATTATGAGATGGTGGACACCACGCTCCCGTTCACTTTTGAGCAGTCCGACCAGGCGAACCTGATCATCAAACCCCAACCTAGGGGTAACTGCTGGGTCGATGTGGACTATCCCCAACTCAACGCCACCCTGAAGATGACCTGCCTGAACATCACTTCTCCCGACAGTCTCCGCAACCTGATCTACAGCGAGGAGAAGATGGTGAAATTCCATTATCAGAAGGCAGATGATGTCGAATATTCCGTGGTGCGGGATGAAGATGCCCATCTTTGGGGCCAGATTTACGATATCAAGGGCAAGGAGGTGGCTACACCGTTTCAGTTCTGGCTTACCGACAGTGCACAGCATTTTATTCGCGCCACCCTCTACTTCAATTTCACTCCCAACAACGACTCCCTTCAGCCTGTGATCGACTATCTGCGTGAAGACGCCATGCATTATATCAACACATTTGAATGGAAATGAGTATGAGAAGAAGAATACTTTTTATTTTTACCCTCCTGACAGTTATGATCAGCGTCTCACTGGCGCAAGATACCATCCGGATGATGCAGTATAACCTGATGTATTATACCAACAACTCCGGAATCTCCGATTGCAACGCTTCCACCAACAACTTGGATACCAAGGATGCCGCGCTGAAGACGATTTTCAAGTATGTCCAACCCACTGTTTTGTGTGTGAACGAGATAGGGCCTTCCATGACCTACGTCAGCCGTATCCTGGACAATGCCATCAATACGGATGGGGTGGACTATTACGCCCATGGATTGTTGACCAACTATTCGGGTGGCAACATCGCCAACATGATCTATTACGACACGCGCAAGCTGACCTTGTGCAACAATTATTATATCACCACCTCTTACCGGGACATCAACGGGTATCGTTTCTTTTACAACTCCTCCGATTTGTCGGGTGGCGACACCATTTTCATGACCTTCTGGGTGGCGCATCTCAAAGCCGGAAGTGGCTATGAGAGCGTCCGTGAAACGCAGGTGCGCCAGCTTATCCAACGCATTGAGTCGATGGGGTCTCCAGGCAATTTTGTCTTCTCCGGCGACTTCAACATGGTTGGCTCCGAAGAGAGTGGCTTCCAGGCGATGACCAATTACGAGAACAGCCTTTACTGCTTTTACGATCCCATCCAGCAAGAAGGGCATTGGAACAACAATGCTCAGTTTGCCTCCATCCACACACAGTCCACCCGCACCTCTTCTGACGGTTGTTTTGTGACCGGCGGACTGGATGACCGTTTCGATTTGGTGATGGTATCTCCCTATCTTTACTATGGAAGTCTTGACATGCAAGTTCTTTCCGATTCCTATCATGCGGTGGGGCAGGACGGACAGCGTTTCAACGGCAGTGTCGTCAGTCCGCAGAACAACAGCGTGCCGAGCAGCGTAGCTACGGCGCTGTATCAGATGTCAGACCATCTTCCTGTGGTGGTGGATTTTAAGGTGAATGCCACCACGAGTGTCGCGGATCGCGCCAACAACTTCCTGATGAATGTGGTGAACCCGGTTCGCGACAATCTCCAAATTTCGCTCCAGATAGATGAGGACGCACACTTCACCTTCGAGATCTATGCCGTCAACGGACAGCTTTTGGCTGCTTTTGACGAGCAACTCTCCGAAGGGAAACAAACGATAACCCTTCCTTTTGATTTTCCTAAAGGTGTCTATGTCTTGAAAGCCGCTAATGACAAGCATCAGCAGTTTATTCAGAAAATAGTTCGTTAATTTTTTTGTATGCTAAAAAAGTATATCTTTGCACTTAATTATTAACCTAAAAAAACCTAGAATTATGACTGACACGATAGAGAATAAGCCCCAACCGGTAGTAAATCGTTATTCAGACGAAGATTTGGCTGAATTCAAGGCGCTCATAGAGAAAAAGATAGAGGACGCCAAGAAGGCTATGGAGGTATATCAGGAGGCTTACAGTGGCGTTGGCAATGACACCTCTGACACGGCCCCGACCTTCAAGAATATGGAAGAGGGCAACCAAGTGTTGTCTAAGGAGGAAAACAGCCGCTTAGCGGGTCGTTTGGACAAATATATCGCGAATCTGGAGGCTGCGCTGGTCCGTATCGAAAACAAGACCTACGGCATTGATCGCATCACGGGCAAGCTGATCTCCAAAGAGCGTCTGAGAATCGTCCCGCACGCCACGTTGGACGTAGATTCCAAACTTAATGAAAAGAAGAAATAGCCGGTGAACAAGCAGCGTCGTTACACGATAGTCTCCATCGGTGTTATTCTTGCATTGATTGTGATCGACCAAGTCATCAAGATTTTGGTCAAGACCCACATGTGCATCGGGGAGACCATTCCTGTCTTTGGTCATTGGTTCAACATCTGCTTTGTGGAGAACGAGGGGATGGCTTTTGGCCTGAGTCTGGGCCAGAACATCGGAAAGCTGATGTTGTCGTTGATCCGGGTGGTCTTGATTGTGCTTTTGTGCTGGTATCTGCACAAAAAGATTAAGGAAGATAAGATGGACGGGTTTAAGATAGCCATCTTCTGCATGGTCATTGCCGGTGCGATGGGCAATATCCTGGATTCCATGTTCTATGGTCTGATTTTTACGGAGAGCACACCGCTTACGGTGGCGCAGGCCTTTGCCGGTGGCTATGCTCCCTTCCTTTTCGGCAAAGTGGTTGATATGTTCTATTTTCCGCTGTTCCTCATCCCGGAAAAGTTTCCTCTTTGGGGCGGCAGCTATTTCTTCCCGGCCATCTTCAACTTCGCCGATTCCTGTATCACCGTTGGCTTAATCCTGATGCTCATCTTCAACAAGCGTTTCTTCTCGGACGAAGTTGATAAAAAAGAGACAGAAATGGCCGAAGAGGCTCCAAAAACCGAAAATATATAATTGTTTTACATAAAAAATCATAACAAAATGCGTTTATTTTCATCATTAAAGAAAAGCTTCCTGCTCTTGTTGGCAGTAGCATTCAGCGCCACCACCTTTGCTGTGAACCCTCCCGATGAGGGTATGTGGCTTCCCATGTTCATCAAAAACTACAACTATGCCGAGATGCAGCACTTGGGCCTGCACCTGACTCCCGAGCAGTTGTACGACATCAACAACTCTTCTTTGAAAGACGCCATTGTCCAACTGGGTGACGGCTTCTGCACCGGCGAGATGGTCTCTAGAGATGGTCTGATGTTCACCAACCACCACTGTGGCTACTCTTCCGTGGTTGAACTCTCCACGATAGAGCACGACTATCTGACCAACGGCTTCTTCGCCATGAGCAAGGAAGAGGAGCTGCCCGCCAACTTCCATGTCAACTTCCTGGAGAGAATGGAGGATGTGACGGAGATTGTATTGGCAGACGTGACCACAAAGATGACGGAGTCTGATCGTCAGAAAACCATCAAGTCAGCCATCGAGAAACTCAAGAAGGACAATTCCGAGAATGGTCGCTACAAAGTAGTGGTGAAGTCTTTCTATGAGGGCAATGAATACTACATGTTCATCTACACCACCTATGAGGATGTCCGTCTCGTGGTTGCTCCGCCGAGTGCCATCGGCAAGTTCGGTGGTGACACCGACAACTGGATGTGGCCGCGTCATACCGGCGACTTCACCGTGTTCCGTATCTACACCGCTCCTGACGGTTCTCCCGCCAAGTATTCCGAGGAAAACGTGCCTTTCCACCCGAAGCACTTCCTGCCCATCAGCTTGAAAGGATACCAGCCGAACGACTACACCATGATCTGGGGTTATCCCGGCACTACCGAGCGTTTCATGACTTCCTATGAGGTGCAGAACGCCATCGACATCACCGGTCCGGCTTACTATGAACCGCTGGACGTGATTCTGCCTGTCATCAGCGATGCGATGAATGCTGATCCTGCCGTCCGCTTGCAATATGCCGATGACCACGCCAGTCTTGCCAACGGCTGGAAGAACCAGCATGGTATGGTCACCAGCTTGAAGGCTTTGAAGGTGGTGGAAACCAAACAGAAGGTGGAGGCCGACCTCACCAAATGGATCAACACCAATGAGTCCCGCAAGGAAAAATATGGTACTTGTCTGAGTGAGATAGAGAAAGTCTGTAAGAACATTGATGGCAATGCTTTGAAGACTGTCTACGCCGCCAGCATGAGCCTGTCTTCTTCGCCCACACTGTTGGCTGCTTTCCGTCTTAACAGCGCCATGACATTGGCCAAGGGCGACAAAGAATTCACGGATGCCAAGATCGAGCAATTGAGAAAAAGCTATAAAGGTTATTGGGATGACAAAGATCCGAAAACAGAGGCGAAGATCATTATGGCCACCATGGATGCCTTCAATGGCGTGCCCGAGAGCTATCGTCCTGACTTCAATGAGATGTTGAACAAATACTACAAGGGTAGCAAAGAAAACTACGCCAAGGCATTGGCCAACTCCATCTTCATTTCTCCCGAGAACTTCGAGGCTTTCTTGGCGAAACCCAGCAACAAAGTGTTGGCTAACGACCCTGTGGTGCGCTATATTAACATCGTGACCCCTGTCATCATGACCAACCAGGGAGTATTCTCTACCATGAGCGAAGTGGATGTGCCGCGTCGTACCTTCATCGCCGCTTTGAAGGAGATGAATGCCTCCACGCCGATGTATCCCGATGCCAACAGCACGATGCGCTGCACCTACGGTACCGTATGCGACTACTATCCTGCTGACGGTGTGCATTACAACTACTTCACCACCACGCAAGGCATCTTGGAGAAAGAGATTCCCGGCGATCCCGAGTTTGACGTTCCTGCAAGACTGAAACAGCTGATCCAGAACAAGGACTTCGGTCAATATCTGGATAAGGACGGCACGATGCATGTATGCTTCCTTTCCAACAACGACATCACCGGTGGTAACTCCGGCAGCCCTATCATGAATGGAGACGGCGAGCTTATCGGTCTGGCATTCGATGGCAACTACGAGGCTCTGAGTAGCGACATCGTCTTCAATACTAAGCTGCAACGCTGTATCAATGTCGATGCCCGTTATGTGCTCTTCGTCATTGACAAGTTCGGTGGCGCTGGCTATCTGCTCAACGAGATGGATATCAGAAGATAATCTGCCGATTACAGAACCTAAAAGGTGGGGAAAGTCATTTCTCCACCTTTTTTTGTATGAGGGAAGACTGTTTGCCGAAAGTGAGCGGCGTTAGCCGCGAACAAATCCGTTTGTTTCACAACGATTTCACCGGGAAGTTGAAGTAGGTGTTGGGATAGGGCTCGTTGAGGAGGGTGAAGTGCCACCACTCGGAAGAGACGGGTCTGAAGCCGTGGCGGACCATCGCGTTGCGCAGGACCATGCGGTTTTGAAATTGCTGCTCTGTGATGCCCTCTCGGCGCAGGGAGTTCGACTGCGGGTCAAGCAAATCGAAGGTGCCACCCATGTCCACCTCCATTCCTGTCGCTTTGTCCACGAGTGTGAGATCGACTGTGGAGCCGCGCGAATGCTTGCTATGGCTGCTGATGTATCCCAGACGAAAAAGAGCGGACTTGGGCAGATTGGGGTAGAAGTAGGCCTTCATCAGCGTGTCGGTCGGGTCGGCGGCCCAGCGCCGGAAGTGCTGCACGGCCATGACGGGTCGATAGGCGTCGTAGATCTTCAGGCGGTAGCCTTGGCGCATCACATCGTCGCTGACCTCCTTGAGGGCGGCGGCGGCCTCTTTGGTGAGCAGTGCCACCGGCTCTTCGTAGCCGTCTATGCGCGTGCCCACGAAGTTGAAGCTGGTGTAGTAACGAATCTCCTGCAAGGCATCCGGCACGGCCTCCGAGAGCATGACAAAGCCGTCGATTCCTTCAGAAGGGAGCGATGTCTTCTCTGTGAGACTGTCGGATGATGATAGCGGGATGTTGTCAGCGGAGAGCGTATTCGAAAGGGAGTCCGACAGGCCAACGGCCTCTTCGGAAACTGGAGCATTTCGTTCCGGATGAAACTTTTTCCAAGATGTCCCACCTGCCAGGATGCCTAGCATAATCAGCAAATAAACGATCACTGCCAAACCGACCAGCAAACCAACTATCCAACGGATCCTTTTTTTCTTCTTCATATTCGTCTCAAAATCAGGCGGCAAAAATAATGAAAATCATGGGTGCCTGATAACAGCATCCTCTTTTTTAGAAAGAAATGCTTGAAAAGTGTTGTTCTGACAACGGGATATTTTCAAGTGTGATAAATCCGTATTTTTTTGAACAATCTTTCAATGTTTTTTTTACCTTTGCGCTTTCTTAGTATAAAACCTTTAAAATTTTCAAATTATGGATTTAAGCAGTATTATTTCTTCTATCACAGGTAACAACCTGATTGGCGAGATCAGCAAAAAGTTCAACATCGACTCTTCCAAGATCATGAACGTCATCAAGGCTGCCATTCCCAAGTTCATCGCTGCCATGCAGAAGAACGCCTCTACATCCGCAGGCGCCTCCGCACTGGTTCAGGCTCTCAGCAGTCACGCTGGCCAATCTCTCGGTTTGAACCTGGAAGACGGCAAGAAGATTTTGTCCAAGATCTTTGGTGGCAACTTGGGATCTGTTATTTCCGGTCTCTCAAGCCAGACTAGCACCACCAACGACCAGGTGTCCAATATTCTGGCTTCCATCGCTCCCAACCTGTTGGCTGTGTTGGGTAAGAACCATGCTTCTGCCGGCAGCAATATCGGCAACGTGTTAGGCTCTTTGCTCGGTGGCAGCAGCAGCTCTAGCTCCAGTGCTTCCGGTGCTGGCAAACTGCTCGGTGGCCTGCTGGGCAAGCTGATCAAGAAATAAGAAACGCGGACAGACGGATTGCGCAGACGTATGAGACGGTGGATGATTCTCTTTGTCGGATTATGCCTTGGTCTCATCCAGTTGCATGCGCAAGTCATCGTCACCTTTTCCAAACCTGGAGGTCGTTACGCGGATTCTTTTCTGCTCTCCATAGAGACGGAAGAGCTTGACGGCGGACCATTCCAGATTCGGTACACTCTCAACGGAGGGACTCCCTCTGTTGAGAGTTTTTTGTATGAGCATCCGCTGAGTTTGGACCAGCAGCTATGCTCCAATTCCAACATCTATAAGATCCCCAACACCATTGAACGATACCGGACTCCTCTTCCTAAGAATGTCGAGCGGGTGGTGGTCATCCGGGCGGCGGCCTTCAACGCGCAGGGGGAGTGTTGTTCCAATGTTGCCACGGCCACTTATGTAATAGAGGCGCTGCGCGACAGGACTATTGCTTTGCCCATACTCTCGCTCTGTGTGGATTCTGTGGATCTCTTCGATTGGAAGCAAGGCATCTTCGTGCCGGGGGCTTCCTTCGATCCCGCACGGCCTGATGAGACCGGCAACTACTATTTCTCAGGGCGGGAGTATGAGAAGGAAGGCTATGTGGAGATGATTGGAGAGGAGCTCCTCTTGTCACAGGATTGTGGCGTGCGGACGCATGGTCACATCAGTCGCCGCTATGCCCAGAAGGGGCTTTCCCTCTATGCCCGCAAGGAGTATGGGCGGAAACATTTCGATGCGGTGTTTGACGGGCAGGATTTCAAATGCAAACGACTGGTGTTGAGACCCTTCTCTTGTGCTTGGACCCCTATGGGATTTCAGGACTATTACACACAGCAGCTGGCGGGTGCCCTCAACACCTTTTCCTCGCTTGCCGTTCGGCCGGTGGTGCTGTTCCTCAACGGTGAATATTGGGGAATCTATTTTTTGGAAGAGAAACCTGATGAGCATTATGTCCAGAGTCATTTTGGCATTGACGACAAACAGGTCCAGCTGGTCCGGGATTGGGCGGGGCATGACAAAAACATGGATTTTGACGCGTCTTTTGTAGCCTTGATGGACTGGCTGGAGACGGCAGATTTGTCGGATGATCGACAATATGAGCGAGTTTGCCAGTTGGTGGATGTGGTCTCTTTCACCGACTATGTTCTTTTTGAGACCTTTATTGGCAACCGTGACTGGCCTGCCAACAATATGCGCTGTTGGTCTGCCGATGGCTCTCCGTGGCGCTTCATTTTTCATGATGGCGATGCCATCCGTTCCAAGGATTTCTCAGCTGTTGCCAATGCCTTGTATGATGGCGACAGTCTGACATGGCCCACTTCTGCCCAGGCCACCCTGTTGTTGCGCCGTCTTTTGCAGAACCCGCACTATCGGGATTCTTTTGTGCTGCGGGTGCGCGAGATAACCAAGCTATACTCATTTTCTTCTCGCTCGGAGATGCGCCAGGCCTTCAACCATGCCGTCACCATGTTGGAGCCTGAGGTGGCCGCACAATCGGAGCGATTTGGCTTTCCCAAGAGTGTCCGCAGATGGCAGAACGCCGTAGGGCATCAGCAGAAATATTGGAAACATCGCAGCCGTCAGTTTCAGAAAGAATGGGTCCAGACGATCAATGAGCAATACGGGACCTCTTACCGGGTGAGGCGTGTTGCGTGGTGGTGGCTCGTGCTTGCTGGCATCGTGGTGGTCGCGACCGCAGTGGGGATTGCTTGCCATCGCAAGGAGTGTTGATTTGTTGAAGTGTTGAAGTGTTGATTTGTTGAGAAAGGGTGCCCCCGGGGTCAGTTCTGTCCGAAAAATTATCTGCGTAAATCTGCGTAATATTTTCACCGCAAAGGCGCAAAGGACGCGAAGAGTGTTGATTTGTTGAGAAAGGGTGCCCCCGGAGGTCAGAGTCATTGTCGAGGTTCAAGTTTCAACTGAAAACTGTCAATGCCTGAAATAAGTTGACCGTTTTTAGTACCAACATCGTCAAATCAAAAACGGATCAACAATGGAAAAATTAACAACTGAGGAAAGAAAAAGAAGAAGGTTCAGCGAGAGTTTCAAGCGTAAGAAAGTTCAGGAG
>JAFZZT010000004.1 GCA_017615595.1 Bacteroidales bacterium
TCCAACGGAACGATCGGACCCTGCAGACACGTCGTGGACTTCGGCAGCTATGACAACATGCCGCAAAACGCAACTTTCATCGCCTTCCGAAACGTCTACAACGGCAACTGGGGCAGAAGCATCGTCTTCATCGATGACATCACCCTCTCCCTCGCTACCACAACCTCTGATCCGGTGGCTGTGACTCCGCAGACCGAAGGTGACAACAACGAGTCCGATGAGGAGTATGTGGATGATGACGCCAACACCGACTTCGAGGAGGTGATGTCGCCCATCGGAATCAGCGATTTCGACCTCTCCGACCTGACGGTCTATCCGAACCCGACCACTGGCTTGCTGACCATCGTGGCAGACGAGGTGAATAGGGTGGAGGTGTATAACCAGATCGGCGTGATGGTGGCCGCCTACACCGAGGAGCGCGTAATCGACCTTACCAACCTCTCCTCCGGCGTCTATGTGCTGCGCGTGACGACACCGCAAGGCGTAGCCATCCGCAAGGTGGTGAAGAAGTAAGACAGGCGCATGCTATTACGTCATGACAAAAAGTCCCGGCAGTTGTCGGGGCTTTTTTGTTTGCCGATTACGCGATGAGACGATTATGCGATTAAGGGCGTTTGGGGGATTCTACGTGTTTGGGGATGTTCGATGAGACGATTATGCGAAGAGGAGAGGAGAAGACATCTCCATGCTGTACGGGCGAAGAATGGCGGAGGGGCAGCAGGCCGTTAGGTCTGCAGGTGTCAGTAGCCCGTGGTCAAGGCGCGAGGGACGAGCGCCTCAATCACGGGATGGGAGCGCGGCACGGGGAGCGCGTGCGCCGAAGGTCATGCCGATGATGCCGCGCAAGGGAACCATGAGAAAGTTGCCAGTTAGAGAAATGACAAGCAATTCAGTTTAACCTGCAAAAAACTGTCAAGCGATTTCAGGAAAACACATGTCTAATCGTCTAATATCCTCCTTTCACCTCCTCTAACCTCTCCTCATCGGTAAGCCATAAACCCATAACCCGATAACCTCTAAGCTTTTAACCTCACTTCTCCTCTAATCGTCTAATCGTCTCATCGCCTCATCGTCTCATCGCCTCATCGTCTCATCGGTAAACCGTAAACTTTAAACTGTAACCTCCTTTAACCTCTTAACCTACTAACCTCCCATCATTCCCACAATAATTATCAACACCCTTTGTTTTTTTGACGTATTTTATGTATGTTTGCGTTTCTTTTTAATGGTAGTTCAGCAATGATAATTTGAGCATAATGATGGTTCCTTTGCATCAACAGATTCCCTTTATCCCGGCAGCATTGATATGCGCTTTGATAGCGATGGCGACCTCTATTGTCATGAATCCCTTTATTATCAAGCTGGCTGTTACCAAACATCTTACCGATAATCCCAATGCCCGGAAACTGCAAAAGAGACCAGTACCCGTGCTGGGCGGCATGAGCGTCTATCTGGCCTTCGTCATGGGCCTCTTCTGCTGTAACTTCTTCTATCCGACAGATAAACTCTATGTGGTGGTCGCGGCCCTCTCCGTTATGTTTTTCATCGGTTTCTTCGATGATATTCTGGACCTATCGTACCGCATTAAATTCGTGGCGCAGTTCGGTGTCATCTTCATGCTGTGGACTTTCGGTTACCGCATCGACACTTTTGTGGGGCTCTTCGGTGTCACCCATATTCCAATGTTCTGGAGCTGTATGCTGTCGCTGTTTGCCGGCGTGGGACTGATGAATGCGTTGAATATGATTGATGGGGTGGATGGCCTCGCTTCGGGACTCGGAATCCTCACGAGCTTCATCAGCAGTTTCTATTTTGTGACGCATCATGATCCGCTGTTTGCCCTGCTTTCCATCGTGTTTGTGGGCGCACTTATCCCTTTCTTTGTGTGCAATGTGTTCAGTCACAAATACAAGATGTTCATCGGCGACTCAGGCTCGCTCATTATGGGTACGTTAGCCTACGTGATTACTTGCCGTATCATCCATACCCGCCACATGGACTGGAATGACCAATATTGCGTCTCCATGTTGTTCGCTATCTATGCGCTTCCCGTGTTCGATACGCTCCGTGTGATGACCTTGCGCATGCTCCATGGCAAGTCGCCTTTCAAGCCCGACCGTACCCACCTGCACCACATGTTCGTGGATATCGGTTATCCGCACATAATGATTACCGCTATCTTGTTGCTCATCAATTCGATAATTATTGGTGTCTGGTTGCTTTCCGCACGGTATATGGACTCAATTAACGGTCAGTTTTTTGTGGTCATTGGAACAGCCATACTGCTGGTGCCAGGTCTCTATTTCTTCTTGAGAAGGGTATCGGTCAAGCATCCGGAAGTGTTTGAGGACTTCAAAAGGCACTCCAAGAAGGTCTCTAAAAGACCCATTCGCCGGCGTGATCAGATCACAGAGCTGATAGACGGCAAGGTGAGACGGAGACGGAAGATCCAAAAGGCAAATAAAAAACAACGGATTTCTCATCATTCACGTTGAAGTGTGTGCTTCTATTGTAAACTTGTTTACCGTTTACCGTTTAAAGAAGGTTTGAGGGTTGTCAAGCGATTTCAGGAAAACACACTAAAAAAAGATAGGGCTGCCACATTGTGACAGCCCTACTTCAGAGCGGAAAACGAGACTCGAACTCGCGACCCCGACCTTGGCAAGGTCGTGCTCTACCAACTGAGCTACTTCCGCTTGGACTTGCAGTACCGAAGGTGGGACTTGAACCCACACGCCCGCAATGGGCAAGGGATTTTAAGTCCCTCGTGTCTACCATTCCACCACTTCGGCGCGTTCAAAGAACGTCTCTTTTTTTGAGGCCGCAAAAATACAATTTTTTCCGTTTCCAACATGCCGCCCGCATTTTTTTTTGCTTGGCCGTCCGCCACCTGCAAATCTGCCTGCACGATTTTTAAGAAAATTTGTACTTTTGCGCCTTATTAATTTAAGATGGCGAATCCTGAATCTCCCCATAAGTCAGAGTATTTGATCTTCAACAATACCAAAGAGTATATCCGTTTTGTGACGGACAACATCGTCTATATCTCTGCGGATGCCAACTACTCTGTCTTTCACACGCGCGACAACTCCACTCGCCTGGTCTCCATCCAACTGGGGGTCATTGAGCACTTTTATATCCCAGAGATTAACTCTGAAGAAAATGACTTCGTGCGCGTGGGGAGAAGCCTGATCGTAAATCTGAGATACCTGCACTCGGTCACCCCGTCCATTGGTCAGATTGTTTTGTCTGATAATCAATCTTTTAAGTATGTATTGAGCGCTCCCAATGAGATCTTGCGTGACATGAAAAATTATGTTGAGTTAAAATGGAAGAAATGACATACAATGATGAAATGTTACCGGATGAGTTCCGGGTTATATGTCCGCGCGAGGAGCCTCCCAAGCCTTTCTATCGGAAGCCTTGGTTCTGGATCTTGATGGCAGCAGCGCTGCTGGCCGTGGGCGTGGTGCTGGCTCTCCTGCTGAGGCACTCTAACTCAGCGGTGACCGATAGCATGCCCCTCCCGCCCGCAGAGACCACCGCCGTCGTGGAACAGCATGACGGTCCCGCCACGGTCTGTGTGCGCGACACATCTATCAACGATGTGCCCCTGCGCATCCTGACCCCCGTGAACGCCCGGGCCGAACTGATGATCGGCAAGCCGGACACCCTTGACAAGTCCATCATCCTGGCCGCCCAGGCCGCCGACATCCGCGCCGACAACCAGAAGATCGTGGGCGCTTTTGTGCTCAAGGGCGAACCTGTCTCCTGGGGGAAAGCCAAGACGGGCTTCTGTGCCATTGTAGAAAATCGCATCTATGTCGGCACGGCGGAAAACACCCCGCTCTTCGAGGAGACGACCGAGAAGAACGGCTATTTCTTCCGCCAATACCCGCTGGTGAGCCAAGGCAAGATGGTGGAGAACAAGCCCAAGAACAAGGCCCTGCGCCACTCCCTGTGCGAGCTGGACGGCCAGATCGTGGTCGTGAGCAGCCTCACCAAGGAGTCGTTCCATGACTTCGCCCAGGCACTTGAAGATCTGGGCGTTCAAGAGGCGATATATCTCGTTGGCGGACAGTCGTTTGGTTTCTGCCGCCTCGCCGATGACAGCCTCTCTGTCTGGGGCGCTTTCGAAGGCCAACAGAATAACGAATACACAAACTTTATCCTCTGGAGAGCACAGTGAGCCGATATTGCCGGATGCTCTCGTAATATAGACCCATAATTTCATTTCCTATGAATTTGAATAAACCGCTGAAAAAAATCTACGAAAAGGACGATCTGTCGGCGCTGGAGTCGCAACGGATGGCACAGGTGTACTCTTTTGCCCCGATGATGTTCCAAGTGGCCAGACTGATGATCAAATGGGGTATCTTTGAGCGACTTGGCCAGAAGCCGGCCACTGTCGAAGAGGTGGCCGCCGATGCCGGCATCTCGCTCTATGCCGCCAAATGTCTTCTGGAGTCCTCCTTGACCATGCGGACCGTGACGGTGGATACCGAGACCGGCCGTTATGCCTTGGCGAAGACGGGCTGGTTTCTGCTCAACGACCGCTCCACGCGCGTCAATATCGACTTCAACCAAGATGTTGTGTATAACGGCATGTTCTTCCTGGAAGAATCCTTGCAGGAGGGTAGGCCGGCGGGCTTGAAGACGTTAGGCGACTGGCCCACTATCTACGAGGGGCTCTCCTCCTTGCCGGAACCGGCACGCACCAGCTGGTTTGCCTTCGACCATTTCTACAGTGACACGGCTTTTGACACGGCCCTGAAAATCGTCTTCTCCAAGCCGGTACGCCGGCTGATGGATGTGGGCGGCAATACCGGCCGATGGGCGTTGCAGTGTGTCGGCTATGACCCTGATGTGCGCGTCACCATCGTGGACCTGCCCCAACAGTTGGAGATGATGTGCCAGCAGACCGCCGGCCTGCCGGGCGCGGACCGCATTGACGGCTTTGCCGCTAACCTGCTGGATGAGCAGTGCCCGCTGCCCCAAGAGAAGGATTTCGACGTGATCTGGATGAGCCAGTTCCTGGACTGCTTCAGCGAGGAAAAGATCAAGAGCATCCTTGTCCGTATGGCCAAGGTGATGACCGAAGAGACGCGCCTGTGTATCATGGAGACCTTGTGGGATCGCCAGAACTTCGACACCGCGGCCATTTGTCTCACCCAGATCAGCCTCTACTTCACGGTGATGGCCAACGGGAACAGCAAGATGTATCATTCCGATGACTTTGTTAAATTGATAGATGCGGCAGGACTGAAGGTTGAGTCGATGGAAGATGCTATAGGACTGGGACATACGGTGATAGTATGCCGTAAAAAATAGACATTTGAGGAAACTGGCGAGAGGCCATGGTCTATGTCCAAAAATAGTGTTATCTTTGCGCCCTCTTTTGTGCAACGAGCTGCGGGATGTCTGGGCTGCCCGCACTGCCTCGAAATAAAAGGATGAAAGCCCACTTGTTAGAGTAATTATAGCAATGAATCGTAACGAGATTGAAGAAAAAGTAAACGCCTTTTTAATGGATGAATTTGAGATTGAGGCGGAAAAAATAAAACCGGAAGCCCGTTTGAAAGAGGATCTGGAGATTGACAGCCTCGATTTTGTCGATATTGTCGTGATCGTGGATGATCTCTTCGGCTTTAAGATCAAGCCCGAAGAGATGAAGTCGGTGAAGACTTTGTCGCAGTTTTACGATTATATAACCACCAAGATTGCCTGACGGCATTGTATGGCAGAACGGGCTTGGCAAGGCGGTACTGACGGAACCTCGTGGATGCACAGGACACTCGTGCGTATCGTGCGCCATGTGCCGTTGCGGCTCATGTATGCTTTCGTGGCCGTTCTCGTGGTGCCCTTCTATTTTGTGTTCTCCAAAGGCTATGGGCCTATTTATCGCTATTTCACCCAGCGTCTGGGATATAACCCCGTGAGAGCCTTTTTCATGGTCTATCGTAACCACTGTCGCTTCTCGCAGGTCATCCTTGACCGCTTCTACATGTTCAGCGGCGGCAAGTTCGAGCTGGATGTGGAGAACTATCACCTCTATCAGGAACTGGCGGAGGGCAATGACGGCTTCATCATCCTCAGTGCCCATGTCGGCTGCTACGAGCTGGCCGGCTACTCGCTGGTGGCGACGAAGAAGCGCTTCAACGCCCTGGCCTTCGGCGAGGAGGCTGAGGCCATCGTGGAGAACCGCCAACGACTCTTCGAGGGCACCAACATCAACATCATCCCGGTGAAAGACGACCTGTCGCACCTTTTCGCCATCAACAATGCCTTGGACAATGGCGAGAGCGTGAGTTTCCCCAGCGACCGCCTGGTGGGCAATCAACGGACGGTGGAATGCCCCTTCCTGGGCGCGCCGGCCAAGTTCCCGATGGGACCGTTCGCCCTCGCCGCACAACGCGACCTGCCCGTGCTCACCGTCAATGTGATGAAAGCCTCGGCAAAACGCTATAAGGTGTACGTCAACCGTTTGCAGAAAGAGGGTGAGAAGAGGGAGGAGCGCATTAACAGCTATGTCCGGCAGTATGTCGGTCATCTGGAGGAGATGCTGCACCGCTATCCTGAGCAATGGTTTAACTATTACGATTTTTGGAACAACTGATCATGAATCCGCAAGATATAGATATTCGCACGCTGCTGCCGCAACAGCCTCCGGTGGTCATGGTGGATAGCCTCTTGGCCGCCGACATGACCACGGCCGAGACCTCTCTGCTGGTGCGCTCCGACAATATCTTTGTGGAGCATGGCATGCTGCAGGCTTATGCGTTGATAGAGAATATAGCCCAGACCTGTGCCGCCCAGCTGGGATATGTGGACAAATATATCCATGGGCATGATGCCGTGAGAATCGGCTATATCGGTTCCATTAAGAATCTGAAGGTGGAAGCAGCGCCGAAGGTGGGGGAGACTTTGCGCACCCGCATCACGGTTCTGCAAGACATATTGGATATGAAACTCGTGACGGCCGAAACCTTTGTCGGGGAGCGTCTAATCGCCTCGGCAGAGATGAAAATCGCCCTCTCGGGAGAAAGGATAGATGTATGATTGTCAGGAAGATAGGAGAAAATATAATATCCCCCTTGGGCTTCTCCGTTGCGGAGAACTTTGCGGCTGTCATGGATGGCCGCTCTGCGCTGCAACGCTATGACCATCTCTGGGATCTTCCATTTCCCTGTTTTGTCTCCTTGCTTGCTGACGATATCTTGGATGAAGTTTTCGCTCAAGCGGTCGATCAGTCGCGTCTGCCCATGAAGTCGTGCACCCGGTTCGAGAAGATCGCGTTGTTGTCTGCTGCGAAAGCCTTGCAGTCAACACCTTTGGATCCCTCTTCGCCACGCGTGCTGTTCATGCTCTCTTCCACCAAGGGGAATGTCTCGTTGTTGGCGGATGCGGCTCCAGACATCAAGCGGGTGACGCCTGCGCATACTGCCCAGCTTATAGCCCGTTATTTTGGTAACCCGAACATGCCCCTCGTGGTCTCCAACGCCTGCATCTCCGGGCTCTGTGCACAGATCGAGGCGTATCGCTGTCTGCAATCCGGCCAGTACGATGCGGCCGTTGTGATCGGTGCCGATGTGCTGTCGCCCTTTATCGTCTCCGGTTTTCAATCATTGAAGGCGCTCTCCGACGAGCAGTGTCATCCGTTCAGCTCTGTCCGCCAAGGACTGAACCTGGGCGAGGCGGCTGCCACGGTGGTGTATGCCGCCGGGGAAGAACCGAATGGCGGCTGGCGGATGCTGGCGGGCGCCATGGCCAACGATGCCAACCATATCTCTGGCCCTTCCCGCACGGGCGAGGGCAGCTACCGGGCGTTGATGTCCGTGCTCCAGTCCGCAGCCCTGACCGCCGAGGATCTGGCCTGCCTGAATGTGCATGGCACCTCCACGCTCTACAATGACGAGATGGAGGCGGTGGCCATTCATCGTGCCGGTCTTTCCGGGGTGCCCGTCAACGCGCTGAAGGGCTACTATGGACACACCTTGGGCGCGGCGGGAATACTGGAGACGTTGCTCACCATGCATGCCGTGGAGCAGGGCGTAGTGCCCGCCACCCGCGGCTACGAAGAGATCGGGGTCACGATGCCCCTGTCGTTGTCATCTTCGAGTGGGAAGACCTCGAAGACGGCTTTTGTCAAACTATTGTCGGGCTTTGGTGGTTGTAATGCCGCTGCAGCCTTCACTTTTGATTCTTGCAGATGATGAGATACGAGGTGCTACATACGGTGAAACTCTGCCCGTCCTATCTGGAGGTTGACGGGAATCGCATCGCGGAAGCAGGCGGTGAGACCTCTTTCCTCACGGACCTGTATCGTCGCCTTGGCTTGGATTATCCGAAATTCTTCAAGATGGATATCCTCAGCAAGGTGGGCTTTCTGGCATCTGAGTTCTTATTGGAGCAGGAGGGTGGCGAGCGCTTCGTGCCTCGTGCCGACCGTGCCGTGCTGCTCTTCAACCGGTATTCTTCCATGCATGCCGACCAGACCTTTCAGGAGACGATTGCCCATCCGGAGGACTTCTATCCCAAGCCTTCGGTCTTTGTATATACGCTGCCCAATATCGTGACGGGAGAGATAGCCATCCGCAACAAATACCATGGCGAAAGCAACTTCATCCTCCTGCCGGAATATTCGGAACAAGCGATGAACCAGGCGATTGAACGCGCTTTTCTCGCCCCTGGTACCACCAGCCTCCTCACCGGCTGGCTGGAAGCACTCTCTGAAAATGAATATGAAGCATCCTGTTCACTAATCACTGTTCACTGATCACTAAAAAAAATCAATATGGAACTTACAGAAGAATTAAAAACCAAAATGATCGAGGTGTTGAACCTTGAAGAGATGACCCCGGCGGATATTGCCGATGACGCTCCGCTCTTTGGCGAGGAGGGCTTGGGTCTGGACTCCATCGACGTTCTGGAACTGATAGTCTTGTTGGATCGCAACTATGGCATCAAGATCACCGACCCGAAGGCGGGCAAGGAGATCTTCGCCTCTGTGCGCACGATGGCGGACTATGTGGCAGCTAACCGCACGAAATAATGTCTCGTAGGGTGGTGATTACCGGCTATGGGGTGGTCTCGGCGCTCGGTGTCGGGGCGGAAGAGAACGCACAAGCCCTGATGCGGGGTGACTCCGGCATTGGGGAGGTGCACTATCTGCCCACCGAGCATCATGAGTTTCCTGTCGGGGAGGTCAAACTGAGCAATGACGAAATGCGTCATCAACTGGGCATCCCGGATGGACAACCCTGTTCCCGCACCTTCTTGCTTGGAACTATGGCGTTGCGGGAGGCGCTGGACCATGCCCTTCTGCAGAATCATCCCCATCTGGCCCTGGTCTCCGGCACCACGGTCGGTGGTATGGATGTCACGGAACAGCACTATCCCAACCCGTTGCCTGCCAGCAAGATGGATATCCACGATTGTGGCGCGTCCACCCAGGCGATAGCCGACTATTTCGGGCTCTTCGACTATGCCTCCACCGTCTCCACGGCCTGTTCCTCGGCCATGAACGCCATGATCTTGGGCAAGTTGCTGATAGAATCGGGCGAGCGGGACATCGTGGTGGCGGGTGGCGCGGAGGCGCTCTCGTTGTTCCACTTCAACGGCTTCAAATCCCTGATGATCCTGGACGAGCAGCCCTGTCGCCCGTTCGACAAACAGCGCAGGGGGCTGAATCTGGGGGAGGGGGCAGCCTTCCTCGTGTTAGAGGACGAGGAATCGGCCCTCAAGCGCGGCGCCGACATCATGGCGGTGTTCAGCGGCGTAGGGAATGCCTGTGATGCTTTCCATCAGACAGCCTCTTCGGAGGACGGCGAGGGAGCGTTTCAGGCGATGAAGAAGGCTTTGCAAGACGCCGGACTCTCTCCTGAGCAGATCGACTATGTCAATGCGCACGGCACGGGCACGCCCAACAACGACGCGTCCGAGAGCGCTGCGCTGCAACGGGTCTTCAGCGGGAAGGTGCCGCCGGTGTCCTCCACAAAATCCTATACCGGACACACGACCAGCGCGTCAGGCTCTATCGAGTCGGTGTTCTGTCTGCTGGCGATGCGCCACGGCTTCCTGCCTTTTCAAAAAGAGTTTGAAGATGCTGATGAACAATGTATTACGCCGATTTTTGGAAGCGAATACCCACATGGTGAGTTGCGTCATGTGATGTGCAACTCTTTTGGTTTTGGCGGTAATGATTCATCTATAATACTATCTCGCTATGAATAAGGTCTTTGTTGTCGCCATAGTCAAGGATGTGCCCGCCGAGGAGTACCATCAGTACCTTCCTCCGATGAAGTCGCGCCGGATGGGCAATCTGCAAAGAAGAGCTTTAGTTACGGCTCTCAAAGCGATGGATATTAGTGGGATAGATATGCCGGACGCCATATTGAACGGTACGGCATTGGGCTGCATGGACCACACGATCAAGTTGCTCCAGAGACTACATGAGGAGGGCGAGGTGGTCAGTATGCCGACCAGCTTCATGCAGTCCACCCACAACACCGTGGCGGCGCAGATAGCCATCTATACGCACAACCACGGTTATAATACGACCTACGCCCATCGGGCCATCTCTTTCGAGTGTGCCTTGCACGATGCTTTCCTGCAGATGAAAGCTGGCCGTCTGCGCACCGCCTTGGTTTGTGCCAACGACGAGATAACTGACTTTCAGCAGGCACATCCCGGTTATTTTGGACATATTGAGGTGGAAGACAGATCGGAGGCTTGGATGTTGTCGGTGGACCCCGGCGACCATCCGCTTTTTGAGATTGAAAATGTAGAGATAATCCATGAACAAGGCGCGGAAGATCGCGCTGTAATACATAAAAAGTTATGATGAGACTAATCTTTTTGGCAATAATACAATCAATCTTGCTTTGCTCCGGACAGGTGTTTTTGAAGCTGGCCCTCCAAAAGATGGGCACGTTTGCGTGGAAATGGTCCTTTTTCGGCTCTCAGCTCACCAATTGGTGGTGGCTCGGTTGCGGGGTCATGTATGGCGGAGCAGCAGTTCTTTGGTTTTATATTTTGAAAAATCACCCCTTCTCCATGGCCTATCCGCTCATCTCGATGAGTTATGTCTTTGGGATGATCGCTGCTGTGCTGGTCTTTCACGAGTCCGTGCCGGCCGTCCGCTGGCTGGGCGTGCTGTTGATCATGGCGGGGTGCTATTTTATCGCAAAATGATGAATTCGGAATTAACGTTGAAGACTAGATCCCTTGAGCAGTCCCGCAGGGACAAGCGCTCTGTAGAGCTGAAAACCTTACACAAGCTATCCGCAGTGTTGGGTGTGGTGATGCTATTACTCGTCACCAGCGCTTCGGCACAGACGCTGAAAAAGGCGACCCCCGAGCAGTCGAAGAAGATGGTGGAGGCGGTCAACAAGGCCACCGCCACCGTGAAGAGCATCCAGTGCGACTTCACGCAGGTGCGGCAGTCCACCATGCTCAAAGAGAAGCAGACCTCCAAAGGCAAGATGTCCTTCTCGGGCAAAAACCTCCAATGGGAATACACCGAGCCCAACAAGTTCGCTCTCATTGTGAAGGAGGAGAATGGTCAGCAGCAGGTCTATATCCAGCAGGATGGCAAGACCAGGAAGGCGGACGGGCAGAGCGGGCAGCTCTTCAAGGGCATCGCGCAGATCGTGATGGGCAGCGTCACGGGCACGGCCCTCTCCGACAATGGAGACTTCTCTGTCGAGATGTACACTCAGGGCAACCAATGGGTAGCCAAGCTCACCCCCAAACAGCCGAAACTCAAAAAGATGTTCGCCAATATCTATCTCTATTTCAACGAAAAACATAACGCCGTGACGAAGGTGGAGATGAATGAGGCGAACGGGGACGTGACGACCATCACTTTCAACAATCTCAAATTGGGATAGTTAATAGATAACAGATAATAGATAATAGTTAATGTTAGAGCACGAATTATATACGATCATAGAGACCGCCGACAACATGGTGCGTGTCCGGTTGCTTCCCGAGAGTGTGATTTTCAAGGCCCATTTTCCGGATAATCCGATCATGCCGGGTGTCTGCCTTGTCGGCATGGTGCAGGAGCTTGCAGAACGGATGAAAGGATGTCAGCTGACCCTCTCCGAAGTGCGCAATGTCAAATACTTGGCTGTCCTGAAACCCAATGCCAACCCAGATGTGATGGTGCGTTTTGACAAGGTGGAGGAAGATGGATCCCGTCTCAGGACGGATGGTGTGGTGATGGCCGATGAGAAGGTCTATACGAAGTTTTCCCTTATTTTTGCGCGAGTATGAGTCGGGATTGGCGATCGGTTTTTGAGGCGGAGAAAGTCTGTGTGGTCGTCCCGACCTACAACAACGAGCGGACGATCACGGATGTGCTGCGGCGCATCCAAGCCTATACCAATCAGATCATCGTGGTGAACGACGGCAGCACGCAGGAGACGATGAAGGCCATAGTGGCTGCTTTTGACGAAGAAGATGACACACGTTTGATCGTCTCCTATTTTCCGAACAGGGGTAAGGGTTATGCGCTGAAGATAGGCTTTCTTCAGGCTGTTGAGAGGGGTTATCGCTATGCTATCACCATTGACTCTGACGGGCAGCATTTTCCTGAGGATATCCCGCAGATAATGGAGTGTTTTCTCCAACATCGAGATGCGTTGATTGTCGGGGCGCGCAACCTGACGGCCGACAATATGCCTTCGCAGAACACCTTCGCCAACAAATTCTCAAATTTCTGGTTTCATCTGCAGACGGGCATCCGTTTGGAGGACACGCAGAGCGGCTATCGACTCTATCCCTTGGAGCGCATCAACTTTCGGTGGCCCATCACGCCGCGCTACGAGGCGGAGCTGGAGCTCTTGGTTTTCTCTGCATGGCGCGGAACGCCCGTGGTGTCGGTGCCCGTGCGCGTCTATTACCCGCCCGAGAGCGAGCGCGTGAGTCATTTCCGTCCTTTCTGGGACTTCTTCAGGATCAGTGTGCTCAACAGCGTGCTTACCTTCGGTGCCCTGCTGTATTATCTCCCGGTAAGACTGATACGCGCCATAAGGTCTTGCTTCAGATAGTGCTTTTTCCCCATGATCGGCGTGAGGCGGGAGCGAAAAAAAAGTATATCTTTGCCCGCTTTTTGCGCGTATGAAGAAATTGTTTCTGCATATTTTCGATTTCCTTGAAAAAAGACGCTGGTTCGCGGTGACACTGGCTGTCGTCCTGACGGCTTTGTTCGCCTTTTTGGCCAGTCGTGTGCACTATGAGGAGGACATTGCCAAGTTCCTCCCACGGGATGAGAAAAGTCGGAAATATCAGGATGTATATCAGCAGTTTGCCGCCCAGAACAGGGTTGTCATCGTCTTCTCTTCCACAGGAACGGATACGCTTCACGCTTTGTATGAGATGGAAGATGCGATGCAGCGTCTGGGCGACAGTCTCGCCGATTGTGAGATGGTGGAGAACCTGACGACAACGGTGGATGAGATGCAGTTTCTGGATCTGATGAATGCGGTATATAACCATCTGCCTTATTTGTTGGAGGATACAGATTATCAACGGATAGATTCTTTGTTGCAGACATCCAACCTCATCGATGATCGCTTGGAGACCATTGAGAGGATGCTGATGTTCCCTACGACCGGCATGTTCCGCTATAGTATGAGCAACGACCCGCTGCAGCTCTTCACTCCGGCTCTGCAACGTCTGAATTCGTTGAAGCTGAATGAATCTTTCCAGGTGATAGACGGTTATCTCTTTACGGCAGACGAGCAGCACGGCATCATCACCTTTGACAGTCCCTACGGCTCCAACGAGAGTCGTGACAACGGGCTGCTGTCCCAGTTTTTGGATAAGAAGATCGCCGAGGTACAGGCGCAGGTCCCCAATGTCGAGATGGCGGCCGTGGGTGCGCCCTTGATTGCCGCCGCCAATGCCCAGCAGATCAAACGCGACTCCCTGCTGGCGGTCTCCATCGCGTTGGTCTTGATCCTGACGATCCTGCTGTTGCATTATCGCCGCGTCTCGGACATCCTCTGGGTGGGCGCATCCATCCTCTTCGGGGCATTGTTCGCGCTGGCGGGAATCGCCCTCTTCCGGGGCAGCATCTCCGTCATCGTGCTGGGCATTGGCTCGGTCATCATCGGCATCGTGGCCAACTATCCGTTGCATTTTCTGGACACCTATAAGGAGGTCGGCAATCGGCGGGAGGCGCTGCGCGAGATGATCTTGCCGCTCTTCATCGGCAACCTGACGACCGTGGCCGCCTTCTTCTGCCTGCTGTGGCTCGATGCCCAGGCCATGCGCGACCTTGGCCTCTTCGCCTCGCTGATGCTGATAGGCACGATCCTCTTTGTGCTGATCTTCCTGCCGCAGTTCATGCGCCACCGCCCGCAACCCTCCGAGCATCTCCTCTTTGAGAAGCTGGCCGGACTGCAACTGTCACGCAGCAAGGCTCGTCCATGGATTTTTCTGGCCGGCCTGGTGGTGACGGTCATCTTGGGCCACTATTCCAAAAAGATATCCTTCGACAGCGACCTGTCACACATCAACTTCATGACCCCATCGCAGCGACAGAATCTGGAGATCCTCTCCCAGGTGCAGTCTTCCGATATGATGTATGCCGTCTCGGAGGGCGCCACCCTGCAGGAGGTGGTGGACCACAATGCACGCTTGATGGAGCAACTCAAGCGTTGTGCGGCTGTGGAGACGGTCAGCGGAGTAGGGGAGCTGCTGCCCTCCCAACAGCAGCTGCAGCGTGCTGCCGCCCGTTGGAATGACTTCTGGCAGGATGAGTCCCGCCAAGCCTTCCTGCGCGAGTTTCTGCGCAAGGCGGCGGAACACGGTTTTCAGGAACAAGCCTTTCTGCCTTTTGTGAATAGAGCATCGGAATCAGTGGATATTCCAGACATAGCGGAGTTTGATGACATTATAGAACCTTTTACCAACAAGTATATCTACGCCTCGGATGAAGGATGGAGGATTGTCAACTATGTGAAGACGTCGGATCCGGAGGCGGTGCATGCCCTGCTGGATGATAAGGACGAGAGCTTCTTCGCTTTCTCCGGCCGTGATGTGGGGCATCAGCTGGTGGATATGCTGCGCGGCTCGTTCAACTACATCGGGTTGGTGTGCAGCATCGTGGTCTTCATCTTCCTGTTGCTCTCTTTCAGGAGGATAGAACTCGCCCTGCTGGCCTTCCTCCCGTTAGCTGTCAGCTGGATCTGGATTCTGGGCATCATGCATCTGACGGGTATCCAATTCAATATCGTCAACATCATCTTGGCCACCTTTATCTTCGGTCAGGGAGACGATTATACGATTTACATCACGGAAGGATTGCTTTACGAATATTCGAGCGGCAAGCCGCGTTTAGCCTCCTACAAGCACAGCGTGGTCATCTCCGCGCTGATCATGTTCGCAGGTGTCGGCTGCCTGATTGTCGCCAAGCATCCTGCCTTGCGTTCTTTGGCCTTGGTGACGATTGTCGGCATGGCGATGGTGGTGCTGATGGCGACCTTCCTCCCGCCGCTCATCTTCGACTGGCTCGTCAAGAAGAAAGGTAAGATGCGCGAAACACCTTTGACCTTGTGGCGCATACTATACTCGCTCTTTATCGGGGTCTGTTTCCTGATCCTCTTCCTGTTCCTGATACCTTTCACGGCCATCTATTTTCTCTTTGGGAAGAATACGGAAGAGAAGAAGCTGCGGTATCACACCTTGTTGAACAAAATGGCCAGGTTCTATGTCCGATACCTGCCTTTTGTCAAGTTTAATAAAGAAAACAACTCGGCGGAGACCTTTGAAAAGCCCGCTATCATCATATCCAACCATCAAAGCCACCTGGACCTGCTCTGCATGATGTCGTTGACTCCGAAGATTGTCTTTTTGACTAATGATTGGGTATGGAGGAATCCTTTCTACGGGTTGGTCATCCGCAAGGCGGAGTGCTATCCGGCCAGCGACGGGATGGAACAGAACCTGCCGCGACTCAAGGACCTCTATGCGCGAGGATATAGCATCTGCATCTTCCCCGAGGGCACGCGTTCCCCGGATTGTGAGATCCTGCGTTTCCACAAGGGGGCCTTCACCTTGGCGCGCGAGCTGGATGCCGACATCCTGCCAGTCTTCCTGCATGGCTCCGGTCATGTGTTGCCGAAGGAGGAGCTGGCGTTCCGTCAGGGTGAGATCCTGATAGAGATTGCTGAGCGGATGAGACCGTATGAAGAGGTGGAGGCGGACAGCGATATTGAGCGGGACCGCGAGGTGACCAAGCAGATGCGCCGTTATTATCGGGAGCACTATGCCGAGTTGTGTGAGAGAATAGAGACGCCCGACTACTGGCGTTTCTTCAGGAAATATCAGTCGTACTATAAGATTCCAACGGAAAATGCATAACCATCAGGATGTCGTGATCATGGGCGGCGGTGTTGGGGGCCTGTTCACAGCCGCGTTGTTGGCCAAGGAGGGTTACCAAGTGACCGTCCTGGAGCGCAGCGCGCGGGCCGGCGGAGGACTGCAGTCGTTCCGCCGTGACGGGGTTGACTTCGATGCGGGCATGCATGTGCTGGGAGGCCTGCAGCCCGGCGGCTCCGTGGACAGGATATGCCGCTATCTGGGCATCCGTGACCAGATCAGGGTCCGCCCCGTGGACCAGGACTGTATGGATGAGATCTATTGCCACGAGGATCGCCAGACCTACCGTGTGCCTGGCGGGCGGGAGTCATTCATCCATTATTTTCAGCAGCTCTTCCCTGAAGAGAAGGATCGTCTCTCTCGCTATATGGATGCCCTGTATGCGCTGACCGACCAGGTGGGCTTCTTCCATCTGCGTCCGGGCAGTCAGGGATATACCGAGTACGGCGGCGAGTTCTACGAGCCTTCCGAACAGCTGATAGCCCGCCATGTTCAGGACCCCAAACTGCGTGATCTGCTGGGCTATATGAGCTCGCTGTGCGGCGGTGCTGTCGGGCACACGCCAGCCTATATCTTCGCGCTTATCAACTGCCTCTATATCAACGGACACTATCGCTTTGAAGGTCCTGCCTCCCAGATGGCAGACGCGCTGGTGCAGTTCATTGAGCAGCATGGCGGCCGGGTGCTCACCCATGCCGAGGTGGTGCGCATAGAGGCGGATGGCAAGTCCGTGGCGTCTGTCGTCACCGCTGACGGCCGCACCTTCCATGCCGACCACTACATCTCTTCCCTTCATCCGCAGGTGATGGTGAACATCGCTGACCCGGAGCTCTTCACCAGGGCCTTCCGCGCCCGCGTGGAGACTGCCCCGAACAACTATTCGGCCTATTGTGTATATATCGTGCTGAAGTCCGGCACCTTCCCCTATATCAACCATCCATGCTATTATCTGGACAGCTATGACAGCGTCTGGCAGTACGGACAATATGTGGAGGAGGGATGGCCGCAGAGCTTTGCCTATCTGACTCCCTGTGTGCGCAATCAGGGCGAGTATGCCCATGGCATGCAGGTCATCCAGTTTATGCCGTATGCCGTCTGCGAGCGTTGGAAAGATACGGTGACGGGCCATCGTGGAGCTGATTATCAGGCTTGGAAACAACAACATACAGAGAGGGTGTTGCAGAAGCTGGAGCGCCGCTACCCGGGTTTCCGCAGTTGTGTGGCGCAGGTCTATGACTCCTCGCCGTTGACCATCCGCGACTATGGCAATGAGCCTGGAGGGTCGCTCTATGGCCTGTTGAAGGATTGTGAGAACCCCTATTCCGGCTATGTGCCCGTGCGCACGAAGGCCGACAACCTCTATGTGACCGGACAGAATGTCTATCTGCACGGCTGCTGTGGGGTGCCGCTCACCGCTGTGATGACCGCCGAGGCTGTGATGGGAGAGACCGATGCGATCGTGCGAAGATTATAATGATATAATCCATGAGCAGTCCCGAAGGGACAAGGGCTCGACAGAGCTCAATAACCCCACATAAGGCGCAAGCCGCAGTGTGGGGATGAAGAAACGAAAATATAGAAGAAATGAAAAAGATACTCATAATGGCTCTCACGATATGGGTGGTCGTGGGGATGAAAGCCCAGAAGATCACTGAGTTTCTGCCCACAAAGCCTACCGACACCGCCGTGGTCGTTTGTCCGGGCGGCAGCTACTACTGGCTGGCGAAGAGGGGCGAGGGCAGCGAGGTGGCGCAGTGGCTCAACAACCACGGCTATGCTGCATACGTGTTGGAATATCCCGTCTCGGGCTGGTGGTCATGGTTCTCCCATATCCGCCGGAGCTGTTGTACCCAATACCCGGGTCAGCTGGATGCCTTGGAGGATGCGTTAAAAACCGTTAAATCGAAAGGCTATGGGACTGTAGGTGCGATGGGCTTCTCCGCGGGCGGCCATCTGGTGCTGAGCGGGGCGGAGTTGCTGCCCGACAGCACGGCGCCCGACTTCGTGGCGGCCATCTACCCGGTTGTCACCATGCGCGAGCCCTACGTGCACAAGCGCTCCCGCCGCGGCCTGCTCGGCGAGCGCCGCCAGCATGATGCCGTGATGCAGGACTCCCTCTCCTTGGAACTGCACGCCGACAAGGTGCGCTGTCCCGTCTTCCTCCTCAACTGCAAGGATGACCCTACAGTCGATTGGCACAACGCGCAGATGATGGCCGACTCGCTGAGAGCTCTTGACAAGGTCAATGTACATTACATACAAACCCAAAGTGGCGGCCATGGCTTCGGAGTGAATAAGGAGAAGATTTGGAAATATGACGACTATAATCTAAACTATTGGCCAGAACTTTTCTTGGGTTGGTTGGAGTATCGATAATATAATCATCTGTATGAGAATACTTTACATGCTAATATGGACCATGCTGGTCGGTGCTTTGTCACTGGCTGCCCAGAACAACTATCCGCTGATGGTTGAGGATTGGGAAACCGGCGATTTCTCCACACTGCAGTGGGAACGCGTGGGAACTCAATCTCTTTGGGAGGTGACCAGCGAAGGCTCTCACAGCGGCCGATATTGTGCCCGAAGCGGCAATTATTACCAAGACAATATCTCGTCTGTCCTCCAGTTGTCTGTTTATCTGTCGGAAGGGGGCTCCATATCCTATTTTCGCAAGATTTTCTCGGCACCTGGCGGCGGCGTGTTCTATTTTTATCTGGATGGTCAGCAGATGGATACGCTGACGGGATATGCCGACTGGTCTGAATATCAATGCAATGTGACTGCTGGCTATCATGTTTTGAAGTTCTGCTACCAGAAAAATACGAATGAGAAGAAAGGTTCTGACTGTGTGTGGATGGATGATCTGACTATGCCCGCCGGTATCCTGTTGAATCCCCCGGCCACTTCTTGTGATGCTCCGGTCGGATTGGCAGCGGCGGTGTCGGGCAACGAGGTCACATTGTCGTGGGATGGCTCTTACTCTTCCCAGACGGTCACGATTTTTGATGATGTGGAGTCGCACGATTATGGCGCGATAAACTCCCCTGGCATGGTGGGGTGGGGCTATATCGATGGCGATGGGGAGCCGACCTCCACGTTCTCTTCGCTCTCTTTCCTGAATGAAGGAGCTGTCATGTCCTATCTGGTGCTGGATGACGAGTTGATTTACGGAACGGGCAACGCCAACATACAAGCATATTCCGGCCATAGGTTCTTTGGCTGTCCCTTTCACTACAGTGTCCATAATGACGACTGGCTCGTAAGCCCCGAACTCCATTTCTCCGAGGCTTTCGAGTTCTCTTTTTACGCCCGCAGTTTTTCCTCGCAATACACGAATGAACAGTTCGTGGCGTCATACTCGCTGACGGATACCAATGCCGCCAGCTTCATCCCACTTCACTGTGATCCCATCACCACCACGACCTCCTGGACGGAGTATTCATTTCTGGTGCCGCCGCAGGCAAAATATGTTGCCATCCACTGCATCTCCTTCAACCAGTATATCTTGTGCCTGGATGACATCTCCATAAGCGGTAACGTCACGTCTGGTCACACCTGCAACATCTATCGAGACGGGTTGCTGATTGCCTCCGACATCGCCGACTCTACCTATACGGACACGACTGCATTTTCTGGAAGCCATTGTTATACGATAAAGTACAATTGCGGACCTGCTGTTGAATCCGCCCCCTCGGATACGGTTTGTGTCGTGGTCGGCCAACCGAGTGCGAAGGCGGTCGCTTCTGATATATCGGTTGTGATTGACAGTGTTTCGGAACTGATAAAATACCGGTTCTCGGAAAGAGAATCTATCCCAGATGAGGTGCTTTTGCCGAACAAGGGGGTGAATGTGGACAGCAGCCATATCGCCACCACGCTGGAGGCGATGTTTGACTGGAACAAGTACCCTAGCTACGATGTCTATATGCAGCTGTTGCAGTATTTCCAGGATTCGTTTCCGACTTTATGCAGAATCGACACTATCCTCGACACCACGCCGCATCCCACGCTTCATCATTCCATCTTCGCCATCCATATCAGCAATACATTGGGGCAGGCGACCACCAAGCCCGCTTTTCTGTACTCCTCGACCATGCATGGTACCGAGGTGGTGGGTTATTTCTTGATGCTCCATCTGGCCGACTATATCTTGAACAACGCCACCACAGATTCCGCCGTGATGCAGATCCTAGACAATGTGGATTTGTACATCTGTCCGCTGGAGAATCCCGATGGCACCTACCATCTCTCCAATAATATGATATGGCAGGGCGATGGCTATTCTACGTATCACAACTACAACGATGTGCAGCTGAACCGTAACTATCCGCACTTGCCCGGATTAGGCACAACAGCCAATATACAACCTGAGACACAGGCGATTATGGATTGGGTGACGCCCATCCACTTTGTCATGTCGGTCAATTTCCACTGCGGTGCGGAGCTGCTCAACTATCCGTGGGATTCGTGGACCACGAGCCAGCGCGCCCATGCCGATGCCGACTGGTTCCGTTACATCTGCCAGAATTACGCAACTTTGTGCCATGCCCAGGACACCTCGTTCATGTACGGCAGCGGTGGAAGGGCGGTCATTGATGGCGGCGACTGGAGCGTCGTGTATGGTAGCCGTCAGGACTATATGACCTACTACCAGCGGTGCCGTGAGGTTACCATCGAGACTAGCCTCACCCATGTGGTCCGAGACCCGGTGAAGTTACAGTCGTTTTGGACCAACACCAAGGATGCGTTGTTGAGCTATGTGATGGAGAGCGACTATGGCTTCTGGGGCACGGTCACCGATGCGGTCACCCATGAGCCCGTGGAGGCGATGGTCAGGGTCGTGGGCCATGACAAATTCCACTCCGAGGTTTTCTCCCATCTCCCTTTGGGAGCCTATCACCGCCCGATTATGGCTGGGACCTACACGGTAGAGGTGTCCGCACCCTGCTATCAGACTGCCACGTTCACGGTTACAACCAAGCCGGGCACCAAAGTGCGTTGCGATGTCGCTTTGCAGCCACAGGTGGTTGCACCTGTGGTCTTCGACCAGTACTGCCTACCTGGGATGCAGACCACGATAGTCGCGTTGGCACAACAGGAGGTGCTGTGGTACGATTCTGACACCGCGATCACGCCCATTGCAACGGGCCTCTATTACACCACTCCCGAATTGTACGATACGACCACCTATTATCTGGAAGAGGTCTATCAGGACGATACGCTCTGGTGCGTCAGTCCGCGCAGTTCGGTGACGGTATTTGTGATCGACACCACGACTAGTGCCGTGACTGATCTGGAGAATCCGTTCGTCTTCCATGTCTTCCCAAACCCCGCTGGAGATTTTCTGATTCTGGAAGCAGACGGCATCGTCACAGCCATCGAAGTCTATGACTCCCGCGGGAAACTCGTGCTGCTACGACAGGGCGCTCCAACAGACCGGCTGGATGTCTCCACTTTGCCATCTGGCACCTATGTTTTGCGCATGACTTGCGCCGACAATAGATCCGGTGTGGTAAAGTTTGTGAAGGAGTAGGTTGACAATAATGGAACACTTTTTTTGTTATCTTTGCCGCTTCTTTTTTAGTAAGATAAGGTGATGAAAATCAACATAAACGATATAGAGTTTGCCTCCGCTGAGGAAATCAAGCAGTTCCAGGAAGCAAAGATGCGCGAGGCGTTGCAGTATCTGCAGCAGCATTCACGCTACTACCAGCGCATGTTCGAGCGCTACCGCATCCGCATAGACAAAATCCGCACCATCGAGGATCTGGTGAACATCCCTTTTACCGAGAAGAAAGATCTCCAACTCTTCAATGAGGATTTCCTGTGCGTGCCCAAGGAGAAGGTCATCGACTACATCACCACGAGCGGCACGCTGAGCGACCCCGTGACGTTCTGCTGTACGGAGAAGGATCTTCAGCGACTGGCTTACAACGAGAAGAAGAGCTTCGAGTGTGCGGGCTTACGTCCGGGCAACATCCTCCAGCTGATGGTCACCCTCGACAAGCGCTTCATGGCCGGACTGGCCTATTTTCTTGGTCTGCGCGAGCTGGGCGCCTCCGTCATCCGCGTGGGCAACGGCATCCCCGAGTTGCAGTGGGATACCATCCAGCGCATCAAGCCCGACAGCATCATGTGTGTGCCGTCGTTCATCCCGCGTTTCATTCAATATGCTGAAGATCACGGCATCGACTATCAGAACTCCAGCATCCGCAAAATCATTGGGATAGGGGAGAGCCTCCGCGATCAGGACTTCTCGCTCAACCTCTTGGGTAAGCAGATCAAGTCGAAATGGGACGTGGAACTCTACGCCACCTATTCTTCTACCGAGATGGGCGCCACTTTCAGTGAGTGTGAGTATGGTGTGGGCGGGCATGTGCACCCCGAGCTCATCATCGTGGAGATCATCGGCGAGGACAATCTGCCGGTGGCCGATGGCGAGACCGGCGAGGTCGTCGTGACAACCCTCGGCGTGGAGGGCATGCCGCTGCTGCGCTTCCGCACGGGCGACATGTGCGCGAAGATTACCGAGCAATGCCGCTGTGGCAGAAATAGTTATCGTCTTACTCCGTTGGTGGGCCGCAAGAACAATATGATCAAGCTGAAGGGCACCACCCTCTATCCGCCGGCACTGATGGATGTGCTCAACAACACGCCCTTTGTGCAGAACTACGTCATCTACGTGCAGGATTCGCAACAAGGCACCGATGAGGTGGTGGTGAAGGTGGGCTTGAACGCCGAGGCCATCGAGGAGAACAAGCGTTTCAAGAACCATCCCGAGGAGATTGTCAACGAGCTGAAGAACCGATTCCGCGCGCATGTGCGGGTGGCACCCTCCGTGGTGATCCTGCCCGTGGACGAGGTGCAGCGCATCAACTTCCCGCCCAGTGCCAGAAAGCCTGTGAAGTTCGTGGACCTGCGCTCGTAGGAGACTTGCTCTCAATCTAAATCTTTGTTATTTTTGCCGCCGTTTTCATCATGACAGAATCATCGAAATTCAAAGGGTATCTTGCTGGCATTATTGCGGCGGTGGCGTACGGAACCAATCCGTTGGGAGCCTTGTTTCTCTATCAAGAGGGCTTCAACCCGCCGAGCGTGATCTTCTATCGTTTCACCTTTGCGGTCATCATCTTGGCCATCATACTGTTGGTGCAGAAGGTGCCGTTCCGGATCAACAAGTTTGAGTGCAAGGTACTGCTGTCGCTTGGGGTGCTTTTCGCGGCCTCCGCGCTGTCGCTCTACACCTCCTTCAAGCACCTTGACTCCGGGGTGGCCTCCACCATCCTCTTTGCCTATCCTGTGATGGTGGCCGTCATCATGGCGGTCTTCTTCAAGGAGCGGGCCTCGATGATGATGATATTGTCTATTGTCTTGAGCATCATTGGAATATTGCTGCTATATCAAGGAGATGGTGAGGCGAAGATGTCGCTGTGGGGTGTCATCCTCGTGCTGATCTCCTCGCTCACCTATGCCGTCTATATCGTGGTCGTGAACAGGACCCAGATCTCGATGCCGCCCTTCAAGATGACCTTCTACATCATGGCATTCGCGGCAATCATCATCGGAGTCTATTCCTTCTGCGTGCCCGGCAGTCGCATCATGGCCATCCCGAGCTGGACGGCCCTCGGCTGGATCTGCATGGTGGCCATCGTGCCGACCATCATCGCCATGACCATGCTCAACATCGGCATCCTGCACGCAGGCTCCACGCCCACTGCCATCTTGGGTGCGTTGGAGCCCGTCACCGCGGTCTGCATCTCCGTCCTCGTCTTCGACGGCCTCTTCACCGCGCGGCTGGTGTGTGGCATTGTGCTGATTCTGGCTGCTGTGTTGTTGATAATCAAGAATTAAGAATGTTGTTAAACGCACATTTCGCTATGATAATAACCACATTGAAAGAGCATAACCGCATCAACGAGACGATTTTCATGGGAATCCTCTCCCTTTTCTGCTTCTCGATTTCCATTTTCAGGTTCGTCTATACGGACACCAAAGTGTTCCTTTTCCTGAATTGGAACCTGTTTTTGGCTTTTGTGCCGTGGGCGGTGTCGAGTCTGATGATGATTCGTCCAAAACTCCGCCAGTCGAAATGGATGTTCGCCGTTTTGCTCTGCATGTGGCTGCTCTTTTTTCCGAACGCTCCCTACATTCTGACCGACCTCTTTCACCTGCACATTTCCGCCGCCATGCCGGTCTGGTTCGACCTGGTTCTCATCCTCTCTTTCGCCTGGACAGGGCTGCTGTTTGGCTTTCTAAGTCTTTGGGACATAGAAGATTTGATGAGAAAACGACTTAAAGAGAAGTATGTCGTCGGCATCTCAGTGTTGCTCCTGTTTATCGGCAGTTTCGGCATCTATATAGGCCGCTATTTGCGATGGAACAGCTGGGACATTCTCACCTCGCCGTTCCAGCTCCTCTACGACATCGGCGACCGTTTGGTCAACCCCTTCTCCCATCCCCGCACCTGGGGCGTCACCATCCTGATGGGGCTGTTCCTCAACATTTTGTACTTTTCGTTCAGGGTGATTCGGGGAAGAAATATTTCATTCAAATAGTTGTTTTTCGAGAAAAATTGTATTTTTGCAGTTGAAAAAAGCAATTTACTCATGTCCACTGAAAATATGATAAAAATTATTGCCGACTATTTCAAGACACAACCTGTCTTGAAGGCTTGGTTGTTTGGATCATTCGCCCGAGGGGAGGAAAATCCAAATAGTGATGTGGATATTCTAATTGTTTTAGATTATACTCAGCCTGTTGGGCTAGAGTTTTTTGGCATGTATGAGGACTTGAAGGAACTTTTAGGACGGAATGTTGATTTGGTGACAGAACGTTCGTTGGCTCCGTTTGCTCGTGCGAGTGTTGAACATGATCGACGATTGATTTATGAGAGAATTGCTTAGAGACCGAGAAAGGCTGGAGCATATTCTTGCAGCTATAGAGCGTGTGAATCGTTATATTTCGAATAAAACGTATGATGATCTTGTTGCTGATGATATGATGTATTACGCGGTCGTGAAGAATATTGAAATAATAGGGGAGGCCGCAAATATGATTACAATGCAATTTCAAGAGGCGCACCCAGAAACCCCTTGGAAAAAAGTGAAAGGCATGCGTAATTATATTGTCCATGAGTATTTTCAAGTTGATGATGTTGTGGTTTGGGATGTAGTAACAAAGGGACTTGTGGATCTTAAAAAACAAGTCGTGAAATATCTTGAAGAAACTAATTGGGATGAGTGGGAGGCTGATGGATCAAACGACTAATACTTCAATCCAAAGAGATATATGAAGAAGTTAAATCGAACTGTGGCGACTTGCTCTTGTGCAACATCAGAGAATCGTAGTCATATCTCATGTCTCTGATATTCCAACCGCTCATTCCTAATCTGCCGTCACCTACATCGTCTTATTCTTTCACCATCAACTCCGGATTCTCCGCCCAAAGCACGAAGTACGGATTGGCAGCGTCGGTGCGCTTGAGCAGCACATAGAAGGGACGGTTGAAGATCATCTTCTTGGGTTGCGGCTTATCCGGATTCTCATCTTCAATGCCGAGTGTGCAGATGATGGTGGCCTCGCTTTCCACCGCTGCACCGCTCTCGTCCAAGTGGAAAGCGGTTCGTTGCCATGCGGTTTCAATAAAGTAGTCGGTGTCGGCCGCACGGAATCGCTTGCCTACCAGAGAGTTGTGAACCGTGCTGATGTCGAAGTCGAATTTCGGGATAACCAATTCGTCGTCCGCCATAATGTTATATTTCCACCTCTTGTTCGCCTGTTTTCTCTCTCTAATCCCTTTTTCCGTCAGCTGTTTCACCAGACCAGGAAGGAAGTTATAAAATTTCAGCTTAATAATATGTCCGACAGACAGATACTGTTTCAAAAAGTGTGTCTGAGAATAGAAAAAAGTTCGTGAATTTTATAGTTTTGTAAAGTGAAACAATAAAAACACAAACCTATAAAAAAGCACGAACTTATGGAGTTTACAAAAGAACAAATTTTTGAGCTAA
>JAFZZT010000018.1 GCA_017615595.1 Bacteroidales bacterium
ACTCTGACACCAAAAAAGGTTGGAATGAGATGAATGAAGAATTTAACAAATATGCAATGACAAATAAGAGACAACCGGTCAACCTTATTTAGGCATTGACACAACAGCTAATGGCTAATAGCCAATGTCCCCCCCCCCTCCTCACTTCAGACCGTCTCGGCGCAGCAGGGCGTCCGGGGTCGGTTCGTGTCCCGTGAAGTCGGTGAACATCCGCAAGGCATCCACGCTTCCGCCCCTTGACAGGATGGTCTTCCGGTAGCGTTGGGCTGTCTCAGGGTTCATCACCCCCTCTTGTTCGAAGCAGTGGAAGGCGTCCGCCTCCAGCATCTCCGCCCACTTGTAGCCGTAATAGCCGGCCGCGTAGCCGCCGGAGAAAAGGTGGCTGAACGAGGTGCTCATGCAAGCGCCCTCCACCACGGGGAACAGCTCCACGGTGTCGAAGACCTTGCGTTCCATGGCATAGACGTCCTGCAACTGCTCGGGCGGGGTGGTGTGCCATAGGAGGTCGAGGTATCCGAAGGAGAGCTGGCGTGTGCAGGCATAGCCGGCCATGAACTGGCGCATCTTGCGGATCTGCAGGATATATGCCTCCGGTATCAGCTCGCCCGTCTCGTAGTGACGGGCGAAGGTCTCCAGGAAGGCAGGCTCTACCGCCCAGTTCTCGTTGAGCTGCGAAGGCAGTTCCACGAAGTCGCGGGGCGAGTTGGTGCCCGACAACGAAGCATACGGCACCTCCGACACGATGCTGTTGAGCGCGTGCCCGAATTCGTGCAGGAAGGTGGTCAGCTCCCCGAAGGTCAACAAGGCGGGGGTCTGTGCGGTGGCCGGGGTGAAGTTCATCACCAGACTGACGAGCGGACGCACGTCTTGTCCCGCTTCGTCCACATACTGCTCCCGGAAGTTGGTCATCCAGGCGCCGCTGCGCTTGGTGGCTCTCGGGTGGAAGTCGAGGTACAACACCGCCATGAAACGGTCGCCGTCAAAGACCTCATACACCTTGACGTCGGGATGGTATTTTTCTATCTCTTCGTTCTGCACAAAGCGCAAACCATACAGTCTTTCCGCCAGCCCCAACACGCCTTTGATGACGTGCTGCAGCTCAAAATAGGGTTTCAGCGCTTCGGTGCTCAGGTTGAAAAGGGCCTGTTGCTGTTTCTCAGCGTAATAGGCGTAGTCCCAGCGTTGCAGAGGCTCCTCAAAACCCAAGCTTTGGGCAAATTGGTTGAGTTCGGCAATCTCTCTCTGTCCGGCTGGCAACGCGTAGGTCTTCAGCTCGTCCAGCAACCCATATACACGCTCCAGCGATTTGGCCATGCGGTCGTGCAGCGCATAGTCGGCATACGTCTTGTAGCCAAGCAGTTGTGCTATCTGGTGGCGGCATTCCACAATGTCCAGGATGTTCTGACAGTTGTCGAACTGGTCGCGGAAAGCTTTGCAGGAGGAGCGCATGTACATCTCGTGGCGCAGCGCACGGTCGTCAGCATACTTCAAAATAGCGGTGACGCACGGGGCGGAAAGGTCGAAGAGGTATCCCTCCAGCTCTTTGGCCTTGGCTTTGTGGGCGGCCAGGTCCAGCGCAGACGCGGGAAGTCCCTGCAACCGGGAGGAGTCGGGGAGGTGCAGGGTGTAGGCATTGTTGGCCTCCAACGCGTTGTGCCCGAAGGCGAGTGTCAGGTTGGCCAAGCGGACACTCAGCTCGTTGAAGCGTTGTTTGTCAGCCTCGCTCAGGTTGGCGCCACTGTGGATAAAACCATCGTAGGTGTCTTCCAGCAGCTTCCGGTCGATGGGAGTCAATGTCTCCAACTCATTGTCATAGACGGTCTTGATGCGCTGAAAGAGTTTCTGGTCCAGATGGATGCTGTTGGAGAATTCGGTGAGCATAGGCTGCACCCTGTCGGCAATGTCGTGCATTTCGGGGGTGCCGTCGCACTCCAGGATGTTGAAGAAAATCTCGGTGACACGGTTCAGCATCCTGCCGGCATGCTCCAGGGCCACCACAGTGTTGTGAAAGGTCGGGGCCTCCGGGTTGTTGCGGATGGCCGTGATGTCCGCCTTGGCCTGACGGATACTCACTTCAAAGGCCGGCTGGTAATGCTCCAGCTTGATTTGGCTGAAAGGAGGGGTTTGCCGAGGGGTGTTCCAATCTCGGCAGAAAGGGTTGAGCAGTAAAGTGTCGTTCATTGCAAGAAAAGAGTTTTTATGATTGGATGAGGGAGACGATAGCCATGGCGGCCACGCCCTCTTTCTGTCCAGTATAGCCCATCCGCTCGTTGGTCTTGGCCTTGATGGACAGTCGGTCGGCGTCCAGATGCAGGATGGGGGCCAATGTCGCCACCATGTTGTCGATATGGGGTTTCATCTTCGGTTCCTCCAAGATGAGCGTGCAGTCGAGGTTGTTGATACTCCAGCCCTTCTCCTCAAGGAGGTCCACCACCTTTCCGAGGAGGATTTTACTGTCGATGTTCTGATACTGTCCGTCGTTGTCAGGGAAATGGGTGCCGATGTCTTTCAGCGCGGCGGCGCCGAGCAGGGCATCGCAGATGGCATGGATGAGCACGTCCCCGTCAGAATGCGCCGCCAATCCCTTGTCAAAAGGAATGCGAATGCCCCCGATGACGAGAGGTCTGTCGAGGGCAAAGCGATGGGAGTCATAACCAAGTCCGACGCGGAATTGCATATTATCTGAGTCTTCCTTGTTGTTTGATTTCGTCCTTGTTGAAAGAGGTGAAGTCCAGCGAGAGGGTGAAGCGCAGGGTGTTGGCCAGCGGGTGATACTGTTGTATAGCAAACAGGTAGGCAACATCAATATTCAGGATGTTGTATTTGAAACCTACACCCATGGTTAAGAATTTACGATTACCCTTGTTCTTGTTCTCGTTGAAGTAACCGGCTCTGACAAAGAAGAAGTCGCGGTAGCTGTACTCCAAGCCCAAGCCGAAGTTGATCTCCTGTAACTCCTCCACAAAACCGCCGGGGGCGTCGTAGAAGGATTGGAAGATGCCGACAGGAACGGATACATCCGGATTGCGGCCGGCTGCGATGATAGGCGTGTTGGTTTCATCATACGCGATTCTTCCGTTTGAATCGAGCGCATATACGGGAGGAGTGGGAACCAACAGCTTGTTGATTTCACCCGTGACAGCCAGTTTGTTGTAGCCGTCGAAGTTCATCTCGTAGCCTAAGCCAAGACGGAGATTGGTGGGCAGGAAGTCGCGGCGGAGTGTACCGGAAGAGTACGACATCTTGTTGCCGATATTGGTGATGGCGAAGCCGGCGCGCAGCGTCTGACCCTCCATGTTCCGAGCCTTGAAGTTCTGCTCATAGAAGAGGGATACGTCAGCGGCACCTGCCAAGCCGGGCTTGGTCTCGACACCGCCCACATATTGGTTGGCCGTCAGGTTGGAGTATATGAAGCGCGGCGTGATGGCTATCGACAGCTGGTCGATCAATTTACGCGAGTAGGTAAAGTCCAAAGAAAACTCATTGGGATTCTGCGTGCTCATGTTGTTGCCCTGCTCGTCCGTGAATTGGATGTCACCGAGAGAAAAATAGCGGAGCGAGAAGGCGATGGCATCCATGTCGGTCATTTTCCAGTAGGTGGAAAGGTAGGCGAGGTTGATGTCATCTACCAGCTTGCGCAGCCAGGGACTGTAGGAGAGCGAGACACCGAAGGTGTTCTTGTTGAAGACGTACTTGGCAGGGTTGTAAGCCTGGGAGTTCACGTCTGCAGAGGTGGCAGCACCAATGTCGCCCATGGCACCGGCACGGGAGTCGGGGGCAATCAACAAGAAAGGCACTGCGGTGGTGATGGCGTTCAAACGACCCAGATAGTCATGCGGGTCGTCGGGAACGGTTTGTGCGTATCCAGTGGTGGCTAACGTCAGAATAATGAGGAAGAAAATCGATACTTTTTTCATTTCTTTGCTTTACTGTTTTTTCCTTATAAAAAATATGTACGGCCTAATAACGAGCTTTTTTCAATATTATTATAACGACCTGATTTTTTTTCTACTAAGATAATTGTTCAACCTTGACACCCTTCAATCCTTCACATCTAACTTCTAACTGACGAGGCGATTAGACGATTGTTGGCTTGCGGTTTACCGATTATGCGATAAAGGTTTTAACTGACAACTGACAACTGGTAACTGACAACTGACAACTGGTAACTCCTAACTTCTAACTCCTAACTCCTAACTATCAAGTACCAGTGCGTCTGCGACTACCTCGGCGAGGGATTTGATCTCCACGCCCAGCTTGTAGGTGTGGTTGATCTGCATCAACTGATCGACGCAGTTGTGGCAGGGGGTGATGACCACGTTGGCGCCGGTGGCGATGATCTGGTCGGCCTTGATCTTGCCTACTGCGAGACGGCGTTCATTGTATTCGCTCATGGCCAGCATGCCGCCGCCACCGCCACAGCAGAAGTTGTCGTTGCCGGTGGGTGTCATCTCGATCAGCTCAGGCACGGCAGCGTTAGCCACGTATCGGAGGGATTGGAACAGACCTCCGTTGCGGGTGATGTTGCAGGGGTCGTGGATGGTGTATTTCTTGGTGTTCAGCGACTTGTCCAGTTTGATCTTGCCTTCTCTGATATAGGACTCCAGCAGTTCTATGAGGGTGATGATTTTGAAGTCGGGATGTTCTTTCAGGAAGTTAGGGGCTTCCCAGCGGGCGGCGCGGGAGCCGTGGCCGCACTCGCCGAGCACCAGGGTCTTGCAACCCATGCGGTGCACCTCGTCGAAGAGGTTGCGGGCGATCTGCGAGGCGTGCTCGTCGTTGCCGGAGAAGTAGCCGTAGTTGGTCACATCGTACATGTCCTTGGAGAGGGTCCAGCTGGCGCCGGCGGCGTAGAAGATCTTGGCGGCGGCGGCGATGGAGAGCGGGAAGAACTTGGGCTCGCGTGGGTTCAGCGTGTAGAAGAGCTCCGCTCCTTCTTTGTTCAGCGGGATGGGGTTCTCGATGCCCAGCTCGTCTTCCAGGTCCTCGGCCATCCAGTCGATGGTGTCGATGAAGTCCTCCTCGGGGATCGCCATGTTGTTCTTGGTCTCGAGGGCGGCGTCCACGGTGGCCTGCAGGGAGGCAGGCACGCGGCCCATGGCGGCGAGCATGCGGCGACCGGTGCGCACCACAAAGGGGATATCGACACCGATAGAGCAGTGCTTCACACAACGGCCGCACATGGTGCAGGAGCCAAAGAGCTCGTCCACCATCTCGTCAATGACCTCGTCTGTCAGCTCGCGGGCGTTGTTCAGCTTGGGGACGGTGCGCCCCAGCAGCGTGCAGTAACGGCGGTAGATGGAAGAGACCATATCGACTTTCTTGCCAGGGATGAACTTGGCCTCCGGGAAGGTCTTGTAGAAGAGACAGCTGGTGCTGCATAGACCGCAGTGCACACAAGCGTTGAGATGTGTCAAAAGCTTACTGTCCGTATGTTTTGTGAGGATGTTGACAGCCTTTTGGATACCCTCTGGGGATGTATTTGCCATAGTGTTGTTTTTGAGGCGGCAAAGATACGATTTTTTGGAGAGATAATAGATGATAGATAAAAGTTAAGAGTGAGCAGTTAGAAATTAGGAGTTAGAAATTAGGAGTTAGAAATTAGGAGTTAGGAGTTAGAAGTTATGTATAATCGTCTCATCGCATAAACGGTAAACTGTAAACCTTTAACCGTTTAACCCACTTATAAATATAAAGTTTCTTCATCGTATTTTTTAGTGATTAGTTCTTTTATCGAAATGATAACGCAGGGTGACTACGAATCCGTAATCTAAAAAATGATAGGGATTATTATCTGAGATATATCCGTTGCGCTCCCCAGGCTTTACTCCTTTTGTGGAGTATATGATCCCGTAACCCCAGCGGGTATCCACTTGCACGGACAGGGGGGCGTTTTCTGATATACACTCTATGCCCAAAATAGCCTGAGCCCCTCCTTTCAATGAAACTTGTTTGCTATATGGAATATGTGGCACGCCGGCAAAATTTAACCCCACCCCCGCTATCCAAAAGGTGTTGGTCCTTCTCGGAAATAAATCCTCATAATAGATATAGGCTTGTGTGCCAAAATCAGCACCTAATGTCGGACTGATAGGAATGAACAAAAAGTTCAAATAGGCATGAGCACCGATATCCGCCTGGAGATATAAATGGTTGTGTAAATTAAACTTCAGAGACACCCCTTCAAAGGAAGAAAGCAAACTTAGCCCAATACTATGCTTGAGTTGGGCGATATTAATGCTGTCTGATTTGCCACCGATCTGTTTGTTTTGTGTTAACATGGCCGAAGAGCTGTCACTGTCATACCGCATCTGTCTGCCATTTTGATAGAAATACTGTTGAGCGCATAATGGCGAAACAGACAAAGCCAAAACGATCACGAAAACAGTTTTATTAAAAGTATTCATCATCGTCATTTTTTAGGGGCCCTCTATTTTTACCATTTTCGCGCCATACCTCCAGACCATGCGAGGTCCGTTGAACAAAATCTGAAAATATGACGCTGCAAATCTACATAATAATCTTTTAGTTCAGTCTGTATTTCAATTTTTTTCTATAGCATTGTTTTTAAAGATTTGACAATCATTCTCAGTTATCAGTTAGAAGTTTGGAGTTAGAAGTTCTCCTCCCTTCTCCTCTTTCTCCTCTAATCGCCTTCGGTAAACCGTAAACCGTAAACTGTAAACCCTCTAGCCCCTCTTAGCTCCTTAACTCCTCATCTCTACCACCGTGATGCCGCTGCCGCCGAGTTCGAGGATCTCGTCGCTGAAGCTGGCTACGTCTTTGCGCTTGGCGAGGAGCTGCCGCACCACATTGCGCAGGATGCCGTTGCCCTTGCCGTGCAAGATACGGACATTGCGGATGCTCAGGATGGCGGCCTCGTCCAGATACTCCGATACGGCATCCGCCATCTCGTCGGCGCGCTGCCCCCGCACATCCAAGGTGGTGCTGAAGGCCGACAGCTTCTTGTTCATGGCGTCGGCTAAGGTGCCTTCGTTGTATCGGACCACATGGCCCCGCTGCACCTCGCGCGCCTCTTTCTTGCTGATCTTCACCAGCTTGCTCAGGTCGGTCTTGAGGGTGATGCCGTTGAAGGTGATGGTGGCCTCGCCACCCTGGATCTTCAACACCTCCCCCGTGATCTGCATGTCGGCCAGGAAGACGGAGTCACCTATCGTGATGGGCTTCTCGTCGGCTACCTCTATTTTCTTCTCCTTCGGCTTCTTGCTCTTGACTTTGATGGGCACCAACGGCTTCAAGACCTCCTCATGCTCGATGGACTCTATCTCTTTGTCGAGTTCCTTCTTGAGCTGGGAGACGTTCTGGCGTGCCGCCTTGGTTTTCTCCGCCTCGGCCTTGGCCTCTTTGATGTCGCGGATGGTCTTCTCGATGACCTTGTTGGCACTCTCCACAATGGTGTTGGCCTGGTTCTTGGCTTTCTGCAGAATCTCTTTGCGCTGTTTGTCGAGCGCGGAGAACTTCTCGGCATACTCGCCGATCATCTCGGCCAGCTGGTCGTCAGCTGCATGGACGGTCTTCAACAGTTTCTCTGTCTCCAGCCGCATGGTCTCGATCTCCTCCAGCTTGCGCTCGTAGTCTATCTGCGCCGTGCCCGACTTTTCGATGGCGTTGTGGATGATCTCTTCGCGCAGTCCGATGTGGCGGGCGATCTCGTAGGTGAAGGAGCTGCCCGGGTTGCCGATCTTCAGCTGGTAGAGCGGCCTCAGCTCCTGCGTGTTGTAGAGCATGGCCCCGTTGACGGCCTCAGGATGCGTGTCGGGGAACATCTTAAGGTTGCCGTAGTGGGTGGTGATGATGCCGAAGGCCCGATGGTCGTAATAGCTCTCCAGGATGGCCTCCGCCAACGCACCACCCAAGGTGGGCTCAGTGCCCGAACCGAACTCGTCGATGAGGAACAACGACTGCTCGTCCAGGTTGTCTTCCATCACCTTGAGGTTGGAGAGATGAGAGCTGTAGGTGCTCAGGTCGTTCTCAATGGACTGCTCATCGCCAATGTCGATGAAGATGTGTTGGAAGATGCCCATGTCGGAGGTGCTCTGCATGGAGACGAGCAGTCCGCACTGCATCATGTATTGCAGCAGTCCCACGCATTTGAGGCACACCGACTTGCCGCCGGCGTTGGGGCCGGAGATGAGCAGGATGCGCTGTTCGGCGGTGATTTGGATGTTGAGGGGCACCACCTTCTTGCCGCTTTTCTTCAGGGTGAGATAGAGGAGCGGGTGGATGGCGTTTTGCCACTCTATGCGAGGATAGTCGGAGATATGGGGCAGCGATGCCTCTATGTCGATGGCGAACTGGGCCTTGGCGCGCAGGAAGTCGTAGCGGCCCATCAGCTGCTGGGCTTCCAGCAGCTCGGGGATGGCGGGACGCAGCTTGTCGGTGAGCTCGGTGAGGATGCGGATGATCTCGCGCTGCTCGGCATTCTGGAGGTCGCGGAGCTCGTTGTTGGCATCGAAGACCTCCGCCGGCTCGATGAAGACCGTCTGGCCCGTGGCCGACTCATCATGGATGAAACCCTTGAGGCGCCGCTTGAACTGGGCCGTCACGGGAATGCAGAGGCGCCCGTTGCGGACCGTCATCTCGGCATCCTCCTTGACTAAGCCGTCCTGCTTGGCCATATTCAGGATCTTGCGGATCTGTCGGTCTGCCGACTGCGAGATGCGGTTGATCTCGCTCTTGATGCGGCTGAGCTCGTCAGAGGCGTTGTCGCGGATTTGCCCCTTCTCGTCCAAGATCCGGTTGAAGGCGGCGGAGAGCTCCCGCTGGATGGGCATCTCCTCGCAGAGACTCCAGAGACGGGGATACTTCTCGGACTCGTGCCGCACCTTGAGATAGACATAGATGTTGGTCATCGTGTTGAGGAAGGCCCGCAGTTGGGCCAGCGTCTCCGACTCGATGTAGGTGCCGGCTATCTGGAGCCGTTTCAGCTCCACCCGCAGGTCGTAGTAGTCCTGGGCGGGGAAGGGCTCGTCAAAGAGCAGCACCTGGCGGAACTCCTCTACCAGCTCCAGCTCGGGCAGGATCTGCTCCGCCTGGCTCCACATGGCCACACGGTCCACCAACTCCACCCCGATGGGGGAGAGGCAATGGCCCTTGACGTGCATCCGCACCAGGTCAAAACCGATTTTCTCTTCAAAAGTGTCGGGATATAACATAATGTCTGTTGGGATAATTCTACAATTTGAAATATGGCACGTGCCGGAAGTTGCAATACTCCTTGAAAGGAATGTCCGATATCTCATCCCCGTCATACAGTACACATGACGAGACTACTTTTTCTTTATATAATTGTTGGAAATAGTTTGTTCCTTTGAAAAAGGCAGGATGAAATGCGTGAGAAGATTTGATTTCATACGCCTGCAACTGGTCAAAAGATTGTTCCAGAATCAGGTCAACTTCATTTTGGGATTTGTCCCGATAATAGAACAAATGAGGAATCATTCCCCTATGCGCATGCTGCTTGACCATTTCTGATACCACATAGTTTTCAAAGATGGCACCGCGAAGAGGATGCGTCTCCAATTGATCTTCTTTTTCAATACCAAGTAGATAACATAAAAAACCGGTGTCGTAGAAGTAGCGTTTGGGGGTTTTCGTAATTCGTTTGCCGATGTTGTGAAAATAGGGTGGCAGTAAGAAGGTGATATAAGATGTTTCCAAAATGCTATTCCAATGCTGAATGGTTTTCATGTCAACGCCAAGTTCATTGGCAAAGTCGGAAGGGACGAACATACAAGAACACCTGCCAGCCGACAGTCGCAAGAATTGCCTGAATCCGGAAATATTGCGAATATTGATTAATTGTCTCAGGTCCCGTTCAACATAAGTGGCATGATAGGCAGCATAAACATCTGTCGGGCGTATGTTTTGAGCCCATACTGCCGGATAACAGCCTCGCAGCATTAAAGTGTCGGTGCTTATTTCTTGAATATTTTTGATTTCTTCAAGTGACAATGGAAGAAGTGTCAAAACAGCAGTACGGCCTGCCAAAGATTGCGATACACTTTCCAACAAAGAGAAGTTGCTGCTTCCGGTTAGGATAAAATGCCGATTGCGGTCTTCATCCACGGCAATCTGAATGTAAGAGAACAAATTGGGAAGATGTTGCACTTCATCAATAATCAAGCCATTGCCATAATGCCGAAGAATAGATAAAGTGTCGGCCTCCATCGCTTCCCGACTATCAATATTCTCTAAAGATATGTAATGATAATCAGGAAAAGCAGACTTACACAAGGTCGTCTTGCCAGATTGTCTCGGTCCTGTCAGCGTAATCACGGGAAAGACCCCCGACAATCTCAAAAGCTCATTCTTTAATAATCTGTCTATCATACAATTAAATATAAATCAGACAAAACAGGAGTTGAAATCCAGATTTGTCCGCAAAAGTATTAAATTCTTCGATATAATGAAGAACTTAATCCGAATTTTTTCAATGAGATGAAAAAATACAATTATGCAAACAAGGTCGCGGGGGTGCATCGGGTCACGGTGACATCGATATACTCCCCGATCCGATGGTTCTCTTTCGGGAAGATGATGACCTTGTTTTGACTGTTGCGGCCGTATAGGAAGTCGGGGGAGCGCTTGGAGACCCCTTCCACGAGGATGGTGAAGGTCTTGCCCACATCGCGGAGGTTGCTCTCGTGCGACAGCTCTCCTTGCAGGGCGATGATCTCCTCCAGACGGCGGGTCTTCTCCTCGTCTGGGACGTCATCCTGAAAGCGTTTCGCCGACATGGTGCCGCCGCGTTCGGAGTACTTGAACATATAGGCATATTCGTAGCCTACCTCCCGCATGATGGAGAGCGTCTGCTCGTGGTCCTCCAGCGTCTCGCCACAGAAGCCGGCGATGATGTCGGTGGAGATGGCGCAGTCGGGCATCAGCTCACGGATTTTGCGCACCCGCTCGAGGTAGTACTCGCGGGTATAGACACGGTTCATCTTCTTGAGCACCTGGTTGCTGCCCGACTGCACGGGCAGATGGATGTACTTGCAGATGTTGTCGTAGCGGGCCATCGTCTCCAGCAGCTCGTCTGAGATGTCTTTGGGGTGCGAGGTTGCAAAGCGTACTCTCAGTTCGGGCGACAGCTGGGCCACCAGCTCCATGAGCCGTGCGAAAGAGATGGTCTCGCCGTCCTCTTCCCAGTGGTAGGAGTTGACATTCTGCCCTAACAGGGTGACCTCCTTGTACCCTTTTTGGATCAGGTCCTGGGCCTCCATGAGAATGGTCTTGGGACTGCGGCTGCGCTCGCGCCCGCGGGTGTAAGGCACCACACAGTAGGAGCAGAAGTTGTTGCAGCCCCGCATGATGGAGATGTAGGCGGAGATGCCGTTGGTGTCGTAGCGCACCGGCATGATGTTGTCGTATGTCTCCTCTTCGGAGAGCATCACGTTGAAGGAGACCTCTCCTTTGGTGGAGTCCTCGATGAGCTGAGGCAGAGATCGGTAGGCATCGGGGCCTGCGATGAAGTCCAGCACCGGCTCTGTCTCCAGCAACTCCTCCTTCATGCGTTCGGCCATGCAGCCCAACAAGCCGATCTGCAGGTGGCGCCGCCGTTTCTTCAACGACTCCAGCTCCGCCAGCCGCTTGTGGATGCGCTGCTCCGCCCTGTCGCGGATGGAACAGGTGTTGAGGAGGATGAGGTCCGCCTCTTCTATCTCTTTGGTGAGGTCGAATTGGTCTTTGAGGATGGATGCAACCACTTCACTGTCAGCGAAATTCATCTGACATCCGTATGTTTCGATGTATAGTTTTTTCATGGCCGCAAAACTACATTTTTTTCAGATATGCCCCATAAATAATGTAGGAGACGCCATAATATGACGTCTCCACAATGTTGTTCCCATATTGTTGTCCCAAGGAGGATAAAAACAAAAGAATGGTCTTTTTATTGCTCTTTGGCGATATTCAAGATCACCTCGGTGGCCTTGACCATCGACTCCAGCGGGACGTATTCGTACTTGCCGTGGAAGTTATGGCCGCCGGCGAAGATGTTGGGGCAGGGCAGGTTGCGGAAAGAGAGGTTGGCGCCGTCTGTGCCGCCGCGGATAGGTTGCACCTTAGGCTCCACGCCTGCGTCCTTGATAGCCTTGATGGCGCGTTCCACCACGTAGAAGACAGGTTCCACCTTCTCGCGCATGTTGTAGTACTGGTCCTTGATTTCGCAGGTGATGCGCTGACCATATTTCTGGTTGAGGAAATCGACGATCTGTTGCATCAGCTGTTTCTTCTCCTCGAACTTGGTGCGGTCGTGGTCGCGGATGATATAGCTCATCTTGCACTCTTCCACGGTGCCGTCGATGCGGGTGAGGAGGAAGAAGCCCTCGTAGTCTTGCGTGTATTGCGGGCGCTCGGCCTCAGGCAGCATGGCGTTGAGCTCCATGGCGATGAGCTGGGCGTTGACCATCTTGTTCTTGGCATAGCCCGGGTGGATGTTGCGTCCCTGGATGCGGATGGTCGCGCCCGCCGCGTTAAAGTTCTCGTATTCCAGTTCGCCGATCTCGCCGCCGTCCATGGTGTAGGCGAAGTCGCAGCCGAACTTGGCAGTGTCGAAGTATTTGACGCCTGCGCCGATCTCCTCGTCAGGAGTGAAGGCCACCTTGAGGGGACCGTGTTTGATCTCCGGATGTTGGATGAGGTACTCCATGGCACAGACAATCTCGGCCACGCCGGCTTTGTCATCGGCGCCCAAGAGGTGCTTGCCGTCGGTCACCAGCAAGGTCTGGCCTTTGTATCCAGCCAGCTCGGGGAAGTCCGCCAAGGTGAGGGCGGTCTTGGACTCCTCGTCCAGCATGATGTCCTGGCCGTCATAGTTTTCGAGGATGCGGGGCTTGTCGATGCCGGGCATGTCGGGAGCGGTGTCCAGGTGGGCGATGAAGCCGATGACGGGATGTTGGGTGCCGTTGTTGGCAGGCAGCAGGGCTGTCACATAGCCGTATTCGTCTTTGGCCACCTCTTGCATGCCGATGCTCTTGAGCTCCTCGACCATCACGTCAGCAAAGTCCATGAGGGCCTGCGTGGAGGGATAGGAGGTGGAGTTCTCATCGGAGGTGGTGGCGTAGGAGATGTACTTGGAGAAGCGTTGTAAAAGGGTGTTTTTCATTATTAAGATATTAAATGATTAAACTATTAATTTATGATGGGATAGTGATTTCCCATTGGAGCGGCAAAGGTACATAAATTACGAATATACACGGATAGATAAAAACGTTAGAAGAAAACCCGGTCACTGGGTCTGACATACCACTCCGAGAGATGTTGGGATTCGTAAGTGCTCCTTGACCACTCCCGGTTGATAACAGTGACAGGATCGTGGATGCCGTAGAATACCAACTGGTTGGGAGTATGTTTCTTTATTAAGTAGAACCAATCCCTAGCCCAATTGGAAACATATGGTTTGTCGTTGACTTTATTGCGGTTCCAAATGTAGAATGGTTCAGATAAAACGACGTTTGCCATGACGGAGAATCACTCTTTGATGAATTTTCTGATGATTCTCTATTTGTCATCCAGGCAGGTGAGCAAGTACAATCCAGAGGATTATTTGGAAAGAGGAGGATGAGAAGCTCGCAGAAAAACAATTATCGCGAAATTGGGATATTCTTAATCTTCACGGGTGTTTGTCCGATATTGAAGAAGGGGATGAAAACAACAAGGTCCACTCTGGCTAATGATTCCACCGTTGTTGGCACGCCAGTGATTTGAAGTGACACTTTCATGGGTACCTCTGAAATCATTTTCAAATTGTAATAACCAGAAGAGAAATCTCTATTGCTAACTTTTACTGATAAATTTGAAACGTCGTATATGTTGCCTTCGCTATCATACACCTCAGACTTTTGGAGCCCATAAATAGTATAGATTGACCAGTCTTCCACATCTGTGGCGGAGACATTCGTGAAGATAAGATCAAGGATAACGGTCTTGCCGCTGGCAGCGCAACGAGCCACTTTCACTTTAAAGTCGGGGTGTCCGGTTACAATTTGTGGGGTTTGTGCTGCAATAAAGCCAATGCAGCATAAGAATGTTAATAAAAAGAAGAATTTTTTCATAATTTGGTATTATTAATAATGATTACACTTTTTAGAGTTTTATTTATCGCATTCTATTCAGCCGGTCTGCGGCTTTTGCATGGCCCTTGTCTGCGGCTTTGCGGAGCCATTGTTTAGCCACTGCGTTGTCACGTCCCATATATAGTTCGCCCAGTTGGTACATGGCGTCCGTATGTCCCATGTCAGCAGCCTTGGTAAACCAAATCACTGCGTCATCGAAGTTGGCGTTGTCAAAATTGTCATTGCTGTATAACAATCCAAGTTGGTAACAGCCTTCCATATCGTTCATGCTAGCAGCCTCATGAAAATTTTTGTATGCCAGTGTGTAATTGAAAGTCTTGCAAGCCCTCTTTCCCTGTTCTACCAAAAGTTGTGCGTTAGGATTAGAAGTATTAGTGACGGAAGGGACTTGTACGTTATAATTGTAGGTGGCTGTTTGAGGTTGCATGACGAAATTTTCTGTCAAGGTTCCGGAGATAGCGGGATATTGGCTGTTGGCGGTCAGTCGGTATGTTTCTTTGGCCACGTTTTTGATTTCCAATTCAAAGTTGACGCCCGGTTTGCCGATATTGTTGAGTAATGCCTGCGCAAAAGGGCTGTGATCGCCGGTGCCGTCGCTGGCCACTTGGCCGAAACCGGTAGAGTAAATGAGCATGGTGCCGGGTGCCAATTGTTGAATCTGGGCAAGACCCTTCTGATTGCCATCTGACAGTGCACTACTAAAACTACGACAAGCATCAAAAATGACAATTCGTGAATTGCACGAGGTTCCTTCCAGCGAGCGTAATATATCATCGCATCCGACACAGTTGTTGATGTCAGCTGGCTTTTGGAGTCGCTCAGAAACAGGCACAAGGTAATTTTTGCCATCTTTCTGAATACCATGTCCAGCATAATAGAACAACACTACTTGGTAGCCATTAGCGATTCGTTCAAACTGGGTAAGCACAGAACGAAACTCATAGATGTCGCAATCAAATGTTTCCACCACGTCAAAACCGAGCTTCAAAAGCTTGTTGGTCACTGCGATAGCATCGCTTTGAGGGTTTTGCAAGGAGGATAGATAGGTGTAGGCCGTGTTGCCGATGACGAGGGCTATGCGTCTTTCTTTGAAGGCAAAACGATCGTTACATCGTTTGATGTTGACAATGGCCTCATGGCCACCATCACGTGTCGAGGTCTTGCTAGTACGCAAGAAAAAATCCTCCAGAGTTCTGATACGGCCTTTAGATTCAAACTGCCGCTTGGATAAGATGTAAGGTTTGCTGGTGGAGACTTCAATTATTTTCAGAGATGCCTCGTCATCCTTACCCCAAGAGATGACTGACTTTTTAGAGAAATACTTGACAGCAGAGACAGGAATTCCATCAATGGTTACCCCATCGGCATGCTTCATGCCTACAATGAGGTAGTCATTGTTCCCGGCAAATGCGTGGAAGCATGTCAACCAACACACCAAAATAAGCACTATAGAGAATACCTTTTTCATTTATCGTTGGACAATTGTTTTTTATCTTTGTGGAAGCGATTGAGAAGTTTGTCTTTGGAATACGCAAACCCCTTCTTGAAATATGAGAAAAATGTGCGATAGTTATCAAGATTGCCCAATATGTGGAATATCACGGTGGGCAAGATCATAATCATTGAAATAAGAAAGAACTTGTATAGAAAGACTTTCAGGAAGAAAAAAAGGATACCAATACTCACGAAGGAGAGGAGAAATCTCAGAAAAGACCCTTCCTTAAATAGTTTGGATATGTGACGTCTGGCGAGGATGAAATAAGAGCAAATAAAGAAAAGAACAAAAAGAAAACTAACATATATCCAATCTACCTTGTTGCGTCCTGCTGACAAGTATTTGTATGCCGCCACCGATAAAACAGGACCGGGCACTTCCCCGATATAGCTGTCGTGGAGGTCGTTGTCGAAGTCGCCTAAGACCACTATTTTATTTTTCAACAAATTATCGATCACGTCTTTTTCCGGAATACGTTGAGGGTTGAGAATCATGGAACCTGCATAGGGGTAGCGGATATGCTCCATGGATGGGTTTTCAGGATCCTCGTTTTCGGTGGACAGATGTAAATATTCAGGAAGAGGTATGTAACAAAGGTTATAACAAGGTTTACAATGCCCGCACGAGTATCCATACCACGTTTTGATAATGTTCCGATTTTCCAAAATGGACCACATGCGTAATGCCACCGATTGTTGATTATCTTGCAGATACTCATAACGGGAAAAGCCAGAGAAAATAGTGCTTCGATAGTCTGCATAAGCCATTTTAGCTCGTAATGAACTGTCGATAAACTCGGATTCCTCTCCTTCTCGATGTGCTGGTAGGATCAGCCGAGGCATTTTTCGAAGTTGTTCAAACAGGGCCGAGTCATTAGGAGAATTGTATCCTTTTTCAAAACGAACATCAAGAAAGATACAGCTGTAGCCGGAATTCTCTGCTAGTTTAAGAAACCGCAAGATGGTATTACGGTCAGTGATGACATCATTTCCTATAGTATCACCCCAGTCGTCGGTTATCGTAATGAGTTCCTTGTCTTTTCCCAGATTGATGTAAGTTACATCGTTTTCATCAAAATATTCCTTATTTGTGCCCAAAAGTTGATCTACCCATGCAAGCAAGTTCTCGTCGTCAAATAGCGGAAATGTGATGTTTTGGATCCAATAGTCGGCTATCACCAAGAAGAATGCAATCGCGAAGGATACAATCACGCGTTTACGGAAAGTTTTATTCTTCAATGTGTGTTTTATATCCATAATTTGTTACAGGAATATCTTGATGATATTGGAGCGGCAAAGATACAAAACAATCGTTTTGATAGGCACAAAAAAAAGACGGTCACGAGGACCGTCTTTTTTGTAGGGTTAACTCTCTTCAAGAATTATTTCTTGATGAAGCGTTGGGTACCACCGTTCATGCGAACGAAATAGACACCGCTCTCGAGGTTGCTCACGTTGAACTGAGCAGTACCGTTCACGTTGTCAGACATCACCAGTTGGCCCAGAGCGTTGTAGAGTTCAGCAACGCCTTCGCCTTCCACATTGAGAATGCTGGTGGCAGGGTTAGGATAGATGGAGAATTGAGGAGCCTCAACATCTTGAATGCCAACGCCGGAAACGGTGATGGTGATGCAGTCATTGGGGCTTAGCAAAGTGGCGAGGAAATGATAACCCTTGCCAGCTTCGAAGTTGTAGGAAGCGTGGGAATCATCGCATTGGCTGCTGGCGATATAGTTGGTACCATAGTCGTTGCAACCAGGGTTCAGGATGAGGTAAGAATAAGTGCCGGCAGGAATGCTGAGAGATTGAGCACCATCGGCAACCACATTGGCATCATTGGCGGAAGCGTTGGCAGGAATCATATACTCCCAACCATAGCTGTCATAGGAAGAACCACAATCAGGACCATAAGATTGATCCCAAGCTACATTGTCAGCGTCGAGAAGAAGCTGATAGCCAGTGCCATCGCTCCAAACATCGTGAGCTTCCAAAATCACGGTAGCATTCTGTGCATTCAAAGCGAATACTGCACAGCAAAGTGTCAAAAGGGTAAAAAGTTTTTTCATAATAAAAACATTTAGGTTAATAATAAATTGAGCTGCAAATGTACAATTTTTTTTTTAACATGATGCCCTTTATGTTTTTTTTATAAACAAAGAATTGTAAACAACCATCACTCTCGCTAAAAAATGCTATTTTTGCGGCTCTTAAATAATAATGAATACATGAAAGATATCAAACGCTACACCATCACCTCTGCATTGCCCTACGCCAATGGCCCTGTTCACATCGGGCACCTCGCCGGCGTGTATATCCCTGCCGACATCTATGTGCGCTATCTGCGCAACAACGGCAAGGAGGTTCTCTTTATCGGTGGCTCAGACGAGCACGGCGTGCCCATTACCATCAAGGCCCGCAAGGAGGGCGTCACCCCGCAGGACATTGTGGATCGCTATCACAATATCATCAAGAAATCGTTTGAGGACCTCGGCATCTCCTTCGACATTTACTCCCGTACTTCCAACCCGACTCATCACGAGACGGCCTCGGCTTATTTCAAGAAGCTGTACGACGAGGGCAAGCTGATCGAGAAGACCACTATGCAGTATTATGACGAGGAGGCGCAACAGTTCCTCGCCGACCGCTACATCACGGGTACCTGTCCGCATTGCAAGAACGAGCATGCCTACGGCGACCAGTGCGAGGTGTGTGGTACGTCTCTCAACGCCACCGATCTCATCGACCCCAAGTCGGCGCTCAGCGGCAGCGTGCCGGTGCTCAAAGAGACCAAGCATTGGTATCTGCCCCTCGACCAGTATGAGCCGTGGCTGCGCGAGTGGATCCTCCAGGGCCACAAGGACGACTGGCGTCCCACTGTCTATGGCCAGTGCAAGTCGTGGATCGACCAGGGCCTGCAGCCCCGCGCCGTCACCCGCGACCTCAACTGGGGCGTGAAGGTGCCCCTGCCCGACACCGACGGCAAGGTGCTCTACGTCTGGTTCGATGCTCCCATCGGCTACATCTCCGCCACCAAGGAGTGGGCCGCGGCCCACAACGTGGAATGGGAGAAGTGGTGGAAGAGCGACGACTCCAAGCTTGTCCATTTCATCGGCAAAGACAACATCGTCTTCCATTGCATCATCTTCCCCTGCATGCTCAAGGCGGAGGGCTCGTACATTCTGCCCGACAACGTGCCCGCCAACGAGTTCCTGAACCTTGAGGGTGACAAGATCTCCACTTCCCGCAACTGGGCGGTGTGGGCGCATGAGTATGTCGAGGACTTCCCCGGCCGACAGGATGTGCTGCGCTACACGCTCACCGCCATCGCACCGGAAACGAAAGATGCCGACTTCACCTGGGCCGACTTCCAGGCTCGCAACAACAACGAGTTGTTGGCCATCTTCGGCAACTTCGCCAATAGAACCATCGTCTTGACCCATAAATACTTCAATGGCATCGTTCCAGATCATGGCGAGTACTCCGACTACGAGAAGGAGATCGTGGCCAAGATAGCCGAGTTCCCGAAGCTTATCGGCGACTCCATTGAGCACTACCGCTTCCGCGAGGCCTTGCAGGAGTTTATGAACCTCGCCCGCATCGGCAACAAATACCTCACCGACACCGAGCCGTGGAAGAAGTGGAAAGAGGATCCCGAGCAGACCAAGACCATCATCCATCTCTCGCTCCAGATCTGCACGGCACTCTCCGTGCTGTGCGAGCCTTTCCTACCCTTCACCGCCCAGAAGCTGCAACGGATTCTCAATATCAACACGAAGAACTGGCAGGACGGCGGTCGCGCCGACCTCCTCGCGGTGGGTGCTCAGTTGAACCCCGCCGAGTATCTCTTTGAGAAGATCGACGACGAGACCATCGCCAAGCAGGTGCAGAAGCTGCAGGACACCAAGAAAGCCAACGAGATAGCCACTGCCGAGGCAACTCCCGCCAAAGAGGATGTCTCCTTCGAAGAGTTCCAGAAGATGGATCTCCGTGTGGTGACCGTCTTGGAGGCCGAGAAGGTGGCCAAGACCAAGAAGCTGTTGAAGCTGAAGGTCAACACGGGCGTTGATGTGCGCGAGATCGTCTCCGGCATCGCCGAGTACTACGAGCCCGCCGATCTTGTCGGCAAGCAGGTGCTCATGCTCATCAACTTGGCTCCCAAGAACATCAAGGGCGTGGACTCCCACGGCATGGTGCTCATGGCCGAGAACGCCGATGGCAGCCTCAGTCTGATGCAGCCGCAAAAGCCGCTCAAAGAGGGTAGCACGGTGAAGTAAACCAGGGGGGGATAGCTTTTATTTTCCCCGATACAGCTCCAACAACTGTTTCTGATACAGATACTCATATTGTGCCTGCACCAAGTTGGAAGCGGCCTGCAAATGATTGTTCTTGGCTTCGTTGAACTCGGTGCCGGTGCCTTTGCCGTTCTCATAGCGTGCTTGCGCTAATTCAAAGGCTTCCTGCGCACTCTCCGCTGCCAAACGACTGCTTTCATATTTGTCCATGGCCGCCACCGCATTGTAATAAGCCTGTTGTATTTCCTTGTAAAGCGATTTGCGTACATTGTCCATCTGCAACTCCTGGCTGCTATATTGCAACTTGGCGGCCCGCACCTGGTTGCGTGTTTCCAACCGGTCGAAAATAGGCACATTCAAAGAAAAACCCAGGTAGGGACTGAAGTTGTCGCGCAGCTGTGCACCAAAACCCTTGGCTGTTTGGCCCAACAAAGCGTAATAGTCGGTAACCAACCCACCATTCATCGACAAGGTGGGATAGTATGTACTCTTTGCCAACGCGATATTTTTCTGTGCATAATCCAACCGTATCTCCTCGGCTTTCACCGCAGCCCGCGTGGCAAGGGCTTCGTTATACACCACTTCGGGGTCAGGAAGCGTTTCGACAGCAAATGCGGTCACATCGGGTGGAACCACGGAGAACCCCTCTGGGGATGGCAACTCCAGCAACTGAGTCATGTCCAAAAGAGCCATTTTCAAGTTGTTGAGTGCCTGGGTATAGGTGAGTCGGCTTTGCGCCAGCGTGGCTTTGCGCGCGGCTACCTCTGCCGGACCCACTTTGCCGTTTTCGGCCAGCAATTCCAAACGTACTACCTGCACCGAGTCGATGGCAATCTGCGACTGTGCCACCTTGCAGATTTCCATGTTGTACAGAATCTGTACATAGGCCTGCATCACAGCTGTGCGGATGTCCTCCTTGGTCTTGTCGCAGTCTGCATTGGCCGCCTCCAAGTTCAGCTTCCCCATTTCGATATTGTTTTTGACCCGCAGTCCGGTGAACAGGTTCATGCTGCCGCCAATGCCGAATGAGGTGTTGGCAGTGTTGGAACTTACATAGGTGTTGTCCATCGAAAGTCCTCTCCCAAAGGAGAAGTTTTGTGATGCATTTGCCTGCAATGCCGGCCACACGCTGTTCTTCGCTGTGTTCAGTTCCACTTCGCGCTGGGATTTTGCCAGTTCGCTCTGCTTGACCGTAAGGTTATGGTCGAGTGCGTATTGCACACATTGGTCGAGGGTCCAGGGGGTGGACTGTGCGTTGGCTATAGTGAGGCATAGCAGCAGGATCCACACTGTGGCGAAAGCCTTGAGTGACAGGCTCCAAACAGCGCTGCGCTGATGTGGGGTTACTTGCACTTCGTGTGTCTTGTCCCTTCGGGACTGCTCAAGGAATACGTTTTTCATTATTGGGATTTATCGTTACAATTACTAATTACAAACTACTAGCTACAAACTGCTAACTGCTAATGGCCAACTACTTTTGTTCCCCGCACTTTATCCCCTTCCTTTAAGCCACTGGTGACCACGATGTTGATGCCGTCACTGATGCCGGTGGTGATGCTGCGGCGTTCGTAGTTGTTGCCATTCTTGACATAGACAAAGGTGGAATCGCCGGAGAATTCCAGGGCACTCTCGGGGATGGCGAGAGTATGTTCCACACTCTCCAGCACCAACTCGGCATTTGCGCTATAGCCGGAACGTATTTTGTTGTCTTTTTGTGGTGTAACGGCGGCACGGATCTCAAACTGGTTGGCTCCGTTGTTCTGTACGGCCTTCGGGGCAATATATTCCAGCACAGCATCAAAAGTGTAGTTTTGCAAAGCCCCGACTGTGATCTTCAACGGCACCCCTTCGCGTAGCGTGCCAACCTCGGTCTCATCGACATTTCCCTTGAAAATCAGATCGTTCATATCGGCTACCGTAGCCACGGTGGTACCATCGTTCAGCGTGTTGGCCTGAATCACCGAGTTGCCCACCTTGACGGGAATGTCCAAAATCAAACCCGAAATGGTGGAGCGAATCAGGGTGGAGCTGGACTTGGCATTGGAAGAAGAGACCCCGTCACGGATGATTTCGAGCGCATCCTGTGCCGCCGACTTCTCCTCGCGTGCCTGTTGCAATGCTTGCGCCACCTGCTCAAACTCCTCCTGACTGATCAATTTCTTGTCATAGAGTGCTTTTTCACGATCGTAATTGTTCTGAGCCTGCTTGTAGTTGATGTCGGCCAAGCGCACACGGCTCTGTGCCGCACTCAGCGAGTTCATGTCGGGGATGACCTTCAGTTTGGCAATAACCTCGTTTTCCTTTACCTCCTGACCTGCCTCTTTGTAAAGCTCGGCGATGATGCCGTTGATCTGTGGCTTGACCTCCACTTCGTTGCGAGGTCCTATCTGTCCGGTAATCAATGTTTTCCGACAGATATCCATATAGGTCACTTCACACTCGTTGAAGATTTCTTTCTCGGGTCGCGACTTCTTGAACAGAAACACGAAAGTTCCGAGGAACACCAGGGCGATCAACAGCCCGATGGCAATTTTTAATGTCTTTTTCATATTGTCAGTTATTTTTCATTCTTATTCATCTCTCATAGCTTCTACTGGTTTGATGTTCATGGCGCGGCGGGCGGGTGCGATGCCTGCGAGGAGTCCGAGAAGCGTCAGAAGCAGCAGGGCTGCCACCGCTGTGCCGAAGCTGATCTGGAAGGCGGCCTTGTGTTGGGATATGATCTCGAAAAGTTGCAATAGCAACACGGAAAAAACAATGCCGAAGGAGCCGGCCACTAAAGTCAGGATCACCCCCTCGCTGACGATTTGTGAGAGGATGTCGCGCGGGGTGGCACCGATGGCCCGCCGGATGCCGATCTCCACCGTCCGCTCGCGCACTACCACCAGCATGATGTTGCTCACCCCGATAGCTCCTGCCAACAGGGTGCCGATACCTACCAACCAAATCAGGAAATTGATGCCCCGAAAGAGATTATCGACAATGCTGAACATCACCTCCATGTTGAGAAGCATCATGGCCTCCTTGTCATCGGGAGCTATATAGTGCTGACGGGCGATCACTTGCCGGATTTTCCCTTCCAACTCGCCCATGTTGATCCCGGCACGGCCCACCGCACAGATGATGCCCACTCTGTCGCCGCTGTTCAGGATGTCACGCATCACGGTGATGGGAATCGTGACCTCATCCGCGCTGTTGCCCCCAAGATTGATGTTGGAGGTACAGACATCCACGCCAATCACTTGATAATAAACACCTCCCAAGCAGATGTACTGTCCGCATGGGTCCTCACCATTCGGGAAAAGAGTCTTCCAGACCCTTTCTCCGATAATACAGACTTTACGCTTTTGCGCCACATCGACTTGGTTCAGGTAACGACCGAACTTCAAGGTGGGGGCTTGCACCTTAGTATAGTCGGCCTCCACCCCTTTGGACACGCAGGTGGCGGTGTATTCGTCACGAGTAGCAGTATATCCCCATTCGGGTATCGATGGGGTGACAACCTCTAACTCAGGCACCAACGCTTTCAACCGCTCGATATCCTTGTACTGCAGGTTCCACTGCCGGCCCTCCTTGAATCCCTTGTATGGCTTCGTCGTCTCCTCAGCCGCAATGATGACGGTGTTAGTGGCAAAGCCTTCGAAGTTCTTCTCCAACAGCTGTTTCAGACCGTGACCGCCCCCAATGAGGAAGAGCAGCATGAAGAGTCCCCAGAAGATGCCGAAGCCCGTGAGGATGCTACGCCGCTTGTTCCGCATCAGCGCGTCTGTGATTTCCCGGTATGTGTCTGTGTCGAATCGCATTTTATGGTGAACAGTGATTAGTCTTAAGTCCAAAATCTTACGTCTCATTCAAGGCTTGGATCGGGCGGATCTTCGCGGCCTTTATCGCGGGAGAGATGCCGGCAAGAGTGCCTGCAACAACGAGCAGAACAGTAACGCCGAAAGAAATGCCCAGTCCGACAGTCGGGTTGACGAACAGTCGGAAGCTCTCTCCGAAAATTTCCACGGAGGATTGACCGACCGTCATCTTCATCACCTCGCAGGCGACCATACCGAGGAACATCCCGATGTAACCGAACAGTGCGGTGATGGAGACACTCTCTGCCATAATCAGTTTCATGATTTCCCAAGGGGAGGCACCGATGGCTTTCCGCACTCCGAACTCGCGAGTACGTTCTTTTACCGTGATCAACATGATATTTGACACGCCCACGATGCCGCCTACCAACGTGAAGATACCCAAAATCCACAACGAAATCCGGATATAGTGCGTTCCTTTGTCCATCTGCATATTCTGGGTGAAACGGTTCCAAAGCCAAATGGAACTCTCATCTTCAGGGGCTGCCTTGTGCGCCCGGTTGAGGGCGGCCCGGTATGCTTGTTCAAATTGCTCGTTCTCCTCTACCGTTGTCAAACCATGAAAAGAGAAGTTGATCTGATCCACCCTGTTAACCTCATTCATCAGCACTTGCATGGTGGTCACTGGCACAAACTCCTCTACCCGCTGTGCCGACCGGTCGGTTTTATAGATTCCCACCACCAACCAGGTGATGCCGCCGGCTGTCACCGTCTTGCCTACTAATGATGCGTAGTCTTCGCCTCCATTCATCAGTTCGATGGCGTGGGAAGCGGCCAGAACAATGGCCTTCCGTTGCAGTCGAATGTCATTTTGATTGATGAAACGCCCTTCCAGCATTTCGATTTTGTTCATGTCTTGTAAGGAAGGGTAGCAGCCGTTCAGATAGGCGGACAGATGCCGGCTGTTAAACACCAATGTGTAAGGGCCTTTGAATAGTTCGGGAGAGATTTTGTCCACATGTTCTGCAAACAAGACGCTTTGGGTGATGGCAATATCCTGGTCGTTTAATTCAATATGGCGCCCTGTCTGGTACCCGTTGGCGGGTTTGCTGGTGACTCCGCCGAACACGGCCATTGTGTTGGTGGCAAAACGGCTGCCTTGGTTCATAAAGGCGTTCATCAGGCCGTTTCCTGCACCGAGGAGCACGATCAGCATGAAGATGCCCCAGGCCACCGCAAATCCTGTAAGGGCGGTGCGCAGTTTGTTGCGCCGGATGGATTCCCATATTTCTTCCAGAAGGTCTTTCATGGCGCTATTTCATGATGGTGTCGGTGCCGAAAACGGAAGCTGTGTGGCTCTCGTTGCCGGTGGTTTCTCCGATAATGCCGTCTTTGATGTGGATGATTTTGTCGGTGCAGTTAGCCACGCCGCTCTCGTGTGTCACCACGATAATGGTGACCTTCTCGGTGCGGTTGAGTTCGGTGAGCAGGTTCATCACTTCCACGGAGGTCTTGGAGTCCAAGGCGCCGGTCGGTTCGTCTGCCAAGAGGATGCGCGGTTGTGTGATGAGCGCCCGTGCGATGGCTACGCGCTGCTTCTGTCCACCAGAGAGTTCGTTGGGGTAATGTGTGGCCCAATCTGCCAGTCCAAATCGCTCCAGAAACTGCATGGCCAGTTCGTTGCGTTTCTTGCGACTTACTCCCTGGTAGTAAAGCGGCAACTCTACATTCTCTACCGCTGTCTTGAAATTGATCAGGTTGAACGATTGGAAAACAAAGCCGATCATGCGGTTGCGATAGTGCGCCGCCTCTTTCTCGCTCAAATCCTTTATCAGTTTGCCGTCCAACCAGTATTCTCCCTTGTCGTAGTTGTCGAGGATGCCGAGGATGTTCAGCAGGGTTGATTTTCCCGAACCGGACGCACCCATGATGGAGACGAACTCTCCCTCGTCAATGTTAAGGTTGATGCCCTTCAGCACATGCAGAGGTTGTCCGTTGTCGTAGGTTTTGTGAATGTCTTTCAGCTCAATCAACATGGTTTATTTCATTAAAACGGAGGATCCACTATTTTCCAGATACCGCGTCAGGTGCTCGTAGTCAGCGATGGTGAGCTGCTCGGCACGGCGCGTGAAGAGTGGGTCGCTTTGGACCACCTCCGCGGGGAAGTCCAGCGAGCCGAGGGCGTTACGCAAGGTTTTACGCCGATAGTTGAAAGCGGTCTTAACCACCGTCTTGAAGAGTTGTTCATTGCAGTTCAGCTTCTTGTCGAAGTTGCGGGTGAGGCGTATCACCGCCGACTTGACCTTGGGCGGTGGGGAGAACTCATGCTCCCCCACGGTGAAGAGGTATTCCGTATCGTAGAAGGCCTGCAACAGCACGCTCAAGATGCCGTATTGCTTGTGGCCGCACTGTGCGGTGACGCGCTCCGCCACCTCTTTCTGGAACATGCCCACCAGCTCCAAGGCTTTCTCTTTGTGGTCCAACAGCTTGAAGAGGATTTGGGAGGAGATGTTGTAGGGAAAATTCCCGACAATGACGAAGGTGTCGTCATAGAGGTCGGCGAGGTTGAAGCGGAGGAAGTCGCCATGGATCAGGTGCGTGCCCAGCTGGGGAAAGTGTTCTTGCAGGTAGGCGACAGACTCCTCGTCCAGCTCGATGACGGAGAGGTCGGCGAAGGGCTGCTGGAACAGGTACTGCGTCAGCACGCCCATGCCGGGCCCGATCTCCAGCACATGGGCCTCGGGCGTGCGCACTGACTCGGCAATTTGTCGCGCAATGTCCAAATTGGTGAGGAAATGCTGTCCCAGTCGTTTCTTGGCGTGAACGGTCTTCATCATTCCAGGGTGTCGCCGCGCAGGGCTCTGAAGCGCTTCCGGGCATCCACCACATAGAGGCTGCCGCTGTAGTCGCGCATGATTTTTTGATAATACTCCATGGCCTTGGTGGCATCCTTCAGATAATATTCGTAGAGCTGTGCCAATTGATAGACGGCGTCATCGGCTAACAACTCGTCACCATGGGCGCTTTCAATCTTCTTCAATAAGGCTTCCGCTCCAAGGTAGTCCTTCCGCTTGATCAGGATGAGGGCTTTCTGATAGAGCGCATCATCTACCAGCGTGCCGAAGGGTGACAAGGTGATGACCGAATCCAGGGCTATCATGGCAGCATCGTCTTTGTTTTGGAAGATGAGAAAGTCGGCCTCGGCATATTTCTTGAGGGCGGGGTTGGAAACGCCTCCGTCAAAGACCAGCGCCACGGTATCTTCTTCCTCGCCATCGTCCTCCTCTTCTTCCAAATTGTCGGAGATGAGCAGGGAGAAGTAGATGGCATCATTGGAGATCAACTTGGAGGTGGCGGCGCTGAGCACGTCCAGCTGGCTCTTGGCCCAGTTGAACTCCCCGATGTAGAAAGAGAGCTTGGCATTCTTGAACTTGGCCTCCTGGCCCAGCGCGTCCGTGGGCATGTCCTTGTCTATCTGGGAGTAGCTGAGAGAGGCATCCCAGATATTGCCCATGTAGAGCTGGATGTCGGCCATGTCGAGTTTATAGGTATTCTTTTCCTTGGCGTCGTTGGTGTTGGCCATGGCCCGGGTGAGGAGGTCTATGGCCTCCTGCGGCTTGTTGACGTAGAACGCCAACAGATGGGCATACTTGCGGATCCAGTCGGTGGTGCCGGAGTGCAGACCGTTCTCATCGAGCAGCTTCTTGAAGTCGCGCTCCAAGTTGACGGCGTCCACCATCCGGACGGGCAGGGTGTTGGTCAGCATCAGATAGCGCACATCCAACAGTTTCATCTTGGCCAAGACGTAGTTGTGTGCATCTTCGCCCTTGCCGATGATGTAGTTGAGCGCTTCGATAGCCGTCTCGTAGTCTTTGTTGTCTGCAGCTGTCCGCGCCAACTCGTAGGTCTTGATGCCCTCCATCTTGGTGCGCTTGTCGATAGCCTTGGCCATCAGCAACGCGTTGGGATAGTCTTTGTGCAACTGATAAATCCAGTAGAGCAGAGAAAGACAGCAGATGTTGGAAGGGTTCTTTTGTGAAAACCGCTGCAACGTGGTGTGTACCATGTTGTAAAGCAGATCGTCCTCATCTTCGAGCAGCATATTCTGGATGGCCACCTCGGCGGGTTCCAGATTCTCTTGCTTGTCCTCCTTGATCAGCGAGATGACCTCCTCCAAAATTCTGCTGTTTTGATGCAGGTTTTGATACATAGCAAACAACTCCTTGGATAACAAATAGTTGTTGTTCAAGAGGCGTCTTCCTTTCTGGATGGTCTCAATAGCGTAGTCGTATTCCAGTCTGGAGTAGAAAGCGTTGTAGAGTTCCAGCACAGAGGATTCTTTGGCGGGGAGGTCTTTGATCAGGTCTTGGTAGGTCTTCTCTGCCTTGGCGTGGTCTCCGGCCTTGTCATACACATAGCCGAGGTCCACCCGGTAGCGTTGCACATTGGGGAAGTTGCGAATCTGCTTCTTGACCATCTTCTCTGCATCATTATATCTTTCCAGATTGAGCAGAGACGAGTAGTAATAATAATAGAGGTAAGAGTTCGGGTTTTTGGCATGAATCTTCTCCAAGAGTTCGATGGCTTTATCGTACTCTTTGTCCTTGTAATACTGCAAGGCAAGCTGCTCGTCCTGACTTTGTTGGGCGAGGAGTATGCCGCAAGTAAAGAGGAGGCATAGCAGCGAGAAGATTTTTCTGATCATGCTGGTTTAGTCGATAATGTCGAAACGGGTGTATGGACGGAGCACCTCGGGTACGATGATGCCCTTGTCGGTCTGGTTGTTCTCGAGGAGGGCGGCGAGTACGCGCGGCAGGGCGAGGGCGCTACCGTTGAGGGTGTGCGCCAGGCGGGTCTTGCCGGTGCTGTCTTTGAAACGCAGTTTCAGGCGGTTGGCCTGGTAGGACTCGAAGTTGGAGACGGAGCTGACCTCCAGCCATTTTTGTTGGGCTTTGGAATAGACCTCCAGGTCGTAGGTGAGGGCGGAGGTGAAGCTGATGTCGCCGCCACAGAGACGCAGCACGCGGAAGGGCAGGCCCAGTTTGGTGAGCAGACCCTTGGCGTAGTTGGTCATCTTCTCCAGGGTCTCGTAGGAGCGGTCGGGGTGCTCGATGGTCACAATCTCGACTTTGTCGAATTGGTGGAGACGGTTGAGGCCGCGCACGTCTTTGCCGTAGGAGCCGGCCTCGCGGCGGAAGCAGGCGGAGTAGGCGCAGTTGCGCATGGGGAAGTCGCTCTCCTTGAGGATGACGTCACGGTAGATGTTGGTGACGGGCACCTCGGCGGTCGGGATGAGATAGAAGTTGTCCACGGTGGCGTGGTACATCTGGCCCTCCTTGTCGGGCAGCTGGCCCGTGCCGTAGGCGGAGTCCTCGTTGACCATGTAGGGCGGCTGGATCTCCAGATAGCCCTCCGCGGTGGCGGAGTCAAGGAAGAAGTCGATGAGGGCGCGTTGGATGCGGGCGCCTTTGCCCTTATAGACGGGGAACCCAGCACCGGTGATCTTGTTGCCTAATTCAAAGTCGATGATGTCGTATTTCTTCACCAAGTCCCAGTGGGGCAGTGCCGGATAGTCGAAGTTGGAGGCATCGCCTTCGGTATAGACGATCTCATTGTCTTCGGCCCCTTTGCCTGGCGCCACGGAAGCGTGCGGCAGGTTGGGAAGCAACACCATCTTGGCCTGCAGCGTCTGCTCTTTCTCTTGCAACTCGGCACGCATGACCTTCTCCGACTCTTTCAGTTCCGCCATGCGGGCTTTGATGGCTTCCGCCTCCTCGCGTTTGCCCTCTTTGAAGAGGCCGCCGATGACCTTGGCTCCCTGGTTCTGCTCCATCAGGTTGTCGTCGATGGCTTTCTTGGCGGCGCGGTTCTCGGTGTCCAGACGCAGTATCTCTTCCACCAATTCGGTGGCGTCAAAGTTCTTAATTTTCAGTCTGTCAATGACATATTGTGGGTTCTCACGCAGTAGTTGAATCTGTAACATTGTCTCTAGTTTTTAAGGTGATAAAAAGAAGGCGCAAAAATACAATAAAATGGCCAATGTTGTTTTATCCCCTTTCAAAATGTGTCACCCGGAGCAGCCGGTGGCTTTCGGGATCCACCTCATCGCGGATATATTCGGTGGCGGAGACCTCTTTGCCGTTGTCATCATAGCCATACTCGGCCCAGCCCACCAACTTGTCATCGCGCTCGTAGAGGTAGTTCTTGACCACCAGGTTTCCTTCGTACTCTAATTTGACTTTGCGGTAATTGTCCAGGTCCTCCTCTTCCACCATCACCAGGCGGTTTTCTTCGTCGTAGGTGTTGTATTTTTTGGCTATCAGCATGTTGTCGTAGTCATAGATGAGCTCCTTGACGCGGTTGCCTCGCTCGTCATACTCGTAGTCGTAACTGCGGCGGTCTTTGTTCTGCACCTCGTTGCGCACATAGTGTACAACCTGACCCATGTCGTTGTATTCGTAAATATGCTCGTAATTGGGCTTTCCATAGTCGTCGTTTTCCGTCTCTTTGATCAGGCGCCCACCCTCATATACTTTGATATTCTCCACATAGTCCATCTTGCCGTCCACGTAGTTCTCCCGGCGGATTTCGTGTCCCTCCTCGTCATAGAAATACTTGGTGACATATTCGGTGGTGTCTTCGCCAAAGGAGAATCCTTGACTGATCAGCAGGTCGTCCTCATAGGTGTTGGTGGTCTTCTGCAGGAGCGTATGGTCTTGGTCGAACTGTTCGGAGACCACAAGTTGGTGGTTCTCATTATACTCGTTGACTGTCAATGTGTTGAGAGTTCCATCCGGTTCGAAGCGCTCCTCGCGCACCAGCTGGTTGTGTTCGTCATATACCGCCGACACTTCCATGTATTCAATGGGTTCCACATCATTTTTGTCGTAACCCGTGCGGTGATATTCCTTTTTGATGATTTTAAGTGTACTCATAGCGCCAATGTTTTTAGAATTATACAGCGGCAAAGATACATTTTTTTATGAGTTAAGAAACGAAGAAGTTAAGGAACTAAGGGGGCCAAGGGGGTTAATAGTTTACGGTTTACCGTTTACCGATTAGGCGATTATGCGATGAGACTATTAGAGGAGAGGAGAGGAGAAAGAGGAGAAAGAGGAGAAAGGAGGAGATTAGGCGATCAACTTCTAACTTCTAACTCCAAACTTCTAACTTCTAACTGACAACTGACAACTGACAACTGACAAATTTTATCTGATCACCGTCACGCTTCCCGTCACGTCCCTCGTCTCGTGGCCGCGGCTCTTGTAGCGG
>JAFZZT010000019.1 GCA_017615595.1 Bacteroidales bacterium
ACGTCTATCCCAATCTTTACGTCACCCTGGACAGCGTGCTGTGCGAGAACGACCTGCCGTTGGTGTGGAACGGGGAGACCTTCATGGCCAGTGATGTGCGCACGGTGACGCTCCCGGCCTCCACGGGCGCCGACAGCATCATCACGATGCAGGTGACGGTTCACTACAACACGACCGGCACGGATGTGCAGACAGCCTGCGAGACGTTCACCTGGATGGACGGCCAGACCTACACGGAGAGCAACAACACGGCGACCATGCTGTTGCAGAACATGTACGGTTGCGACAGTCTGGTGACCCTCGTCCTGACGGTGTGGCATGCGCAGCACGAGTCGGACACGATGACGGCCTGCGAGCAATATGAGTGGAATGGCACAACCTATGTCGAGACGGGCACTTATCAGTTCTCGCATCTGGATGTGCACGGCTGCACGCAGGTGGATACGCTGCACCTGACGGTTCATTACGACACGCAGAGTGCCGTGTATGATACCATCGTGGAGAACCAACTGGCAACATGGCAGTATCAAGGCAACCAGTTTGGCGGAAGCACGGACACCATCATCCACATACAGAATGCGGTGGGATGCGACAGTGCGGTGAACTATCATCTTCACGTCTATCCCAATCTTTACGTCACCCTGGACAGCGTGCTGTGCGAGAACGACCTGCCGTTGGTGTGGAACGGGGAGACCTTCATGGCCAGTGATGTGCGCACGGTGACGCTCCCGGCATCCACGGGCGCGGACAGTGTCGTGACGATGGAGGTGACGGTGCACTACAACACGACCGGCACGGATGTGCAGACGGCCTGTGAGACGTTCACCTGGATTAATGGCCAGACCTATACGGAGAGCAACAACACGGCGACCATGCTGTTGCAGAACATGTACGGCTGCGACAGCCTGGTGACATTGCAACTCACGGTTCATCATCCCGTACATACTGCCCTTTCGATCACGGAGTGCGAGAGCTATGTCTGGACTTCCGGCGATGGACAAGCCCACAATGTCTCTGGCGATTTTACGTTTGCCCACCCGGATGCGCACGGCTGCACGCAGGTGGACACGCTGCACCTGACTATTCGTCATCATACGCAAAGTGTTGTCTTTGACACAATTGTGGAAAATCAACTGGCGACATGGCAATATCATGGAATCCATTTCCCAGGCACGGCGGATACAGCGGTCTTGTTGCAGAATGTGGCAGGCTGTGACAGCTCGGTGAGCTATCATCTCTTTATGTACCCCAACATGTATGTGACCTTGGACAGTACTCTTTGTGAGAACTTCTTGCCGCTGGTGTGGAACGGGGAGACCTTCACGGCCAGTGATGAGCGTACGGTGACGCTGCTTGCCTCGACTGGAGCTGACAGTGTGGTGACGATGCTGGTGACGGTGCTGTACAACAGTCTTGTCCATGATGTGAGAACATCCTGTGGACCATTTACCTGGATGGATGGACAGACCTACACGGAAAGCAATCAAGAGGCAACCTATGTGCTGCCGAATGCGGTGGGCTGCGACAGCATCATTGCCTTGAACCTGACAGTGATTGACACGACCCTGACCATCATCTCCTCCACAGAGGACTATTGTGATGAGCTTGCCATGACATTGTCTGCCGAGGGCGATTTTATAAACTATCTATGGAATACTGGGGAGACGACTCAAAGCGTGGAGGTGGAACACTCCGGCACCTATCGGGTTACAGCCATGCATGAGCCTTGCCGGGCGACCGCTTCCATCGAGATACCCTATTGCGAATTGAATGTCTATCTGCCCAACGCCATTACGCCAGGCAATTATGACGGGTTGAATGATGTCTTTAGTCTGGACTCCCGCGCACAACATCAGATCGCCGACTGTGATATCTACATCTACAACCGCTGGGGTGAGTTGGTCTTCTATTCCAGCAGCAAGGAGTTCCAATGGGATGGGACGGTGAAGGGCAAACTGATGTCCAACGTGGTGTATAACTATGTCATGTATTACACCAATAGGGAAGGAAGGCCCTTCGTGAAGAAAGGGTCTATAACGGTGTTGTGAAAGAATGTCTGATTACTCCTCCCGGATGTATTCGTTGTTGGGATTGGGATTTGAATTGACGTTGTTGGGCATTTCGGGACCCTTCGGGGCGGCGATCCATACGATGATGTAGGCCCAGAATCCGAAGGAGGCGCAGAAGAGCGCGATGAGGAAGAGGATTCTGATCACAGTAGGGTCAACGTCCAGGTATTCGGCGATGCCGCCGCAAACGCCGGCAATCTTTTTGTCTGTTTGGCTTAAATATAACTTCTTTGCACTCATAGCTTTAGATTTGATAAAATATACCCAGGGAGGTAGAGCTCCCTGGGCATAAAAACATTATTATAATGTATGATAGGGTTTGAGGATGGTCTTGCCGATCTCCACAGCCTCCTCATTCTTCGGGATGAGGTGGTGGTGGCGCTCAGGCAGAGACTTCTCCAGGCCCTTGTGTAACATCTCAGGAGTTACGAGGGGTTTCACGGCGAGGAAACCGCCAAGGACGATCATGTTGAACAGTTTGGCGATGCCGAGCTCGTTGGCCTTGTCGGCAGCAGCCACCTGATAGATGTTGATGTCCTTGCGGGTCGGGTGATTGGTGATACCGTTCGGGTCGTAAATCAACAGACCGCCAGGTTTCACGGCGGACTCGAACTTGTCCATGGACTGTTGGTTCAGGATGATGGCGGTGTCGAACTGGTTAAGATAAGGGGAGCAGATACGCTCGTCGCTTAAGATAACGGTGACGTTGGAGGTACCACCACGCATTTCAGGACCGTAAGAAGGAAGCCAGCTGACCTCCTTGTCTTGCATAATGCCGGCGTAAGCCAAAATTTTACCCATAGAGAGCACACCTTGACCGCCGAAGCCTGCTATAATGATTTCTTCTGTCATGTCTTTGTGATTTTAAGGATTATTTTTTTCTCAATGAGAAGATGGTCTCATTGGGTTGATCGAATGTGCCTACGCGCTCGATGAATTTCGGGTCGAACTTGCCGTCCACTTTCATGTCGCCGAGCGGGAAGAACTTGAGGGTGTTTTCCTCCATCCACTTGTTGGCTTGGATCGGGGTCATCTTCCAACCGGAGTTACAGTTGGAGGTCACCTCGACGAAGGAGACGCCTTTTTTGAGTTTCTGGTTCTCAAAGGCGGTGCGGATGGCCTTCTTGCACTTTCTGGCGAGAGCGGGCGTATAGACAGCCTGGCGGGTTACATAGTAGGTGCCGGGCAGCTGGGCCAGCATCTCGGTGAGGCGCATGGTGTGTCCCATGATCTCCGGATCACGGCCGTAAGGACAGGTCACGGTCTCCATGCCCTCCAGGGTGGTGGGGGCCATCTGACCGCCGGTCATACCGTAGATACCGTTGTTGATGAAGATCATCGTGATGTTCTCGCCACGGTTGCAGGCGTGCATCACCTCGGCGCAGCCGATGGATGCCAAGTCGCCGTCACCTTGATAGGAGAACACGAAGGTCTCCGGACGCAGACGCTTGATGGCGGAAGCGCAGGCAGGTGCACGACCGTGAGCGGCCTCTACAAAGTCCACATCAAAATAGTTGTATGCCAACACGGAACATCCCACAGGGGAGATGCCGATGACATTATCCTGGATGCCCATCTCTTCGATCACTTCGGCGATGATTCTGTGTACCACACCGTGACCGCAGCCTGGACAATAGTGCATGGTTGCATCCGTGAGAACCGGAGTGCGTTTGTACACTAAGTTTTCGGGTTTGATTATATCTTCTCTTGTCATAATTTCAAGTTCTTTAAATTATTTAATCATTTTTTTCAAAGCCTCGAGAATCTCAACCGGGGTCGGGATGACACCACCGTAGCGGCCGAAGTGCTCGACAGGGACATTGCAGTCAACTGCCAGCTTCACGTCTTCGATCATCTGACCGGCATTCATTTCTACGCTGAGGATTTTCTTCATGCGATTGCCAATCTCGGCAACGGCCTTGGTCGGGAAGGGCCACAAGGTGATCGGACGAACCAAGCCGACCTTGATGCCTTCAGCACGAGCCAGCTCGATGGTCTTCATGCAGATACGGGCTGCGGAGCCGTAAGCCACGAACAGATACTCGGCATCATCGCATTGGATGGCCTCGTAACGGGCGTCTTCTTCTTCGCATTTTCTGTATTTGGCTTGGATTCTGTCGTTGATGGCCTCTTGTTTCAAAGCTTCCAACTCAAGAGAAGTCACAATTCTGTGCTTGCCCGTGGAACGATGGCCGGTGGCAGCCCAAGGACAAGTCTTTTCAATATATTCGTCCGTCCAACGCGGTTTGTAGTCGTCCACCATGACTTTCTCCATCACCTGACCGATGACACCGTCAGAGAGGATGGCAACCGGGTTGCGGTATTTGAAGGCCAAGTCGAAGCCCAGCTCCACGAAGTCGTACATCTCCTGTACGGAAGCAGGGGCGAGGGTGATCAGACGATAGTCGCCATGACCGCCGCCCTTGGTGGTCTGGAAATAGTCGGATTGAGACGGTTGGATGGTACCCAGACCAGGACCGCCACGCACCACGTTGACACACAAAGCGGGCAGCTCGGCGCCGGCAATGTAGGAAAGGCCTTCCTGCATCAAGGAGAAACCAGGGGAGGAAGAGGAGGTCATGACGCGCTTGCCAGCGGCAGCACCTGCATAAACCATGTTGATGGATGCTAATTCACTTTCGGCTTGAAGAACAACCATGCCGGTTGTTAAATATGGTCTCTCAGCCATCAGATGCTCCAGGACCTCGCTCTGCGGAGTGATGGGATATCCGAAATATCCGTCGCAACCACAGCGGATGGCAGCCTCTGCAATGGCTTGATTACCCTTCATTAATTTTAATTCTTTTGCCATTTTTACTACGTTGTTTTGTTGTTAATTTTTGATTCGATTAATTCTAGGGAAATGGGGACGGTTACTCCTTGGCGCGATACACCTCGATGACGCCGTCAGGACAAATGACTGCACAGTTGGCACAACCGATGCAGCTGTCTTCCTTCACAACCTCAAGGTAGTTGTAACCTTTCGCATTTACATGTTTGGAAAGTGCGATGCATTGGTTCGGGCATCCCGTGATGCAGACGCCACAACCCTTACACTTTTCCGTGTCGATGATTAAAGCTCCTTTAAATGCCATAATTAAATGTGTTTTAGAGTTTATAAATTTGATTAGTTGTTGTTTTTTTTCAAAAAAATGACGGGCGCAAATATACTATTTTTTTCTTTTGATGATACTACTCATTTTTTGTGATTTCGTAGGTCAGGCCATCGTATCCAATTTGGACATGGGGCGGCAGTCCCTGACTGACCTCTTGGTAAAGCCCCATCTCATGGGAGATGTGCGTGATGACCGCCTGCTCGGGCTGTAGCCGCTCGATGATGGCCAAGGCCTGCTGCAAGTTGAAGTGCGAATAGTGCTCCTTGATCCTTAATGCGTTGATCACCAATAGCTTCAAACCCTTCAGTTTCTGCATCTCTGTCTCTGCGATAAAACTGCCGTCCGTGATGTAGGCCACGTCTTGAATGCGATACCCTAAAATGGGGAGCGTGAGGTGTCGCACATGGATGGGGATGATTTCCACGTCTCCGACCCGGAAGGGGTCGTTGTTGACAGGATGCAGCACGAAGGAGGGCACGCCGGGGTAGGGGTGCTGGCGGAAAGCATAGTCGTAGTCTTTGCGGATGACCTTGAGCACGCGGGGCAGCGCGAAGATGTGCATGGGCTCTTTCATCATGAAGTAGATGGGTCGGATGTCGTCGAGGCCTGCGAGGTGGTCCTTGTGCTCGTGGGTCACCAAGACGGCGTCCACATGGGTGATCTCCTCGCGCAACAGCTGCATGCGGAGGTCGGGACCGGCATCCAAAAGGATGTGCTGTCCCTCCACTTCAATGTAAGCGGCTGTGCGCAGACGAGAGTCCCGGGGGTCGTCAGAGTGGCAAACCGCACACTGGCAGCCAACGACAGGGACTCCCTGCGAGGTTCCGGTACCCAACAAGGTCACTTTCATAATCAGTGGCTGCAAAAGTACAACAAAATCTGTTCAGTTGTGCACCGCCACCACTTTTCTCCGATGTCCGGGCTTCCGCTCGGGACTCCACCAGCGCACATCCACCACATAGAGGCCGCTTGGCACTTGCCGTTGCCGATCGTCCTCCCCGTCCCAGCGATACTGCGCCTCCGTCCCGCAGAGCGCGTTGTTGGCCACATGGCGGACGACCGTCCCGGCCAGGTCGAAGATCTGGATGCTGACTCGGCTTTCGGGTTCCGGCAGCTGCAGCCGGATGAAGGTAAAGTCGTCGAATCCGTCATTGTCGGGCGAGAATACTTCCGGCTGGACAGAAAGCTCGCTGTCTTCCATGTCGGTGCTCCGTTGGGAGTTGGCGTACCCGGGAGTGGCGAAGCCGACGCTCTCGGCGGCCGAGTGCCAGTTGCCGTCATCTTGTGTCGGCCAGTCGAAGTCCAGTCGCTCCAGGCTGACGCCTTCTGTGGTGAGGAGTTTGCCGTAGTGCATCTCTTCACGGTAGGCCAGCCGGTCCACGGTCTGCAGTCCGTAGTCTGTCACGAACACCACTCCGGTGGCGTTGGCGTAGGCGGGTAGCGAGTCGCATTGGACCAATGCGTGTGGGGTGGGGCAGTGGTATTGCTGTGACGTCATCTTGCGGTTTTTGCACAATACGGCATAGCTCCCGGGCATCATCAGCATGCCGCTGCTGACAGCCACCACGGCCTTGTCGGGCAGTGTGTCGCCCCCGCTGCCTATTTTCACCTCTTTGAGGTCGATGATGTGGGTGGAGCGGTTGTACAGCTCCACGAAATCGGCGTCTGTGCCATCAAAGGGATGTGTCAGGATTTCGTTGATGACCAAGTCGTTGGCTTCTGGTGGATGGCTCACGCCCCAGTCGATGCCAGTGCCTGACGCCAGATTGTTGAGGGAGCAGTCGCGGAGCGTGCCGCATATTTCTATATGGTAGATCTGTCCGCTATGGGGCGTCGCCGCCATGCGCAAGTCCAACGCCTGGAACATCGGGGGCACCTCTTGAACGCCGGTGATTACCATGGCGGGCGACACCTTGAAAATGTCTGTCGTGAGTTCTTGCTTGGGACTGATGGGTTCGGAGAACCACAGCCGTAGGGTCTGGCTGTCGGGCATGGTCGCCCGCATCAGCTCGGGAGGGTCTAGGTCGGGCGGCAGCGGCATGTGGGAGTTCGCACGTCCCGGGGTGCCGCCCGACAGGTCCACCGAGGAGGCCCAACCCTCCTCCTCCAGCCAGGGTTGGGTGTCGTCTATCATCTCCAACGACCATCCGCCATCCTGCTTGACGGCGTCACGGTGCCATTGCTTGCGAAAGGCAACGGAGTGCAGGACGGCCCCCGCGTTGTCGTATAAGGTCAACCGTTGGCCGCCGTCCGTGATGCTCAAGGAGGAGAGCGTGTAGATGTCGATGCCCATCCCCGAGAACTGCTCACGGTACTTGTCCGCTATCACGAGCGCATACCCGCCGCCCTCCAGGCTAATGGCGGGCAATGCCTTGACTGTGTTGCCTACTTTCAGCGTGCAGCCCACCAAGAGACAGGCGCTGTCGGTCCTGTTGTGTAGCTCCACATACTCTGCTTCCGGAAGTCCGATGGCAGGCGTGGGGTCCGCCATGATCTCGCTGACGACCACGTCATAACGAGCCAGTTGCCCCCAAAGGCTGCTCTGCCAAGTCAGTAAAATGATGGTCACCCATAAGTGCTTTCTTTTGATTCTTTTCATGTTCAGTTCGATATTAGTAGGTACGAGTTTGTTGTAGTGTCTGAAGGAAAGCCGTGTTATTGACTGCGCAGATTAATGTTGATTTTCCCTTCCATCTTCCCCTAATTCCTGTTCACTGCTCACTGCTCACTCAACATCATTACGCCCTTGCGAAAATTTCTCCGCGCTTTCATATCGCAAAAATAGTATATTTGCCGTCTAAAGTCAATAGATTGTTGATAACTTTTAAAAAATTCTTAATGATATGAAAATCGCTTTGGTTGGTGCCACTGGTTTAGTGGGTGGCGTAATGCGTAAAGTATTGGAAGAGAGGGGTTACGGAGATTCTATATTTATCCCGGCCGCCTCGTCACGTTCTGTAGGTAAAGAGGTGGAGTTTGCTGGCAAGACCTATAAGGTGGTCTCTGTGGAGGATGCCATTGCGCAGCGTCCTGACATTGCTATCTTTTCTGCCGGCAGCGGGCCATCGTTGCAGTATGCTCCTTTGTTTGCCGCGCAGGGCACGGTGGTGGTCGATAACTCCTCCGCCTGGCGCAGCGACCCCGACAAGCCGCTGGTGGTGCCCGAGATCAATGGGGATGTGATTACCGCCCAAGACAAGATCATCGCCAACCCCAACTGCTCCACCATCCAGATGGTGATGGCCTTGGCGCCGCTGCACAAGCGTTATCGCATCAAGCGCATCGTGGTCTCCACCTACCAGTCCATCACGGGCACCGGTATGAAGGCGGTGCGTCAGTTGCAAGAGGAGCGCGCCGGCATTCAAGGCGAGAAGGTGTATCCTTATCAAATTGACATGAACCTCTTCCCGCACGGGGGCACTTTCGAGGAGAATGGCTATACGACAGAAGAGATGAAGTTGTTGAATGAGACCCGCAAGATTCTGCGCGACCCGCAGATAGCGGTCACCTCTACCGTGGTGCGCGTGCCCGTGACGGGCGGCCATTCCGAGGCCGTGAACGTGGAGTTCTACGAGGAATTCGATATGCAGGAGGTCCGCACGCTCCTGGACAACATGCCGGGGGTGGTGCTGCAAGACGACCCTGCCCATAACATCTATCCCATGCCGCTCTTCGCGGAGGGTAAGGATGAGGTCTTCGTAGGGCGCGTCCGCCGTGATGAGTCACAGCCCAAGACACTGAATCTCTGGGTGGTGGCCGACAACCTGCGCAAAGGCGCTGCTACCAATGCGGTGCAGATCGCGCAGTGGGTGGAGGCACGATTCCTCTAAAAGTCTTAGTCTTTCGTTAAGTGTACGATGAGCAGCTGCCTCAACTCCACGGGGGAGATGTCTCTCGTCATTTTTCCGTCTTGGCAGACGGAGATGGTGCCGGTCTGTTCGGACACGACCACGGCGATGGCGTCTGTCTGCTCGGTGGAGCCCAACGCTGAGCGGTGGCGCAGGCCTACCTCTTGGGGCAGGTTCTGATTCTTGGAGACAGGGAGGATGCAGCGGGCCGCGGCGATGCGGTGGTCTTTGATGATGACGGCACCGTCGTGCAGCGGACTGTTTTTGAAGAAGATGTTTTCCAACAGCTCGTTGGAAGGGTAGGCGTCTATAGGGTCGCCCGTCTGCAGAAAATCATCCAGCGGGATCTGGCGTGCAAAGATGATGAGTGCGCCGGTCTTGGTTTTTGACATGTGGCTGCACGCCTCCTGCACCGCCAAGATCTCGTTGGAATATGCGTTGAAGTCTTCCTGTTTGCCGAATTTATTGGTGAAAAAGTTCAAGAACTTGCCGTTGCCAAGGTAGAGCAGAAACTTGCGGATTTCCGGTTGGAAAATAATCATCAAGGCGATGATACCCACGCTGAAGATCTCTCCGATGAGGCCTGAGAGCAGGGTGAAGTGGAAATAACCCACCAGTTTCCAGATGACATAGAAGACAAAGACAAGCCAGAACAGTTTCACCGCCGCGGTTCCCTTCGTGAGCCGGTATAGCTCGAAGAAGATGATGGCCACGATGAGGATGTCCAGCACGTCTATGAGCCGGAAGTTGATAAAACTGAAATCTACCAAAAAGGGTATCGACATGGGAAAACTATGGATAGACTATTATTTGGCCATCAAGGCGGCTAAGGAGATAGAGTAGAGTTTGGTCTTGGCGCTGTCGCCGCGGGAGGTGAGGACGCAAGGAACCTTGGCACCCATCAGCATGGCGCCGATCTCGGCCTTGTTGAATTTGGTGCAGCATTTGTAGAAGACGTTGCCGCTTTCGATGTTGGGGAAGAGCAAGCAGTCGGCGTCTCCGGCCACTTCGCTGTCGAGTTTCTTGATCTCGGCCGTCTCTTTGTCGATGGCGATGTCGAGGGAGAGCGGACCGTCCACGTTGACCTTGCCGAACTGGCCGCGTTTGGCCATGGTGGCGAGGATGGCGGCGTCCACACAGGCGGGCATGCCGGCGAGCATCTGCTCCGTGGCGGCGATGACGGCTACCTTAGGCATCTCGTTGCCCATGGCTTTGGCGATGCTGACCAGATATTTCAGGATGTCCTGTTTCTGTTTCAGCTCCGGCAGGGGGATGATGGCGGCATCGCTGACCACCAACAGCTTGTGGTAGCTCGGGTTCTCGATGACGGCGACGTGCGAAAGGGTGGCCTTGGGCGGGCACAATCCTCTCTCTTTGTTCAGGATGGCACGCATGTATTTGTCGGTGGAAAGCAGACCCTTCATCAGGATGTCGCCCTCCTTGTTGTTGATCAGGTCGCAGCAGAGTGCGGCAGCTTTCGTGTCCACCGGCTCATGCACGATGTTGAACTTGCCGGGGTCGATGCCTAAGTTGGCACACACCTGCTTGATGGTCTCTTCGTCACCTACCAGCGTGGCATCCACCACGCCCATGTCAACAGCCGCATTGACGGCGTCAATGGTGTGTTCATCGTTGGCATACGCAGCCACTAATCTTTTTCTGGGTTTTGACTTGACCAAGTCAACAATCTGATCTAATTTTGTGATACTCATATCTTTGTATTTTAATGTTGATTTAATGATTCGGAAGTGCAAAAGTAAAAAAAAAATCGTATCTTTGCCCGCCTTATAAAAAGAGATTGTATGCAGTTTGAAAAAACGAAAATTCGTACCATTGATGATTTTCCCACACCGGGGATCAAGTTTTACGATATCACTACTTTGCTCAACGATAGAGAGGCCTATCATGCAGTCATGGACGAGATGCTCAAGATAGCCCGGGAGGTGAAACCCGAGGTGATTGTGGCGCTCGAGTCCCGCGGTTTTTTCTTTGGTCCAGTGCTGGCTTACGAGCTGGGCGTACCCTTCGTGCCTGTGCGCAAGAAAGGCAAACTGCCCGCCGAGACCTTCCAAGAGACCTACAATCTGGAATACGGCACCGCTACGGTGGAGATTCACCGCGATGCCATGCCGAAAGGCAAACGTCTTCTTCTGGTCGATGATGTGCTCGCTACCGGTGGCTCTATGAATGCTGCCATCAAACTCGTGGAGCATTTCCAACCCACCGAAGTCAATCTCCTTTTCCTGATGGAGCTTGCCGCCCTCAAGGGAAGAGACAAATTGAAGAAATTCAACACATATAGTTTATTACAATTATAACTCGTATAAAAAATATTTGCAATGAAAAACATTGATTGGAAAAACCTTTCATTCGGTTATGTGAAAACCGATTACAATGTTCGCTGCTACTTCAGAAACGGCGAATGGGGAAAATTGGAACTGACATCAGATGAATACATCCCGATGCACATGGCAGCTTCCTGTCTGCATTACGGCCAAGAGGCTTTTGAAGGTATGAAAGCTTTCAGAGGCGTGGACGGTAAGGTTCGTCTGTTCCGCTGGGAGGAGAACTGGAAACGACTCAACAACTCTGCCGACACCATCATGCTGGCTCCCATTCCGGAGAAGTTGTTCTTTGATGCCCTTGACATGGTCATCAAAGCCAACGTCGATTATATTCCGCCATACGGCACGGAAGGATCTCTCTACATCCGTCCGTTGCTCATCGGTACCGGTCCCACCATCGGTGTGAAGCCTGCTGACGAGTATCTCTTTGTCGTGTTCGTGATGCCAGTCGGCCCGTACTTCAAAGAGGGCTTCAAACCTACCGACATGCAGATTGCCAAGGATTATGACCGCGCTGCACCTATGGGTACCGGCCATGTGAAGGTGGGTGGCAACTACGCCGCTTCCCTGCGTGCCGGTGAACGTGCCCACAAGGAGGGCTTCAGCGCTTCCATCTTTGCCGATGCCAAGACGAAGACCTACATTGACGAGGCTGGCCCTGCCAACTTCTTCGGCATCAAGGACGGCAAGTATGTGACTCCGGACTCCGGCTCCATCCTGCCTTCCATCACCAATATGAGCTTGCGTGAGATCGCCGCCGACCTTGGCCTCGTGGTCGAACGTCGTCATATCCCGCTCACCGAGATCGGCACCTTCGAAGAGGCTGGCGCCTGCGGTACCGCTGCCGTCATCTCCCCGATCCACAAGATCCAAGACCGTGAGACCGGTGAAGTCTATGTCATCGCCAAAGACGGCAAACCGGGTCCCTGGTCCATCAAGATGCGCGAAATCCTCATGGGCATCCAATACGGCACCATCGAAGACAAGTTCGGCTGGTGTACCATCCTGGATTGCTAACAATCAATATTTATTACATTAAATATCTAAGCGTCAGATCTACTCTGACGCTTTTTTTTTGCCTTCCAGCTCCCTTTTTTGTCGACAAGCATGACTCTTTTTTCGGGAAAATGGCCGGAAAAATGTTGACAACTCTATCAATTAACATTTATTAAGAAATGTAATTTATTGAATATCAAGAAAAATTTTAAAAAAAGTTCTCAACAAGGGTACAATGTATGCAAGATAAGTGTATTTTTGCCGCCGATTTAAAAAGATAATAGTTGATAGATTATTGATAATAGATAACAGATAATAGATAATGGTAGTCTCGTCAGGGACAGGAGCCCGGTAGAAAACAATACAATAATACAGAAATACATCAAGCCATAAACCACAAGAGATAGCGGGAAATAGTTCCCGGTCTCTAATTTCACGAAAAAAATAAAAAACAATAATATGAAGAAATCATTATCCTTTTTGAGTGTCTTGCTGTTCCTGACGGCAAGCGTAACCATGGGACAAAATTACCAAGTACCCAACAACACCTTTGAAGGCAGCTGGATTCAAGACAACACAGTCCCCTCAGGGTGGCATTCCTTTAAGGATGCTGCCGGTAATTATGCCGGCACTGTAAATGGTACCAATTACAGCAGCAGAGAGACCGGTCACGGCACAGGCTATTGTTGCAGAATGGAGTCGCATAGTGTTGTGGGAGTTAAAGCAAACGGAAATATCACGACAGGCCAGATAATGGTGGATGCCCTTTCTACCAGTAGTACTAGCAATAGAAACATCACTGATAAAGACAACTCGGAGGGGCATAATGGTTTTTATACATTTAGTGGCCGCCCCGATTCATTGAAGCTATGGTGTAAGTTTTATCTTCCCAAAAAGACAAATATTTGGGGCCAAGGCGTGACTCGTTCGTTTACAGCATCGCTAAAATTTCACCTGCATGGCAATGTGGAATATTATGATCACAAAGATGTGAATGAAAGTACGGCTCAGTCTGGAAAGATAGCCAATGTATATGGCCTCATGACTTCTCCGAGCGTTAATTGCGCAAGTGCACAGACAACAAGTTGGATGGCTTTTAGTTTTCCCGTGAAATATTGGAATGGATCCAGTCAAATAACCAGTCCCAATTTAGGCAATACTTCAGCGCCATCCTATCTGCTAGCCTCTTTTTCAACGAACGAAACCATTGGTGGCGGAGAAGCTGGGGATGCCATCTTTGTGGACGACATCTGGTTTGTCTATAACAAGAAGCTCAGTTCGTTGGTGGTGGGAAGCACCACGCTTACCTCTGCCCAGATTAACACCTTGAACAACGCCGCCTATACGTTGGCTAATGGCAACACATCCAATACGTTCCCTGCTTCCACGAGCGCGAGCAATTACCCTACCTATGAGTACACCTCATCCATCTGCGAAGCGGATTTGGCCACCATCTCGATCACTGCTACCCCTCAATCAGGATTTGCCACGGCTACAGTTCAAGATGTGGCTACCGTGAGCAATCCCTATACCATCATCAAGGTTACCCATACGGACAATTCCAAATACTATTTCCGAATCTATTTTTCCAATATTGTCAGTGTGGCCACTCCTACGATTACGGGCAGCACCACGGCTTGTGATAATGGCAGCGTCACGCTCACTGCTTCCACCACCACAAGTGGGGCATCTTACCGATGGTATAACAGTGCCGGCACGCAGATAGGCACGAGCAATACCTATACGGCTTCCTATTCGAATGTGAACACACAAACCAATTATACCTATACTTGTAAGGCCCTGAAGAGCGGTTGTTATAGTTCGGCGGCATCGCATTCTGTTACGGTGAACCCACAACCCACGATCTCTATCTCGGGCAACACGAGCATCTGCTCCGGTGCGAGTACCACGCTGACAGCTAATGGTGCCAGTTCATATACTTGGTCCAACAATCTGGGTACAGCCACCTCGGTGAATGTCGGTGCTGGTGGCACTTACACGGTGACAGGTACATATAATGGTTGTTCCAACCAAGCTTCGGTGACGGTGACAGCCTACGAAGCTCCGACCGTGACCATCAGCGGTCCAACGACAGCTTGTAGCGCAGACGCTATCACGTTGACAGCCACAGGTGCCTCCACATACGTGTGGAGCAATAATATGGGCAGCTCGTCCTCTGTCACGCCCACCATCTCGGGTGACTATACCGTGATTGGTACGGACAGCCATAACTGTAAGGACACAGCCACTCATCATCTGACCATCAACCCCACCCCCACGGTGGGTATCGACGGCACGACTGCCATCTGCTCGGGTGACACGACCACCTTGACGGCCACTTCCGATCTTCTCAACACCACCTATCAATGGTCTAACGGAAGCACGAGTCCCTCATTGGAGGTCTCCTCGGGCGGCACCTACACGGTGACGGGTGCGTTGAATGGCTGTTCATCTTCCTATACGGTGACCGTGACCGAATCATCCACGCCCGCTGACCCCACCGTGACGCCGGCCTCCCGTTGTGGTGCTGGTGCGGTGACCTTGACCGCCTCGTCCAATGAGGGTACTATTCTCTGGTATGCCAACGAGACTACCCAGAGCGAATCTGGCACGGGCACGAGCTTTACGACACCGAATATCAGTGCCTCGACCACTTACTATGTGGAGGTGCACTCTGATGCTGGCTGTAAGTCATCCCGTGTGCCAGTGACGGCCACGGTGAACGAGAACAGCGACAACCTGGTCGCGGAGCCCGTGACGAGCTGCGGTCCGACCACGGTGACACTCAGTGCCACCGGCAGCACCAATCCTCTGACATGGTACAGCGATGCTGCAGGCACGCAGACTTTGGCGAACACGACGGTGACGGTTGACGAGACGACCACCTACTATGTGGCGAGCACGGACGGCAACGGCTGCCGCAGCGCCTTGAAGCCCTTGGCGGTGACGATCCACGAGGTGCCCGCCACGCCGGAGCTGTCCCAGACGACCTACTGCAAGGGGAGCGGCAACGTGAGCCTGAACGCGGGCGAGGGCAGCTTCCACTGGTACCAGACGGTGGGCGGCACGGACTACGGCAACCCGTACACGGCCACGAGCACGGGCACCTACTATGTGACCAGCTACAATGCCTATTGCGAGAGCGCTCCGGTTGCGGTGAGCGTGGTGGCCATGCCGGCTGCCCCCTCAGCCAATGCGGTGACGCTCTGTGCGGCGGGTGTGGCGACGCTGTCGGTGAACAATCCCGACAACGCCATGACCTATACGTGGTATTCCGATGCGGGACATACCACGTCCGTGGGCACCGGCGCGACTGTTGACATGACGGTCGGCCAGGATGCCACCTACTATGTGACGGCCCAGACCGAGGGCTGCGAGAGCGATGTGACGGCGGTGGCGGTGACCATCCGCGAGACGATAGACGCGCCGTCATTGTCCAGTCC
>JAFZZT010000020.1 GCA_017615595.1 Bacteroidales bacterium
GGTGCCGGACGTGGTGTAGGTCGTGCCGTGCCAGGTGTATGCCTCGCACTCCTCAACGGTGACGGCCTCGTGCGTGCCATGGAGGACCGTCAGGTGCAGGGTGACGATGCTGTCGCAGCCGTGGACGGTGGCCAGCGTGTCGGTGCAGGCGCCCGCGGCGGTGAGGGTGTGGGAGTGCCAGTGGTAGGGCAGGTCTGAGGAGCAGATAGTGTCGGTAAGGTCTGTAAGGGCCTTAGGGTGGATGGTGAGGTGGAGGGTGTCGGTGCCGGGACAGCCCTGGGCGTTGGTGTAGGAGTGGGTGTAGGTGCCGGACGTGGTGTATGTCGTGCCGTGCCAGGTGTACTGCTCGCACTCCTCAACGGCGACGGCCTCGTGCGTGCTGTAAAGGACAGTCAGGTGGAGCGTCACGATGCTGTCGCAGCCGTGGGTGGTGGCGAGGGTGTCGGTGCAGGAACCCGACTGGGTGAGGGCGTGGGAGTGCCAGTGATAGGGCAGGTCTGAGGAGCAGATAGTGTCATTAAGGTCGTTAAGGGCCTTATGGTGGATGGTGAGGTGCAGGGTGTCGGTGCTCGGACAGCCCTGGGCGTTGGTGTAGTCGTGAGTGTAGGTGCCCGAGGTAATGTAGGTGGTGCCGTGCCATGTGTATGCCTCGCACTCCTCAACGGCAACGGCCTCGTGCGTGCCGTGGAGGACCGTCAGGTGCAGGGTGACGATCGAGTCGCAGCCGTGGGTAGTGGCGAGGGTGTCGGTAAAGGTGCCCGGGGCGGTGAGGGCGTGGGAGTGCCAGTGGTAGGGCAGGCTTGAGGAGCAGACAGTGTCGGTAAGGTCTTTAAGGGCCTTAGGGTGTATGGTGAGGTGGAGGGTGTCGGTGCTCGGACAGCCCTGGGCGTTGGTGTAGGAGTGGGTGTAGGTGCCGGACGTGGTGTAGGTCGTGCCGTGCCAGGTGTATGCCTCGCACTCCTCAACGGCGACGGCCTCGTGCGTGCCGTGGAGGACCGTCAGGTGCAGGGTGACGATCGAGTCAGCGCCATTTGCCGCTGACAAGGTGGCAATCTGAGTACCTGCCGCCTCAAAGATGACCCCATCCCACTCAAAAGGCAGCTGACTGGAACAGATGGTCATGCTGTCCTCGGCAAAGACGGCAAATGCCACATCTACACTGTCCGTTGCACTTACCGTACACCCATTGTCCAAGTTCGCCACAACCTCATAGACGACATGGCCTTCTCCATTCACCACATCCACATAATGCGTGGCTGCTGTATTCCCCATCCATACTGTGTTGCGCAACACATCATAAGACACCACAGACACCGGCGGTTCTTCCACGGTGGCTCTCATGACATTGCTATAATTCATGCCCAACGAACTAAGTATAAACCAGTCGGGCGTGGAACTGTTGGAGGCATATTGTCCAACAATATCGTTTATGGCTGGTTTATGAAGACTTTGATTGATGGACAGTGGCACATATTGATTATTCGCACAATTATAAACCACCCCAATCCAAAGTTCCTTGCTGGCATCGACAAGCACTGGATTCTGAAGGGTGACGGTATTCCAACTATTCAGTGTCAATTCACTTTGACCAACCTGTTGACTCACAATCAGCGTGCCAGGGTCAACCACTCCATCTTGGCAACTGCCTCCCGTATAAACCTTCACGGTATATTCCCCGACATTGGAAATCATCACTTTGAATGAAATCTGCGTCAACAGTTTCTTATGGATGGGCAACAAGTCCAATGGCTCATACCGGTGAATGGCCTCAACCAGCACATTACCGAACGAAAAAGGAGAAATGGCATCTGTGTTGCATTGGGATACAATCTGGGGATTAGGGTCCAGAGTCGGCTCGTCCCATGCAAGCAGAACGGTATCACCCTGTTGCACCAACGAAAGATTCTCGATGGGAGGGCACTGGACTATATATGTAGAGCCCATCAGCTGGATGGTTTTCTGCAATGATCCAGCCGTGACGACCACCTGTCCTGTCTCCGTCACCGATTGGGTGCCCGCCAAAGGCGTATAGCGGACATACAACGTTTGTCCTTCCGGTGCCAAATGGGTGGTGGAAGACATGTTCAGAGAGTCGGTACCTACCACAAAATTCCCCGACACGGACACCGTCAGCGAGTCGGAGAGCAAGACCGTTTGTACGCTGACTCCTTTGGCCGCACTCGACATGCCCGCGGCCGCGAGGAACTGGAGATTGTCCACCTCCACCAGCAACTTGGGTGTATCATGTTCAATACCTATCAACATGGCTTGATCGCTGCTGAAGGTATAGTAATAAGGATTCAAATTGTTAAGATTATAAAAGCCATCGTACAATCCACCCCACCCCCAGTTGAAATGGAACAGATTGTCGCTGTCATAGCCATCACATACAAAGGCATGTCCCCCATAGAGCGTATCAACTCCTCGATACAAGATAGGATGCAAAAGGTCGAGTTCAGCTTTCATCATAGAAATCCAGACAGCATCGTTGGGATAGTTGTTCCTCGTCAAGAATTGTCCGGGAGAATAGCAAAAATAATTTTGCAAAGCGCCATTGACATGCTCCAACGATGCACCGCTGAAATAGGGACCGAACTGCATGTTGACGCTGACCGCGCAATGATAAATGAGCTTGGCCACCTCGTTGATTTGGTTGGCTGTGGACGTCGGGCCGAGTTGATTGGGCATCAGGTTATAATGATAATAAGCAGTGGAGTAGTTAACATACTGTGTCCCGTATTTCATCAACGTGTATTGCTTACTTCCCATACCCGTTGTAGGGTACTCCCAATAGCGGATCACCTGAGCCATGGCCGTGGCGACACAGCCTGCGACCGTATGACCATTTGACCCTAACGAGTCCGTTGGACACAAATTATTATAGTAGTTAGTCTGATTCCAAATTGTCGTCAGCAGTGGCCCCACCACGACACCCCGGTTCTGATGGGAGGTGTTGTCCAAGAGATCGCGCCAAAGATTATAATTATCGTTCATGGGAGACGCACTCTGAGCAAGCACACTCCTAATCTGCTGACGTGTCTCCTCCAGCCACCACCGAAAGGCGTCAGGCATGTCTGTTGTATCTATGTTCGATTGCGTGGAATACGCCAGCACCGGCTTCACCCGGTCGTCAGCCGACAAAATCACAAAACCATCTCCTACATTATATATGTATAGGCTTGGGCTCAATCCTTTCGCAGCGCCCACCTGCTCGCGGGCGACATACACCAACGAAGGATTCACAGTGGGTTGAACGGAAGATTTACTTTGGAAAAAATTTGCCGCCACCTGTTTTGCGACTGCCGTATCCACTGGCGCAGACCACAAAACAGACGTAAGATTGAACGTCAGAAAAGATACAAGTAATAATAGTAGAGCTTTTCTTTTCATAGATAGGGTTATGAATGGTTACGGATTCTTCTCACCACACCCTCCACAACAGCCAGCAGTAGGCTCATCGCCATCAAGACAACAGCCATATAAGCGATATAATCTCCATGCTTACTGTAAAAAGTTACTTGATTTTGCGCATAGACTAACGACAACCAGGCCGTTCTGGTATTATAATCGGTAGTGATAAGCGCATCGCCGGTCGGGGATATCACGGCGGAGTTGCCTCCGTTGGCAGAGCGCACAACATAACGGCGGTTCTCCACCGCCCGCAAGCGCGACATCTCATAGTGCTGGAAATGGCCGGGACTGTCGCCCCACCAAGAATCGTTGGTGATGACCGTCAGCAATTGAGCACCGTTTTTGACAAATTTACGAACCAAGTCGCCATAGATGGACTCATAACAGATGGCCGTTCCCACCTTTATGGGCTTTCCCTCCACATCAATGGTGAAGACCTTCTGAGCCGTATCTTTGCCCAGAGTGCCGTTAAAGCCTCCCAACTCCACCATCAAGTCGGCCAGGAACCCGAAGACATGCTTGTACGGGAAGGCTTCAGAGCCCGGCACCAGGCGACATTTATGGTAATGGCCGTTATAGCCGTCCTTGTTAAAACACATGGCCGTATTGTAGTGCTGTCCGTAGGCATTTATTCCTATTTTTGTTGAAGTGTTGGTGGGATGATCCAAGATCTCATACGTGGAAACCCCCAGCAAGAAATTCAACCGCGGATACACTTTCATCAGACTGTCCATCCATAAAAAACAACCGTAAGATGAGGGAGCCGGAGGAAATTTGTTGGCAACCATCGACTGCAGGGAGACCGTGTGGGGAAACACATCCTCCGGGCAGAGCACCAGGTTGGTACCATCCGTCAGCAATGGAGCAATGAGCGAATCCACCCGTTGTGCATGCTGCATGTTGGTCATCACAAACTCTTCCTCAAAGTTGTCTGTATTGGGCTGCACCACCACCACGCTGACCGGCGTGCTCGTGTCGATATGGTTCAGACAGCTCTTATACTGGATTCCAGAAATCAGCATGGGGACAAACAGCAGGAGAAAAGAGGATACGGCAAGAGACCATATCTTTTTTCTATTCTTCGCCACGACAGCTTTGATGAGATAATAAAGCAGAAAATTGACGACAATGACCCAAAGAGTGCCACCCAGCGCGCCCGTCACCGAATACCACTGTACCATCTGCGGACAAACGGCAAACACATTCCCGACATTGAGCCACGGCCATGTCATTTCCCAGTTCAGGTGCAAAAACTCAAATGATATCCAGAAGGCGGCGAACATGATGGGATGCACCCACTCTTGGGAGATCCTCTTGCGGCAGGCATGCCACAAAGCAAAGACCAACGCCATCAGCAGCGCATTCACAAAGACCGCGAACAGTCCGCCGGGCACGCTGACGTAGGAAACCCAATAGGTGGTGAGGGCATTCCACGCCACGAAACCGGGATATGAACAGATGAAGCCCTTCCAGAAGGCCACCTTGCTACCCTTCTCCAACAGCTTGTCGCTGACGAACACAAAGGGGATGAATCCGAAAAATATCAGAAAGGGAAAGCCATGCGGATACCATGCGGTTCCCAGCAACAGGCCGCCCAAAATACTGAAGAGCAAAATCTTATACCACCTCATTGAGTTATATCGGATTTAGGGTTATTATTTTTTGTACTTGTCGATGCCCTCACGCAGGAACTGGATGTATTTGTCTTTGTCGCGCTCATAATAGGTGGGACCCGACAGGATGTTGCCGTCCGGATCCACCACAAAATAGCAAGGCTGCGAGTTCTCGCGGTATTTTGTCTGCTCAATATAGCGGTTCTTGGCCCCCAACATGGTGATGGGATCGCCGTCAGCATCTTTCAGTTTGCCTTTTTCTTCGTCAGGGAGTTCGATAATCTTGTCGTCGGCATATAGGGTGCACACGATGACTTCATCGGCGAAGATGCGGCGCACCTCCGGGTCGATCCAGACGGCATTCTCCACATTACGGCAGTTAGTGCAGCCGTGGCCAGTGAAATCCAAGAACACAGGTTTGCCCTCTTTCTTAGCCACGCGGAGGGCTTGATCGTAGTCGAAATAGCCCTTGATGCCAAAGGGAATCTTCAGCTTGTCGGCATACAACGGATCTTCCGTCCACTGGTAGGTAGCGCCCTGTCCGCCGCCATTTGCCGCCACCTCGTTGCGCACGATGGCGGAGACGTCGAAGTCTTGGGTCGTCATCGGCGGCAGCCAACCGGAGATAGCCTTCAGCGGGGCGCCGAACATGCCGGGAATCATATAGACGACGAAGGTGAAGACGAAGATAGCGAGCGTGAAACGGAGCCAGCTCTTCTGCACCGGATACTCGTCATCGAGCGGGAAGCGGATCTTGCCCAGCAGGTAGAGACCCAACAGGGAGAAGATCACGATCCAGAAGGCCAGATAGACCTCGCGGTCGAGGATGCCCCAGTGGTAAGTCTGGTCGGGCACGTTGATGAACTTGAGGGCGAAGGCTAGCTCCACGAAGGCGAGGATCACCTTCAGCGTGTTCATCCAGCCGCCCGACTTGGGCAGTTTCTTCAGCAGTCCCGGGAAGAGGGCGAAGAAGGTGAACGGCACGGCGATGCCCAGGGAGAAGCCCAGCATGCCGATGATGGGTTTGAGGAACGAGCCGCCGGCGGCGTTGAGCGCAACGGCACCCGCGATGGGCAGCGTGCAGGAGAAGGAGACCAGCACCAAGGTCAAAGCCATGAAGAAGATGCCGGCGATACCGCCCTGGCGTTGGCGCTTGGCGGAGCCGTTGACCCAAGAGCTCGGCAGCGTGATCTCAAAATAGCCGAGCAGCGAGAAGGCGAATATCAGGAAGATGACCGCAAAGAGCAGGTTCGGGATCCAGTGGGTACTCATGATGTTGCCTAAGTCGGCACCGAAGATGGCCGACAGCACCAGACCGATGGTGAGGAATATCAAGACGATGAACAGACCGTAGAGCAGGGCATCTCGTTTGCCCTTGTGTCCCTCTTTGGAGAAGAAGGAGACCGTCATGGGGATCATCGGGAAGACGCACGGCATCACCAAACCGGCCAGACCGCCGGCAATGGCAAGCAGGAAGTAGAGCAACAGCGACTCCTCTTTCTCGGGGTCCGCCTTGGCTGAATCCTGATTCTCGGGAGCGGGAGCGATGGTGGCTGTGTCCGTATCCTCCACAGGCTCCTCCACCTCAGCAGTGGTCGCCACGGCGGGATGGTAGTCCTTCAGCTCAAAGGAGAACTTCTCCTCCACGGGCGTGCAGCGGCCCTCGATACAGGCCTGGCCCGACAGGGTGCCCTTGACCGTCACCGGCTGGTCGTCCAACACCTGAACCCGCTGGCGGAAGGTCACCGACTTGGTGAAGAACTTGGAGGTGCAGTCGAACAGCTCGTCATACTCGGTTTGGGGTTTTGGCTCCTGCACCTTGCCCAAACGCTTGTAACCAGGGGCAGCCTTGAAGTCGAAGGAGATCGGAATCTCGATACACTTGCTGTCCTTGTACTGCGAATAGAGATGCCACCCCTCTTGGATGGTGGCCTTGAACTGCAACTCCGCCACCGTATCATTGATTTTAGTGGTGGTGTAAGTCCATTTCACAGGGGATTCCTGCGCTTGCAAAAACAGGGCGCTCAAGCAAATCGCCCAAAAAGCGACAATCAGTCTTTTCATCATCATATTATACATTATAAATAAAGAGCGCAAAAATAAAAAAAATAAGGAATTTTAATGTACTTTTGCCACCGAATTATTCAAGACATAGAAATGAAAAAAGTCGTCACTTATAACTTCGTGAATGCCAACATGAAACTGGCTGATGCCGTGGCACATTACAACAACCTCATCACCCTCTTCCCCCGCCTGGGCATCCCCCTTGGCTTTGGAGACAAGACGGTTGGACAGGTCTGCGAGGAGAACAAAATCCCTACCCCACTCTTCCTTTTGGTCTGCAACACATACGCACAAAAGGACTACACCCCGGACATCGAGACGCTCACCTCCTGCCCTATCATCGACATTGTCAACTACCTGAAGGCATCCCATCAAGACTATCTGGACCACAATTTCCCGCACATAGAGGCCCATCTGGAAAGAATCATGCAGGACTGGGCCCCGAAATACAAGACGCTCATCACCAACTTCTACAGCCAATACAAGCAGGAGGTCATTCAGCACTTCAAGCATGAGGAGGATGTCGTGTTCCCCTACATCCACCAGCTCAGCGAGAAAAAGGTGACCAAAGGGCGCACCCGTGGCACCAGCTTCGACAAGCAGCACAGCGACATTGAAGACAAGTTGCAGGACTTCACCAACCTGTTGATGAAATACATCCCCGCCGACAATCGCCAACGAGAGCTGGTCAATATGCTGGTGGATATTTTCATGCTCGCAGAAGACATTGAGAATCACACCATTATGGAGGACAAAATTTTACTCCCCTACATCAAATATCTGGAAAGCCATGTCTAATCATTATAAAATAGTATTGGCCGACCCCTCCCCCATCACCCTGATCGGCCTGGCCTACATGATCAAGGAGTTGCCGGAGTTCGAGGTTGTGTTGAAGTCCACCGACATGCACACGGTGATGACGCGCATTCACCTCACCAATCCGGACATTCTCATTGTCAACCCGCTCATGATCGACTACAGCAAGCGGATGATGCTGCGCGATGTCTTCCGCGACCTCCCGAAGATGAAAGTCATCGCCCTGACATCCGTCTATTTTGAGAACCAGCTATTGAAGCAATATGACGGCATCATTGAGATCAACGACAGTCTGCAGCGCATCAAGTCCACCCTGCGGCAGGTCATTCGTTCCTCTCGGAAGAGCGGGGAAGAAAACGACTCGCCCATGCTGTCGGACCGAGAGAAAGAGGTGCTGGTGTGCCTCTCCCAGGGCAAGAAAAACAACGAGATAGCCGACCAATTGAATATCAGCGTCCACACCGTCATCACCCATCGGAAGAACATCATCAAGAAGACGGGCATCAAATCCGTCGCCGCGTTGACGGTCTATGCCATCCTCAACAACCTCATCGACGAGAAAGACATACTTTAATAGTTGGCAGTTGGCAGTTGTCAGTTAGGAGTTAGAAGTTAGAAGTTTGGAGTTAGAAGTTGATAGTTGGCAGTTATCAGTTGGCAGTTATCAGTTGTCAGTTAGGAGTTAGGAGTTGACAGTTTTTCAAAAGCCAACAGCTAACAGCCAAAGTCTATCATTTCATGGAATTAAACAGCCCGAAAATTTAGTGTTGTTTGATATCATAAAAATTATATATTTGCAACCTTAAAAATTTTAGGTTTGAATTTATATAAATATTTAGAAATCAAATAAGTAAGTAGAAAGATGAAAAACAACAAAGGACTGATTTTATTCTTTACTATCCTGCTCGCACTGGTTTGTTTGTATTGTCTGTCTTTCTCATTCGCCTCTTGGCGTGTCGAGAAAAAGGCCGAACAATATGCAAATGATCCTCAGGCCCTCGAGCAAGTAAAGACACTGGCAAACGGTGACTTAATGCTTGAAAAGCATCTGACTGACTCCATCATTGATGCGAGAACCCGTCAGTATCTGACCGAGCAAAATGACAAGAAAGTTTACTTAGGCAACACTTACAAACAGTGTAAGTACAAAGAGTTGAACCTGGGTTTGGACTTGAAGGGCGGTATGAACGTTACATTGGAGATCTCTCTCCCGGACGTGGTTCAAAGCTTGGCCACCAACAAAGAAGACCAATTATTCAGCACCACCTTCGAGAAGTCTGTCAAGGATTTCGAGAAGAACAGTGACAACGACTTCATAGACCTCTTTGTCAACAACTTCAACGCCCAGAAGAAAGCGTTGAACATGAACAATGCCAACTTGCGCACCTATTTCGGCGAGCGTTCCGGCATCAAGAATGCTTCCGACCAGCAGATCATCAACTGGTTGAAGACCGAGTCCAGCGAGATTGTCGATCGTACCTTCAAGATTTTGCGCACTCGTATCGACCGTTTCGGCGTGGCACAGCCCAACTTGCAGCGCTTGCAGGGTGGCCGTATTCTCGTGGAGCTTCCTGGTGTGAAGGAGCCCGAGCGTGTGACCGACCTGTTGAAGACCACCGCCAAACTGGAGTTCTGGCAGGTTTATAACGAGATCGTGGGTGGCCGCACCATCCAACAGCGTTTCGCTATCGCTGACGGCCAGCTGGCTCAACAGCTGCAGAACAAGAAAGACGAGAAGACAGAGGCCATCGCTGACACCACCGCTGTGGACAGCACCGCTGCCGCCATCGACGCTATCGCCGCCAATGATGAAGAAGACGAAGAGGATGAGATCGTGGACGAGAGCCAAGGCGCCATCCTCAGCAAGGCTGTGTCTTTGGACGGTTTTGTGATCGGTTACTTCAAAGAGTCCGACATGCCCGCCATCGACCAAATGCTCCCCGTGCTGCAGAAAATCTTGGGTGACAACAGCGTCGTCTTCTATTGGGGTGCTCCTGAGAAGAGTCGTGACAACGCCTATCCGTTGTATCCTTTGAAAAAGAAAAACGATCGTATCGGACCGCTGTTGAGTTCCGAGACCATCGGCGGCGCCCGCGTGGTGCGTAACGCCCGTCAGGATGTTGATCAGAACAACCGCATCGTAGTGAACATGTCTATGGAAGACCAAGCTTCAGACGAGTGGCGCAAGATCACCAAAGAGGCTGCCGACAACGCCTCCACCAAGGGTTTGACCTGCATCGCCATCGTGCTGGACGAGTTCGTCTATTCCGCTCCTTCCGTGAGAAGCGAGATCCCGAACGGTAACTCTGAGATCTCCGGTAACTTCACCATTGAAGAGGCCAAGGACCTTGCCACCGTGTTGAACTCCGGTAACCTGGAGGCCCGCGTCAACATCGTCCAATCCGAGATCGTGGGTCCTACCCTCGGTAAGGAATCCATCCGTTCCGGCATGTTCTCCTTCTTGGGTGCCTTCATCCTGGTCATCATCTACATGTTCTTGTACTACAGCCGCGCCGGTCTTGTGGCCGACATCGCGCTGTTCGCCAACGTATTCTTCATCTTCGGTGTGCTCGCCTCCATGGGCGCTGTCCTGACGCTGCCCGGTATCGCCGGTATCGTCTTGACCCTCGGTATGGCCGTCGACGCCAACGTGATTATCTACGAACGTGTTCGTGAAGAGGTGCGCGCCGGCAAGACCATCCGCGCCGCCATCGACGAAGGTTTCAAGAACTCCTACTCCGCCATCATCGACGGTAACGTGACCACCCTCATCACCGCCATCGTGCTGTACATCTTCGGTAGCGGTCCTATCCAAGGCTTCGCCACCACGTTGATCATCGGTATCATCTCCTCCCTCTTCACGGCCATCTTGATGTCCCGTATGATCATCGAGGCCCGTCTGAAGAAAGGCAAAACCATCGAGGTGGGCAACAAGGTCACCCTCAACGCCTTCACCAACACCAACATCGACTTCCTGTCTAAGAGAAAATATTTCTACATGATCTCTGGCATCCTCGCCATCATCTCCGTCATCTCCCTCTGCACACTCAAGTTGCAACCGGGTATCGACTTCACCGGTGGCCGTTGCTATGTGGTTCGTTTCGACAAGGATGTTACGACGAAAGAGGTTCGTGCCGCTGTCGCCAACGAGTTCGGCGGCAACCCTGAGGTCAAGACCTTCGGTAGCAACGACCAAATCCGTATCGTCACCAACTATAAGATTGAGAGCAATGACACGAAAGATGACAAGGAGTGCGAACACAAGTTGTACAACGCTTTGAAGGGCTTCTATGAGAAACAAGATCTCTCCGAAAAAGATTTCTGCAACCTGACCCTCGACCAACGTGGTATCCAGTCCTCCCAGAAGATCCAACCCACCATCGCTCGCGAGTTGTTAGCCAAGTCCGTTTGGGCCGTGCTCGCCTCCCTGGTGTTGATCTTCATCTACATTGCCGTTCGATTCAGAAACTGGCAGTTCGGTCTCGCTGGTATCTTCGCCCTGTTCCACGATACCTTCCTCACCATCGGTATGTTCTCCTTGTTCTACAAGGTGATGCCGTTCTCCATGGAGATCGACCAGAACTTCATCGCCGCTATCTTGACGGTGATCGGTTACTCCATCAACAACAACGTGGTGATCTTCGACCGTGTTCGTGAGAACTTGGCCCTCTATCCGAAGCGTGAGAACTACGACAACTTCAACGCCGCTATCAACCAAACCCTCGGCCGTAACGTCAACACCGCCGGCACCACTTTGGTGACCCTGTTGGTGATCTTCATCTTCGGCGGCGAGGTTATCCGCGGCTTCATCTTCGCTATGTTCGTAGGTATCCTCTTCGGTACTTACTCCGGTATCCTCATCTCCAGCCCGTTCGCATACGACCTCATCCGTCTCGGCGGTGGTAAAGTGCGCACGGTGAAGGTGGATAAAAAGTAAGTAACCACCACTTAAATTAACCGTTTAAAAAAATATTCGGATTGGGTTTCTCAATCCGAATATTTTTTTTATTTTAGCGGGCTTTTATTTACATGGATAAATCTAAACCTGTATGAAGTTATATAAATTCATTCTGCTTTTTGTATCTGTTTTATTAGCAGGGACTTATAGTGTGAACGCCCAAATTCTTCGTGAAGCTGACAACCTGTTTCGCGATTGTCAGTATGAGAAGTCTTTGGAAGCATACAAGAAAGGAATCAAGAAACTTTCCTCTAACCGCGTGGAAATCCAGCGTGCCACTTTCCAGATTGCCGAGTGCTATCGTATCATGGGCGACCTGAAAAAAGCGGAGCAACAGTACATCCGTTTGGAGAAGAAAAACTATCAGAAGGACAACCCGATGATTCTTTTCCATCTGGCCAGCATCTACAACACCCGCGGCGACTATGACCTGGCATTGAAATACTACAACAACTATAAAAAGCGTGCTCCGGAGGACTCTCGCGTGGACGAGCGTATCCAGGGTTGCCAAAATGCCAAGATGTGGACCGAAAACCCGACCCGCTATGAGGTGGAGAACCTCAAGAAGTTCAACACCCGTGACGACGAATGGGCACCCCGTTGGGGCAACGACGAGAAGCGCAACTGCATCATCTTCTCCTCCAACCGCGACGGTTCTGTAGGCAAGGGCACCGACCAATGGACGGGCATCTCCTTCTCCGACATCTACATCTCCAACAAGCCGAAGAGCAAAAACACCGACTGGCCCGGCGAGTGGTCTCCTGTGACCACCTTGGACGAAGGCGGTACGCTCAACACCGGCGTCAACGAGGGCGAGGCCTGCTCCAACCGCAAGGGCACCGTCTATTATTTCACCAAGTGTCCGCAAGACAAAAAGAAAGTACAAGGCTGCTACATCTATAAGTCCATGAAGAAAGGTAAAGCATGGGGCGAGGCCGAGCTCGTCGAGTTGGGCGACTCCACCTACAACTATGTGCACCCCTTCATCAGCGGCGATGAGCTGACCATCTACTTCGCCTCCAACAAACCCGGCGGATACGGCGGCTACGACCTCTACAAGGCCACCCGCTCCAAAAAATCAGCCAAGTTCACCGACATCACCAACCTGGGCCCCAACGTCAACACCGCTGGCCAAGAGGTATTCCCCTGCCTGCGCAATGACGAGGAGTTCTACTTCTCCTCCGACGGTTGGCCTGGCATGGGCGGCCTCGACATCTTCGTGTCCTACATCAAGGACGGCCAATTCCAACCAGCCGAGAACCTGATGGTTCCCATCAACTCCAACGGCGACGAGATCGGCATCATCTTCGACGAGAACGAGGCTATCGACCCGCAGTCCAAGTCCCCGTACCTGGCCAAAGGCTACTTCTCCTCCAACCGTGAAGGCGGCCGCGGCGGCGACGACATCTACTACTTCCTCCTCCGCCCGCTCGTCTATACCCTCTCCGGCTATATCCGCGACAAGAACAACGGCCAGTACATGGACGGTGTCGAAGTGGAGATCCAAGGCACAGACGGCACCATCTACAAGACCACCACGGACGTGAAGGGTTACTATCATTTCGACAAGACCAAAATCTTAGGAAATACCTCTTATGATATCAAGGTTGTAAAGAAGGGTTACTGGGAGCAGGGCAACACCGCCAAGCAGACGACCATCGGCCTGACGGAGAACACCGACCTCAAACAAGACTTCTCCCTTGAGCCTATCCCGAAGGATCCTATCACCCTGCCTGAGATCCTCTACGATCTGGCAAAATGGGATCTGAAACCACAATACAAGGACTCCTTGATGTACCTCTATAACATCATGATCAAGAACCCGACCATCGTCATCGAGTTGCGTTCCCACACCGATGCCCGTGACACCGAGGAGAAGAACGACGTGCTCTCCCAGAACCGTGCCCAATCCTGTGTGGACTTCCTCGTCAACGAGAAAGGCATCGCTGCCGACCGTATCGTGGCCAAAGGTTATGGTGAGCGTGTGCCGCGCCGTCTGGAGAAAGACATGTACTCCACCTACAACGGCAAGAAGTACTTCTTCGCCAAGGGTACCTATCTGACCGAGGACTACATCAACAGTCTGTCATCCAAACCTGAACAGGAAGCAGCCCACCAGTTGAACCGTCGTACCGAGTTCATCATTTTGCGTGACGACTATGTGCCGAGCGCAGAATCCCTGGCTGCAGCTCAAGCTGGCATCTCCCTGGTGCAAGAGCGCACCGTTCCGGTGACCATCGCCGGTGACGCTGTGAGAGGAACCTGCTTCGCTAACAACAAGTCTATGGAGTTCCAGATCGGCAACAACTCCGACGAGATCTTCATGAACTATACCGACGCCACCCGCTTCTTGAAAGAGTCCATCATCACCTTGAACGACTTTGAAGAGAAATCCGGTGCCATCAAGCAAGAGGACGGTAGCATCATCGAGGGCGCTGTGCTCTACCTCGAAGAATTGCGTGTGGGTGACGACTATGAAGAGAATGTGAAAGTGACCGTGAAGAAAGGCCTGCCCGCCGCTTTCGTGATCGGCGAGAACTTCATCCAAGAGTCCTGGGGCTCCTACACGGTGGACACCAGCCGCAACATGATCATCTTCAAATAGGATATACCATATTATATTATAGTAAGAGCTGTCCTACCGACGGCTCTTTTTTTTTTCGTACTTTTGCAGGCTCAAAAAAGGAGATACTATGATCAAAACTGACATACCCGTATTATTGCTCACAGGCTACTTAGGCAGTGGCAAGACCACCTTAGTGAACCACATCCTCACCAACCGTCAGGGCATCCGCTTCGCGGTGATTGTCAACGATATCGGAGAGGTGAACATAGACGCATCCCTGATTCAGAAAGGCGGTGTGGTGGCGGAGAAAGACGACAGTCTGGTAGCCCTGCAGAACGGCTGTATCTGCTGCACCCTCAAGATGGATCTGGTGGATCAGCTGAGCGACCTCGTCAAGATGCAGTGCTTCGACTATATCGTCATCGAGGCCAGTGGCATCTGCGAGCCGGAGCCCATCGCCCGCACCATCTGCTCCATCCCTCGTATGAATGCCAAATACACGGAATCCGGCACGCCGACGCTCGACTGCATCGTCACGGTGGTGGACGCCCTGCGCATGCAGAGCGAGTTCTCCTGCGGCGATGACCTCGAACGGAAGAACCTCGACGAGGAAGACATCGAGAACCTCCTCGTGCAACAGATCGAGTTCTGCAACATCGTGCTGTTGAACAAAGTCTCGGAGGTGCAACCCGAAGAGGTTAATCGCATCAAGCAGATCATCAAGCATCTGAACCCGGGTGCGGAGATCATCGAGACCGACTACACGAATGTCGATTTGGCCAAGATCATCCATACGGACGCATTCGACTACGAGCGGGTCTCCATCTCCACGGGTTGGGTGCGCGAGCTGGAACGCGCCACCACGGAGGAAGAGGAACGCGAGGCACGCGCTGATCATCATCATCACCACCACCATGATGACGAAGAGGAACACGAACACCATCATGAAGAGGAGGAAGACGAAGACCATGACGAGGAGGAGCACGGTCATCATCACCACCACCACCATCATCACGACGAAGGGGAAGCGGAGGAATATGGCATCTCCACCTTCGTCTATTACCGCAGAAAAGCCTTCAAGGTGGTGGAGTTCAACAAGTATCTGGCCAAAAAGCAACCCAAAAATATCATCCGCTCCAAGGGCGTCCTCTACTTCAAAGAGTATCGCGACATGTCCTACCTCTATGAGCAGGCCGGCGTGCAGCAGAAGTTGACCGAGGCAGGTCTCTGGTACGCCACCGCCCCCGAAGAGGAGCTGATGCAACTGATGATGCAGGACCCCAACTTCATGCACGACTGGGATCCGGAGTATGGCGACCGTATGATCAAGATCGTCTTCATCGGCCAGAATATGGATAAAGAGCAAATCATTAGAGAATTGGACAACTGTCTGGAATAGTCTAAGTATGAGCAATATACTGTTAATCGGCGATATGGTAGGATACGGCAATCTGGGAATGTCCGCGATGATTCCCATTTTGTCGAAGATGAAGTTCGAGATTCTCCGCCTACCCTCCTCCTTGGTATCCAACAACTTCTGCTACGAGCGTTTCGCTGTCATGGACACCACCGACTATATGCGCCAATGCATCGAGATCTGGGAGCAGGAGGCTTTCCATATTGACGCCGTCAGCACAGGATTCTTAGTGTCGGAAGAGCAGACCCGCATTGTGGCCGATTACTGTCGGAAGTTGAAAAGCCGGGGCGCCAAGATCTTCGTGGACCCCATCATGGCCGACGACGGCAAGCTCTACAACGGAGTCACCACCAAGACAGTGGAATACATGCGCAGCATGTGCAAAGTCGCCGACGTCATCGTGCCCAACATGACGGAGGCCACCTTCCTGGCAGGCCGTTACGAGGGCAAGACCTCCCTCTCCCGCGCAGAGGCCGAAGAGCTCATCATGTTGCTGCATCATATGGGCGAGAACTCCGTCGTCATCTCCAGTATGGTCATGGACGGCATCACCTGCACCATGCTCTATGATGCCCAGACGGCCAAAACGAGCATCCTGCCCTACCAGCTGATCCCCGCCCAGTTCTCCGGCACAGGCGACATGTTCTCCTCCATCTTGATCGGGCATTTCCTGCATGGAGCATCGTTAGAAGAAAGCGTTCTAAAGGCCATGAACTTCGTGTCGCACATGATCGAAGTCAACAAGACCTACCCCGCCCCGGACAACGGCATCCCCATTGAGCGTTATCTGGACGACATCGTATTATAACGACAACTTTTTCTGGTATTAGTTCTTCTCGGGGCGGACATGCTCTCGCTCCCACTCAGCCCTTACCATCCGAAGCTCCCAATATTCATAATCATCACCCATGTCTTGGCGTACCTCCGTCAGGGAAACATCGGGGTTCTTGTCGAAATATTTCTTGATACGGCGGCATTTGCGGGTGCTCATAAAGCTATCGGCCGGATAGAATCCCTTACTCACGAAGCGCGTCAGGTGACCATAGATGGTGGACAAGGTCAGATCCCGTTCAGTGGCAATTTCTTCCGGCGACATGCCGTCTTCCAACATATCGTATGTAATCTGATAGGTGCTCTTCTTAGGTTTCGAGCGTTTGGACTTTGACTTGGCTTTGGAGGGTGATCCCGGTTTCCCTTCCTTCTCCAGCATTCTGTCCACCTTGATCTGATAATACTCCTGCAAGGGCATCCCCTTCTCAAAGCCTTCCAAACAGCCGATCTTGACAGAGACGCACTCCTCCAGCTGGGCCAGGCACTCATCCAACGCCTCGTTCACGGAGTCCACATCCGTGGTAAGCATCAGTTTGGTGACCGTATTGTAGTGTTTGGAAAGATGATCCCGGAAATAGGCGGCAGCCTTCTGCATCCGCTCCTGCAGCGGCGGGTTTTGGTCATAGAGTGCTTGCGCGTGCAGCTGGTGCAACTGGGGAGCAAACTTGGCAGCCACCTCGATCAGCTCATGGCGTATCGACTCATGGATTTCTGACAGCTGTTGGAGTGTACCTCCTTCCAACAATATGATATTGTCTTGCACAATCTGAATGATCCGCCCGATGATTCTTTGTATCTCCTTGAAATCGACCGCCTCCATCAAGGTGTTCAGTTCAAAAGCCTGATGCAGGGCATCCACCTTCTCCTGCGTGGGTTCTCTTTCGGGCATCTTGTTCACGAACGCATCCACCATATAGTCGTTGACCAGCGCATCGGGGGAGATGCGGGTCTTGAGGACCAGTCCTTGCAATGAGGTACAGCGGCTGAGGGCCACATAGACCTGTCCGTGGGCGAAGGCCTGATGGGCATCCACAATGAGCTTGTCGAATGTCAGTCCCTGGCTTTTATGGATGGTTACCGCCCATGCCAGCCGCAGCGGGATCTGCACGAAGCGCCCGATCTCTTTCTCTTCAATCTCATGGTTCTCCCCATTCAACGAATACTCAAAATTCTGCCAAGTCACCACAGGCACTTGGATACGTTGCCGTCCGCAGGTCACCTCCACAGTCTTTTTCTTCTCGTCATAATCGGTAATCATGCCGATCTTTCCGTTATAATAGGCTTTCTCGGGATTGGGATCATTCTTGACAAACATGACCTGTGCCCCTATTTTGAGTTCCAGTTCCTCTTTGGTCGGATAGGTGGAAGGCGGGAAGACGCCGGACACCTCCGCCTTGCACAGGAAGGGCTTCTTCTTGATGGCGGCGAGATGGCTGGCATTGATCTCATCGGCCTGGACGTTGTGGGTGGTGAGGGTGATGTAGCCGTCCGTTTCCTTGAAATCCGGATCGTAGCGGGCGTTGAGTTTGTGCAGACAATCGGCATCCATCTTGTTGTCGCGCACCTTGTTGAGAAGACAGATAAAGTCCTCGTCATGCTGGCGGTAGATGTGGTCGAGTTCCACGCAGAGGTATTCGGCACGTTGGAGCACATGGCTGCCGAAGAAATAGGCAGTCCGGTAGTAGGGGGCAAGCACCTCCCACTCTTCGGGCTTGGCCACGGGGGCCAGCTGATGCACATCACCGATCATGAGGAGTTGCACGCCACCAAAAGGTTTGCTGTTGCGGCGAGCACGGCGTAGCACAGTATCCACCGCGTCCAGCACATCGGCCCGCACCATGCTGACCTCGTCGATGACCAGAAGGTCGAGGGTGCGCATGAGTTGCAGCTTTTCGCGCCGCAGCTTCTGAAACTGGGCGCTGACGGTGCGGGCGGAGGCGCTCATCAGTTGCGCATCCTCCGGCAACTGCGGCCCAAATGGCAGCTGGAAGAAAGAATGGATGGTCTGCCCGCCCGCATTGATGGCGGCCACGCCAGTCGGAGCAACCACCACCATCCGCTTGTGCGTCTTAGTGGGCAAACTCTTCAAAAAGGTGGTCTTGCCCGTGCCGGCACGACCCGTCAGGAAGATATGGGCCTGCGTGTGCAAGACCAAATCTTCCACAAAGCGAAGTTTCTGATTCACAAAAGTAGTCTGAGTGTCTGTAGTAAAACGAGTTGTCATCGTGATAAAAATTTTAAAAACCAAGTTGCAAAGATACAGTAAAAAAATGAAACATGCATCCTGTTAAGTAAATAATCTGGTTCCTTTACTTCTATCCTCAATTATTATTACCTCTATGGTAGGATTCATCATTATTGGGTATTCAGGCATCCATGCCGATATGGTAGTTTTGCATGTTTAAATTTATATTCTATGAAGAAGCTGTTACCACCTCTATTATTGTTTTCTATATTATTACTCGCACCAAACCTGAATGCGCAGACGGTTACATCATCCACAGACTCTGTGGTGGTCGTCAAAGACAGCACCCAAAAACGTAGCCGTTTTACCATTGGCGGTTACGGAGAGGCTGTTTACAAATACAACTTCTTTAGTGACAATATGTTTCGATATACCCATGCTGCCAACTACGCTGAGACGAGAGGGCACGGGCGGGTGGACATCCCTCATGCGGTCTTTTTGTTCGGTTATGATTTCGGTCGCGGCTGGACCTTCAACACGGAGATCGAGTTCGAGCATGGTGGCACCGAGTCTGCCGTGGAAGTGGAGACTGAGGAGACTGGCGAGCACGACTGCCGTGCACGCACCGTCATCGAGGCTATCATGTGGCATGGCAGCGCCCAAAGCGATGCACGCAAATCCGTGGAGTAATTCCGTAACCTCAGCAAATCCGACAGAGATGCTATCGTGAAATTCATCGATGCAATATAGTCCTGTCTCTGTTATGGGCTTATCAAGCTATTCCATTCATCATTTTTACTATTTTTGCCTTTTATATCGCATAAAACAATCCACATGAAAATCATCCGTCACCTCCTCTCGGTCTTGATGACCGCCTTGATAACGGTCATGGCCACCGGCACCGTCCTGGAAAAGTACCACGGCTCCGACTATGCCCTGAGCCATGTCTATGGTTCCTGGTGGTTCGTCGCCCTGTGGGGCTTGGCCGCCCTCGCCATGATAATCATGCTGTTTCATCGAAAATTTTGGAAAAGGCCTGTGGCCTTTGGACTGCATACCGCCATCCTGCTGATTCTCCTCGGCGCCCTGCTGACCATGCTCACCGGCCAACACGGCGAGATGACGCTGCGGCCAGGCGTGCCCAACAGTCAGTTCACCATCGAGAAACAGGGCGAGAAAAGCACGGCCAGGCTGCCCTTCCAGCTGACACTCGACCACTTCGAGGTGGTGACCTACCCAGGCACCCGCTCGCCGATGGACTTTGTAAGCTACCTCCAGATCACGGACAGAGGCAACCTGACAGATGCCAAGATCTCCATGAACCACATCCTGAAGTTCCGCCACTACCGTTTCTACCAGAGCGACTACGACGAGGAGGGCAACTCGGTGCTTGCGGTGGCCCACGACCCCTGGGGTGTCAGCATGACCTATGCGGGATACATCCTGCTGTTCATTGCCCTAGTGGGGCTCTTTTTCCAGCGCGAAGGACCGTTTCGGGCACTGCTCCGACAGACAGCGGGCAAAGCCGTCATGTTGCTCGTCCTCCTCACCCTCGGCGGTGCCTTGTCCACGCAGGCCGCCAGCAAGCCGCGCACGCTGTCCAGAGAGAGCGCCGACAAGATGGGACAGCTGTACGTCATGTACAAAGGACGTGTGTGTCCCATGCAGACACTGGCCAAGGACTTCACCACCAAGCTCTACGGGAAAGCCCATTATCGTGGCCATTCCCCGGAACAAGTGCTCGGCGGATGGCTGTTCTACACCGGCGAATGGAGCTCCACCTTGACCGATGACACCAAAAAGAAAGATGAAAAGCTGCAACTCATCCAGATACTGCAAGACGGACAGCTGTTGAAGATGTTCCCGCACGCCGACTCGCTCGGCAATATCACCTGGTACTCGCAAAATGACCAGCTGCCGTTGGAGATTCCGGATGACGAGTACCTCTTCATCCGCAAACAAACGAGCCTCTGCCAAGAGTATGTGGTAAGGGGCGACTTCCAGGCCCTGGAAGAGGTGCTCGAAAAGACTAAGATCTATCAGGAGAAGTATGCCCTCGGACATGTGCAACCCGTGGCGCAGTATCGGGCCGAACGGATCTACAACCGGCTGTCGGCGGGGCGCTGGCTGGCGCTCACCAACATCACCCTGGGCTTATTGTGTTTCGCAATCGCCTTGGTCTGTGTCGGGAAAGGACGGCCGCTCTACAAGCCCCTGCGCTGGGCAGCCACCGTGTGGATAGCCTTGTTGTGCGCCTTCCTGGCATTGCTATTCATCCTCCGTTGGATCGCGGGCGGCCACGTGCCGATGGCCGGCAGTTTCGACTCCATGAACCTGCTCGCCTTGAGTGTCTGCATCCTCGCTTTATGCTTGAGCAAAAAATACGAGATGGCGCTGCCCGCCGGACTGCTGATAACCGGCTTTGTCCTGCTGGTGCAGATGATCGGGGGCTCCAACCCTCCCATCACCAACCTGATGCCCGTGCTCCTGTCGCCGCTGCTGAGTCTGCATGTCACCGTGATTATGATCGCCTACGCCCTGCTGTTCTTCATCATGCTCAATGGCATCGGCGCCGTGGTGGTTCGCATCACCCAACCCGACAATGGCGCCTATATGGAACGTCTGCAAAACATCAGCATGATTCTCTTGTATCCCGCCGTGGCCTTGTTGGCAGCCGGCATCTTCATCGGCGCCGCGTGGGCCAACATCACCTGGGGCAACTACTGGTCTTGGGATCCCAAAGAGGTGTGGGCGCTCATCACCCTTCTGATCTACGCCTTCCCGCTGCACCAGTCGGTATGGCCTTCCTTCCGCAAGCCCCTGTTCTTCCACATCTACAGCATCCTGGCATTCCTAAGTGTGGTCATCACCTACTTCGGCGTCAACATGCTGCTGGGAGGCCTGCACAGCTATGCGTAGAGCCCCTTCAAATCAGTTCGTGTTAGCAGTAGGCGGATATGACAATGTAAATGTTTTTTTCTATCTTTGCCTCGAGAATATAAAACACCGTAAAATGATGAAAAATAGATATTTGATTTTAGTATCTATATGGCTGTTATGCCTCCATACAGGCTGGTCCCAGGAGATAGACCAACATCTGGACATGAACAACATGTCGTTTTTTAAGGAGGCGACATTGGTGGTGGAGGGACATTTTTTGAAAAACATACACACCTATACGGTGAAGGACATCCAAGGGAAAGATCATTATTATGGTATCTGGAAGGTCATAGCCAACAATGTTTTCAAGGGGGATGCCAAGGCTGGGGATACCGTCTATGTGGTTAGGGAAGGTACTTCAATGAAAAATGCTATATATTCGAGATTTGATGTCTTTTATGATTATGATGAAAATTCAGGAACGTATGAATGTAATTATTCACAAGTTTCTTATTATGATATCCCAATAGTTCGTTCAAGGAATATCTACGTTGATGAAGTGAATCATGAATATAAACAGAATTGTGTGTTGTTTTTCAAGGAATCTTCATTCCCAAAGACGAAGGAAGAACCATTTATTTCATTGCCCCTGTACCAGTATCTGTATCCGTGGGTGTATTACGATGAAGGAACAAAACTGTATGTTTCAGGAGGCAAGTTCGCAGGGTTAAATGACACACTTTTCAATTCAAGAAATGATTTGTACAGGTTTATGTTAGAAGCGGGCGGATATGACACAACGGTAGTGAAGATGTCGGAGCCGAAAGTTTCAAGAGACAATACACCGCGAAGCCGATATCCGATGATAGAAGTGGGACCTCCCAACAGGGAACCGGACAACACGTCCAAGGCATCATGCTATCCAGACAAGCCCCTCCCTCCGGAAGTAGAACAACGGTGGGGAGGTCAAAAAAACAGGTCCAGTCAAGAACAACGCTAATATATTTCTTTCACTTGGCATCATGACAATTAAATTTTTTTTTTTTTGCTGTTAGAACATAAAACAACATGAAACGATGAAAAATAGATGTTTGACTTTAGTGTCCCTATTGCTAGTATGCCTCCACACAGGCTGGTCCCAGAAGATAGACTTTCATTTGGATATGAACAACATGTCGTTTTTCAAAGAGGCGACATTGGTGGTGGAGGGCAGGTTCTTGAAACCCGTTTATGCCTACACCGTGAAGGACATCCAAGGGAATGACCACTATTATGGCATTTGTCCAGTGGTTGCATACCGAGTGTTCAAAGGTAAAGCCAAAGCCGGTGATACGGTATATGTGACAAGAGAAGGGAGATGCCTTGAAGATATAAACACTTGTATCCTTGATTATTATCCATTCACAAAAGTTTATAGGGTAGATCCACATACAGGGGATTCAGTAGAATTGGATTTTGATGTTCAGTTCGATTATCCAGAAATAGCTTTTTCTAAGCATATTGAAGTTCTTAGTCAATTTGTGAATGATTGTGTGTTTTTTTTCAAAGAATCCACCTTTCCCAAGACTAAGGAGAAGCCATACGCTTCCATGCCTCAGTATCAATATTTGTACCCTTATGTTTTTTACGATGAGGGTACAAAACTATATGTCTCTGGTGATAAGTTCTTAGGGTTAAATGACACGCTTTTCAATTCAAGAAACGATTTGTATCGATTCATGTTGGAAGCGGGTAGGTACGACACGACAGTGGTAAGGGTTGTGGAGCCAAAAACCCAAGACAAAAACAGGGATTACATCAACAGATCCCTCCCTCCGGAAGTAGAACAACGGTGGGGAAGTCAAAAAAAAAATACGTCAGACCAAAGATAACGCAAACCTCTATCTCTCGTTTGGAGAACCTCAAATCCAATATACCCCAAACACAAACAACGCTTGTGTAGAGATAGATTTGTGTGTGCACACCAACAAACCCAACGTGTATTTTGATGGCGGATATGTGAAATTACAGTACGACAGCTCGGTTTTTGGGACGAATATAGTCACTAGTGGAAATTTAGATGTTTCATTATGCACTGAATTCCAAAATGACAGTTATACCATACATATTGTTTATGACACATCTGCCAATATTGTCAAGGTGTTGGGCGGAATAGCCTTTGTGAATACGTTGCAGCGTGTTCTTTTGGACACCATTCCAAAACCTTTTTTACATTTTTCGTTTTCTGTTTCCTTGGATAGTTTTCCGAATAAGGTAGTTTTCAATACATATAATACGGCAGGCAATCCCACCTATGCCCAAACTGCCAATGCATCTTATTTGTCTTATTACGCCTTCAACCAGATTGTCCACATCCCATCTGATACGCTAATCATACCAGGGCTCCGCAATCCCATCATAATAGGACTGGACAACCAAAACAAGATTGCTGGAGTAGGAGATACATTGACTATTCTTGGAAAGAACTTTGGTAGTACTAGGGGGGAGGTTTTCTTTAGAGAGGCAGACAAGGGAGGTAAAAGGTTTATGTTTGGATTGGACGACTGCTATCATCTTCTATGGAGTGATACAATGATCAAAGTGCTGGTTCCTTCTCTAGTATATAAAGGGTATGATAATGAGGATAGAATATGGACTGGGGGTGCCTGTTCTGGGCCTGTCAAAATCCAGACCGCCAACGGGGATACTAGTATTAATTATGGGACGCCTTATCTGTACATTAACTACTCTGTTATGAATCATAAGGTAAATAATGAGATTAAACGTGTTTATCTTGCCCGTCAACAATGCGACTATGACTTTCAATTCACATTGCATCGTAGTCTTGAGGGTGATACGTCCAAAATTTTTGTCATAGACACAGCTCTTCGATTATGGTCCAGATTGACAGGCCTGACATTGCAATTGGAGCGGGATGCCAATGGGAATTTAATCTTTGAGGATTCTATGGATGTGGCAGGAAAAAACATTATTTCATTAAGTTCAAACATGCAGGAAGGAGGATTGATGACGACCAATCGCAGTTTTGACACAGTTATCATTGATAGTGTTTCATATTGTTATCGAAAAACAGCTTCTCACATTTGTATTAAACCACAAGCTGTCAATTGGACATGGTGTTATAGTCTTACAGATATTTTTGCTGGTCAACGCAGCTTCTATCAAAATATCCTCCATGAGATAGGACATATTCTGTTAATGAGCCATGTGATGAATTTGGATGAGCTTATGTACTATGCAAATGGCGATTTGTTTTATATCATCGTTCCCGACACCAGCAGTTGTGCGGTGAAGGGAGTGCTGGCCAATATCGAGGCGAGCCGGAGTATCAACTGGCCCGCCAACTTGGGATTGTATCCCATCGGGGTGCGCCAACCGCAGATTCTGGTAGAAGGGGACCTTCCGCCATACGTGTGCAACGGCCAGGCGATCACCCTGCAGTCCAACTACGCCGAGGAGCAGCTCGCGTGGTCCACAGGCGCCACCACACCCTCCATCGTGGTTCAACAGGCTGGTCAGTATTCGCTTGCCATCACCGACCACGGTTGCGTCTTGAGCGACACCATCACCATCGGCAGTTCTTCCCTGCAGGTGAATCTCGTGACCGTTGATGCCGACTGCCCCAACCATGCTAACGGTTCCATCTTGGCACAGGTGACAGGCGACCATTCACCTTTCTCCTATGAATGGTCTGGCAATGGTATTGCACCCGCATACACCTCCCAGATCACGAACCTTTCCCCAGGCGCCTATTACCTCACCATTACGGATGCTGCGGGGTGCCAGGTGCAATTGGAAGAGAGTGTCTTTTCCGATGCGGAAACGCTGCAGGTTTGCATTCCAGGTTATTTGGGATGTCCTTCGATGCTGCCGCCTTCAGGAGACCTGGGGTGTCGCAATCCTATTTTCGCCGTTGTGTCAGGTGGCGTGTCTCCCTATCAATATGGATGGTATGCGGCCGATGGCGGGATGCCATCATTGCCCAATCATGTAGTATATATTTCCACCTCGGATTATGTGTGTCCGAATCAGATTCCAGCAAGAAAGTCCCTCTATTTATTGGTTCAGGATGCCTGCGGCCAGTCCAGACTTATGGAAATCACCCCGGCCATGTTGAATGGTGCTCATGACATTGATGATCCACTGGAGGTCAAGCTGTTCCCAAATCCGGCCACTCATCAAGTAGAGGTGTCACTCGATCAAGAGGATGAGTTTATCCAAACAATCCATATTTATGACGTGTATGGCAAATTGATTCATGTTGAGAATACAAGTAGCAACACCATCAGTCTCGATGTTTCAAGGTTAGCTTCGGGAGTATATTTTGTGCGCATAACATCCGAAAGTGAAGAGATGGTGAAGACGTTGGTGAAAAGATGATTATTTCCGCAGAAATAATGCTGCCTCTTCTCACCCTTTGTCAAACTATCATCAAAAGATTTCAACCCAGTACCAACGCCGTCCTTGAGGGGATGTACAGCTTCAGGGTACGCTGACCTCCACGCTTGCGAGACGGATAGCTCGTCCCGGCCTCCACATTGCCAAAGCCATGATAGAGCGTGTCATCGCTATTGAGGACCAAACGATATTCCTCTTTCAGACAGGGAATCTCATAGTCCGCAAACGACTGGGTCGGGTTGAAATTGAAGACAAAGAGCAAGCCGTTGCGCTCATAGACGAGGACCTGGTCCTGTCCTTGCTCATAAATCTTCTGCGGCAGCGCATCCAAAAGATGATACTGCGTCACCAAATGCACCATGTCGCGGTCGAAGCGGTTGAGTCCTGAGTATCTCAACAGCTCATCATCTGCCAGATTCCACTGACGGCGGGCATAATAGTACGACCAGCCGTTGCCCTCCCTCGGGAAGTCGATCCACTCGGGATGGCCGAACTCATTGCCCATGAAGTTCAGATAGCCTCCTGACGCCAGCGTGAGCGTGATCAGCCGGATCATCTTGTGCAACGCCACACCCCTATCTACCACCAGACTGTGCTCCAGCACCGACATCTTATCGTACATCTCTTTATCTATCAATCTAAATATCAACGTCTTGTCACCCACCATCGCTTGATCATGGCACTCCACATAGCTGATGGTCTCCTCTTCGCTTCTTTTATCGGTCAGGTGGAAATAGATATCGCCCACGCCCCAGGCCTCGTCGGGCAGCTTCTTGACAGTCTTGACCCAGTAGTCGGCAATGCCCATCGACATGCGGTAATCGAAGCCGATGCCGCCCTCTTGGGTGGGGAAGGCCATGCCCGGCATGCCACTTACATCTTCAGCAATCGTCATGGCATCCTGGCGCACCGAGCGGATCAGGTTGTTGGCCAATGTCAGATAGACGAGCGCGTCTTCATCTACATTATCGTCAAAATATTGACTGTATTCTAGAAAGTCCACACCCAGACCATGATCCCAGTAGCTCATGCTCGTCACGCCGTCGAAGCGGAAACCGTCAAAGCGAAACTCCTCCAGCCAATACTTGAGGTTGGAGAGCAGGAACAGGATCGTCTCCGTCTTGCCATAATCAAAGCAGCGGGAGTCCCAAACGGGGTGTTGGCCTTTCTCCCCGCTGTGGAAGTAGAGATGGTCGCTGCCGTCGAAGAGGGAGAGTCCCTCCTTCTCATTGCTGACGGAGTGGGAGTGTATCACATCCAGGATGACGGAGATGCCGGCACCATGGGCTGTATCGATGAGCTCCTTCAGTTCTTCCGGCGTGCCGAAGCGCGAGGAGGGAGCGAAGAAGTTGGAGACCTGATAGCCGAAGGAGCCATAGTAAGGATGCTCCTGGATGGCCATCAGTTGTATGGTATTATAGCCCAACTCTTGGATTCGGGGAATAACCGTCTCCTTGAACTCCCAATAAGTAGAGACCTTCGCCTCTGCGGAGGACATGCCCACATGCGCCTCGTAGATCAGCGGGTGGGCTGGCTTCTCGGGAACAGGATGCTTCCACTGGTAGGGTTCGGGATCCCACACCTGGGCACAGAAGACCTTGGTCTGCTCATCCTGCACCACGCGGGTGGCGTAGGAAGGGAGGCGCTCCCCCGCGCCTGACGACCAGACCATCCACAGTTTATAGAGCATTCCGTGTTTCAGCGCGAAATCAGGCAGCTGTATCTCCCAGTCGCCATTGCCCAGCGGGGTGAGCGCAAAGGCGGGCTGTATCTCCCAGTGGGAGAAGTCACCGTAAAGATAGATCGCCTTGGCGTTGGGGGCCTTCTCGCGGAACACCCAGCCCTTCTCTGTCTTGTGAAGGCCATAGTAAAGGTGTCCATTGGCGATATCCGAAAGCGGGCACGCGCCGTCCGTCAACGACAGCTCGCGCAACAGGGCACGCTCGCGCCGCTTCTGCAACTGGCGGGTGAAGGGCTTCAGGTACGGGTCCTTCCTGACTAGCTCCACCGAAAATCTATTCACCGTATTCATATCTATCTGTTGGTTGTGTAAATCAAATCGTATGGCTCATCCCACAAAGCCATCATGGTCTTGAAATCCTTATACTCCTTCCCCACGATAAAATGCTGGGTTACGGAGAGATCTCTGACAACATGCATGGTGCCGCCGTCAATGAAGTACTCGATATGGAGTTTGCCAAAAGGATACTCCTTGGTCACCTCGTAGGGCTGCGTCACCCAGCGGGCGCCCGCGGGCAGATGGAGATCATATTCGTAATGCTCCTCCACCAACGGCGTTGCCAGCGGCGAGATCCGTTGTTCCTGTAGTCTGGCAGCCTTTATTGGAGTGCCTGACACGCTCGGACGGAGTCGGAGCTGATAATAGCCATTATGGAGCGGGGCCACCGATGCACTCAGGGACAAACCCTTGGCGGGGAGCAGGGTGTGCTGGTCTGCCTCCGCTTTGCGAATGGAGACCACCGGCTTCAAATCCACGGCCACATTGGCAGACAGCGTTATGTTGACAGGCTCCCTGTTGAATGTGGTGGATTCCCCTCTCATCGTGAAGAAGTCGCCCGGGGCGCAGCGCACATCCATGGGCACATTGTCGGTGTAGGCGGCGGAGATGTAATACTTTTGTGTGTCTATGTTCACCACCACGGCACTTTGAATGTCCTGCATCAGATCTTCAAAAAAGAAGCCCATCTCGCACATAAAACCTGCTGTTTGCAACATATCGGTCAGCAGCATATTCTTCTCGAAGGGGGTGCCGCAATTGCTCATCCACACCGTGTAGGGTGCCGCCAACAGGTAGTTGACATAACGGATGGGCAAATCATTGGTATGGATACGGTCAGCCACATAATCACGGATGGCCAGCATCTGCTGTTCCTTCGTCTCGTCTTCCTTCACGATCTCCTTCAGCACATTCTGAAAAATCTGGGGATCATGATAATAAAAGGCTGTCTGGTTCTGCAACAGCTCACAGAAATAGAGCGGATTCGGGATGGTGGTGAACTGAAGGTTGGGCAGATAGCCGGGAGCAATGTATGATTCAGCAGGTCTCTGAGGCAGATTGGTGAAAGTCCAATGGAAGAAGTTGGTGTTGGTGTCCGTGACGACCTTGCTGAACTGCTCTATCGTCTCATCATAGTTTTTGAGATAAGAGAGATTCAACTCCGAAGGTACCTCCACATATATCTCATACAACTCAATGGGGGCGTCTTCATAGAGATCAATCTGTTCCATCAGCTGCGCGAAGAAAATAGTCTGGGTGCGGATGGTATAGTCCAGCACGATGGTGGCGTCATATTCCAAGGCGGTGTGCGTGACCACCATCTCGCGCATGGAGTTCAGCCTGTCGCAATCGGCACAGCTCGCTGGCAGCGAGGGGTTGAAGGCATTCGGGGGCGTTTGCACGATACTGCCGTCCTGGCGGATCGTATAAGCCTCGTTGATTGTCAGGGTCTGGAAATCGGTATTGTATGGAATCAGCGTCTCTCCGTAGGTGTTGAAGAAAGCATCCTTGGAGAAGAGCTGCAGCTCTTTGCGAAAGCGCACCTCCACATTGCCATCTTCGTGGAGTTTATAGCTGCGGATGATTTTATGATAGACGGCATCGGGTTTCTCGCCCGCCCAGGAGAAGGTGACGGAGAGGATAATCAACGTGAAGAGGGTGAATATCTTTTTCATATCTATATCAATTTGAGATTCTTGGTTCACAATCCATTACAGAGTCGGTTTGACAACAATCAGCGGGGTGTCTTGGAAGAACTTCTGGTTCTCCACCACGGTACGGTAGGCGGGCCAGTCGGAGGCCTCGTAGATACGTTTGCCGAGGCGTATGTTCTCGCGGAAGACGAATTTGTTGTTCTCGAACTTATAGCCGCCATCGAAGGAGATGTACTGGCCGTCCAGATGGCGTTGTTTGGGCATCTTGGCGGAGGTGTACCCGGCGGGCAGGCTGAGTGTCTCGTAGAGGATGACCTGACGCGAGCAACGGTCGCTGAAGGGATAGTCGCGTTTCTCCAGGCTGGTGTCGTAGTAGAGCTCGCGCATAGCGAACTTATAGATGCCGCGGGCCAGCAACGGGGTGACGATGACCTCGCGATCGCTGACGGTGGCATAGTGTGGGATGTCGAACTTGTAGGTGATGGTCACCGGATGCTCCAGATAGGTCTCCTCATCGGAGTATTTGACAGAGCGGAGCTTGATGTTGGGATAGAGGGAACGCATCTGGGCCTCCACGTTGTCGCGCCACTCCGACTTGCGGCCGCTGAAGAGATAGCGCACGGTGCGGTCCGACTGTCCCTCGGCGGTGATGGTCACCGTGCCGGAGAGGGTGCCGTCCTTCTTGACTTTGGTGTTGGCGATCATCTTGAGGTAGTGGTTCTCGGGTTTGGACACGGGGGTCTTGCCGAGCGTGGCGCCTTGGGGCAAGCCCATCAGGTAGTTCTGCTGCTGTTCGGCGCTGGACCACAGCTCACGCACGCCGGGCACCCAGGTGGGGTCCAGCAGCTGGTAGTTGCCGTTGCGGCGCTTGACCACCGTCACGCAGTGGTTGAACTGGTCGGCGGGGATGTCGTCGATGCGCTCGCCCGCCATGGTCATGGCCGCGAAAGCCTCGAAGCCCGCCGCCCGCAACATGCTGATCAACATGCCGGCCTTGTCCTTGCAGACCCCGCAGCGGTCGGTGTAGTTCATCTCGCACTTGTGGAGCGTGAAGCCCTCGCCCTCGCCCATCGAGATACCTGAGTAGCGCATATTGTCGGCCACCCAGTGCGTCAGGATGGAGATGCTGTCGTTCTCAGTCTTGGCCTTCTTGAGCAGACTGCTGACCTTGGCCTTCACCTCCTCGGTGGGCACAAAGCTGCCGTAGTCCTCGTTGACGCCATAGAACCAGCGCGACTTGGCCTCCCAGTCCTGTGCGGTGGAGAGTAGCAGCTTGGTCTCTATGTCGTTGCTGGCCAACGTATAACGAGGGGTCTTGATCGGAAAGATATGCTTCTTGACGAAGGTATAGAGGATGCGTTCGCCATCGGCGACCTGCTGAGACTGTTCCAGCTGGCCGTTATAGACCGCGTACCGCAGGTTCTTGGATGCCAACACATTGACTTGATACACCTTCTCCATCACCGGCTCTTGGCTCCAGAAGGGGACAATGTCGTAGAAATGGCCCCGCATGGGCGGGATGTATTTGGCGTCAGGGTCTTCCCCTCCCTGCAAGAGCGCGTAGGTAAAGCCTTTCTTGTAGGTCTGCACCTCCACGGCATCGCCGACCTCGAGACGGCCGAGAGAGACCATCTTCTGGCGCGCACCCCAGTAGATCATGTGCGCCGGAGCAGGATAGTCGAACACCGGCCTATCGACCACCTCGCGCGTGCCGTCCTGGTGATAGACGACCACCTCGCGAATCTCCACATAGGCCGACTGCGGGTCGTAGTCCATCTTCACCTGGTTGAAGTCACGTGCCCCCTCATCGGTAAGGATCTTCCACAGCTTATGGTTATAGACATGGCTCAGACCACTCTCCTCCATCATCACAGAGGTGCTGTCAAAGACCGTCACGATGTTGTAAGATTGGAAGTCGGCGTCCTTCACCTGCGCCAAACGATCGGCAGCCGGCTGCGCAAACCCGCACAACGCGACTGTCATCATGATCATCAATAAAAAGAAATGCTTCATATCGTTATGGGTTGTTGTTATTATCATTGCAAATTATCGCGGAAGTCATGGTGCAACGGCACCTTCATCACGTTCTTCAACACATTGGCCTTCACGTTGATTTGGAAACGCCATCCTTTGCGGTAGCCAAACGGTATCCAGCTGAACTCCATCTCCCAACAGTGCATGTCACGATAGACATCCACCGAGGTGTAGGAGAAGTCTTTCTGGACGAAGTCATAACCCGTGGTGAACCCTATCTTCCACTTTTTGGTCACATAGAAGTCGCCCACCACATTGATGGTATGGACCATGTTGTGGTTATAGAGGATGGTGTCCAGCAAACGATAGTAATTGATATTGTCGGCAATTCCGTAAGTGAAGGTGTAGTTGAAGGTGAAAGACCAAGGCAACCGGTTAGAGGTTTTGCCTTGGGCGTTGTTGTCTGTCTTTTTCTTCTTGAAAGTGTTCTGGTCGATGCGCCAGTTCAAGGCAATGCTGAAATCGGTGGACGACAGACGGAAGAGCCGGTGGTTCGCTTTCCATTCGGTAGTGTTGCAGCGCACACCGTTCTCATTGATGATGTAGGGGTCGAAGACGAAGTTGAAAGTCAGATAGAGCTGTTTGAAGAGGGTGCTGCGGCCAGAGACGGAGAGTTTGGACCAATTCAAGGAATCGGCCGCAATGTTGTAGTTCATGCCGACATTCAGATTGTCGAAGAGGGAGATCTTCTTGAAGCCCGTCACGGTATCGCGCTTGGAGCGCACCTTGATTTCGATGTTGTTGCCGAAGGAGAGCTGCACCAGCGCCTGGTTCTGCTGGTTGCCAGGACCGAAGATGGCGTTGTCAAAACGCGAATACTCCACATACTCGCCACGGACCGGGTCGAAGTACTTGTCGCGGGTACTCTTGTTGAAGGCCGGTTGGTATGTCAGGTTAAGGACCGGCGTCACCACATGGCGGATGGCATGCAGCCAACCCTTCTTGAAAGAGTACATCAAGTAGATCTTGGTGGTCAGATTGGAAGAGACGTGCAGGTCGTGAAGCGCCGTGAAGCCTCGATGAAAATAGCGGTTGACGACAGCATACGGCACGTCATCCAGCGTGTCAATGGTCATATCGCGCGTGTAGTTCTGCAGATACCAGCGCTCCGTCAGCGTCACGGTGGTGTTCCAGTTGATGAGTTTGGCAATCTTGATGGGAATGGTCAACGGCACGGTGTGCATCATGCCGACATTCATGTCCGACCACGTCTCGGACTTGAAGAAGAGCGAGTCGTAGGTGTCTATCTGCCCCGTAAACTGGGAAGTCCACTTCAGCGAGATGTTGTCGTACCACTTCAACGAGCCGACCTTGTTTTTCTTGCGGAAAGGATAAAACTGTATGACGGACATATTGATATCCGGCAACTTCAGATTGATAGCCTTGGTGCTGGTGTTCTGAGAATAAGAGAGCGTGGCATCGAGATAGAAGATGTCGCGGGCGGAAGTGGAGACGTTGATGGAGGAGGTATATTGGTTGGAGAGATAGTCCTGGGCAGAGGTCATGTTGTACTTAGAGTAGTTGGAGCTCACGATGTCCACATGGGCGTTAAAACGGGTGGTGGGGTGCGACTTGACATCTTGCTGATGGTTCCAGAAGATCTTGAAGTCGTTGGAATGACGCCAGGTTGAATCTATCAGTCGCTCTCCGAGATAGGTCTGGGAGAAGGCCGCCTGGACCTTTCCCTGGCACTTGTAGCGATAGACGTAGTCGGACTGCGCCTTGACGGCCCAGCTGCCACGCGAGTAGATGTCGGCGGAGAGGAGCAGGTCGAGGTTGTCGTTGATGCCGAAGTAAAAGCCGAGGTCTTGCAGGTAGAAGCCCAACGACGAAGACTCACCGATGGAAGGCATCACGATGCCGGAACGGCGGGTCTTTTCCAGCGGAAAGAAGCCAAAGGGCAAGGCCAATGGAGTCGGCACGCCTGTGAAGCTCAGGTAGGCGGGACCGATGACAATCTTGTCGTGCTGGATGATCTTGGCCTTGGTGAAGGCAATCTCATAGTGCGGGTTCTCCAGGTCGCAGGTCGTGTATTTGCCATTCTTGATGTAGGCCTCCTTGTCGCCCATCTTCTTCACCTGCTCACCATGGATAAAGCCCTCGTCCTCCGTGGTGATGACGTACGAGATCTTGCCTTTCTGGGTCGTGAAGTTGTATTTGATCTCGCGGGCCTTGTACTCCATCTCTCCCTGTTTGAAGACCGGGTTGCCGCGCAGCACACCCGAGGAGTCCAGCACACCCGAGGCATACAGCTCGTTGTTTCGGAAATCGATCTCGATATAGTCGGCGCGAAGCTCCATATCCTCATACTTCACCACGGCGTCTCCAAAGAGGTAAGTATAGCGTCGCTGCAGGTCGTTGACCGTGGAGTCGGAGGCGCTGTAATAGACGATGTGGTCGATAGCGTTGGGCGAGATCTTCTTGGGAGAGCGTGCCGCCCGCAGCATAGAATCCAGCTGCAGACTGTCAAGGCGCGGCGCCACCAAAGCGGAATCAGTGTGTTGCGACACCTTGCGGGAGTGAGGCCTTTGGGCATACACAAACGTGCTCATAAAGAGCAGGAGAAGACAAAAAATCATCCCCCTGAAATATAAAAAATCGCTTGTGTATAATTTTTTCTTCAAGAATGAGTTTTACTAGAGTAATTAATATACTTTTGCTAAAATATTTAAAACTGCAAAAATACTTAAAGTTTCACAACTATGAACAAAAAATTAGGGTTATTATTGTGTTTGGCAATATTTTTCATGGGCACCCTGACGAACGCCCAAAATGATCAAAAACCTTTCAAAGTAGTCATTGACGCGGGACATGGCGGACACGACTCCGGTTGTCTCGGTTCCCGTTCCAAGGAGAAGGACGTCTGTCTCTCCACAGCCTTGAAGCTGGGCAAGCTCATCACCGACAACTGCCCGAATGTCAAGGTGATATACACTCGCAAGACGGATGTCTTCGTGGAGTTGTACCGGCGGGCACAGATCGCCAACACCAACAAGGCCGACCTTTTCATCTCCATCCACTGCAACGCGGCCGAGAACCATTCTGCGGGCGGCACAGAGACCTGGGTGATGGGCTTGCACAAGAGCGAAGCCAACCTGGCCGTGGCGCGCACCGAGAACGCCGCCATCCTGAAGGAGAAAAACTACGAGAACAACTACGAAGGCTACAACCCCAACTCTCCGGAGGCCAGCATCATCTTCTCCCTCTACTCCAACGCCTACCTCTCCAACTCCATCCTGCTGGCCAACAAGGTGCAGAAGAACATGGTCAACACCAACCACTTTGTCAACCGCGGCATCAAGCAGGCCGGTTTCTGGGTCCTCTACAAGGTGGCCATGCCCAGCATCCTGATCGAGTTGGGCTTCCTCACCAACGCCGAGAACGAACGCTATCTGACCAACGACGCCAACCAGAACGCCATGGCCACCGCCATCTATTCCGGCTTTGTCGATTATTACAACACGGTGATGAACAAGAATTTGGAGACGACCCCGTCCACGCCGCTGCCTGTCACTGAGACTCCCGCCACGACCGAGCCTGAGACTCCGAAGCCCCAGCAGAACAGCGAGACGCAGCAGCCCTCCCCGCTCATCCCGGTGAAGACCTTCACCAACGATGTGCATTTCAAGGTCCAGTTCCTGAGTTCGCCCAAGAAGATAGCGCTCACCGACCCGAAGTTCAAGAACATCCCAGAGGTCAGCTGCTATTACGAAAACTCCTTGTGGAAATACACGGCCGGGGACGAGCCCACGCAGGCCGGTGCCGCCACCATCCTCCAAGAGGTGAAAAAAGTGTATGGCGACGCCTTCCTCATCGCCTTCCAAGGCGACAAGAAAATCACTGTCTCCGAGGCTAACGCCTTGCTGAAAAAATAATATCTTTGCCGCCTAATCCGATAATTTATGAGCAATAAAGATAAAAAACAACAATACGCCAACAACACAGCCCGCAATATCAAGGTGGCCATCTTCGCCATCATCGCACTGGCCATCCTCTATCTGGGCATCAAGTTCCTGAAGGGCATCAAGATCTTCGGACATAAACAGTACTACTATGGTGTCTTCGAAGACATCGGCAGCCTGCACGAGAGCACCAACATCCTGCTCAACGGCTATCCTGTCGGCAAGGTCACCGGCATCTCCCTGATCAGCAGCAACCCCGTGCGCATCTGCGCCGAGTTCCTCGTCACCGAGAAGTTCGACCTGCCCTCCGACTCCAAGTTCCTGGTGGCCCAGACCGACGTGCTGGGCGGCGTGGCCGTCAACATCCACCTGGGCACCTCCTCCAAGATGGCCCATAACGGCGACACGCTGGCGTGCGGCCTCCAGGGCGGCGGCCTGACAGATGGTCTGGACGACCTTAAAGGACAACTGCAGAGCGTCCTCGCCTCGGTGGATACCATCGGCATCTCCTTGCGCGAGACCTTCCGGCCCAGCGACGACCAGAACGGCGCCCTCATGCTCAAGAGCACCCTCGTCAACCTCGAAGCCTCCACCCAGCACCTCAACCGGCTGCTGGCCAACAACGAGGCCAAGGTGTCCAACGCCGTCGCCAAACTCAACGAGCTGGCCACCACCCTCAGCGACGCCTCGCCGAAGATCAACACCATCATCAACAACCTCGACAACATCTCCGACTCCGTCGCCAAGAGCCACGTCAATACCCTCATCAACGACGCCCAGCAGACCATCACCCATCTGAACGATATCACCGACAAGATAGAGAAAGGGGACGGCACCGTGGGCCAGCTGATGAACAACGACTCCCTCTACCACAACATCAACAACACGGTGGAACAGCTGAACACGCTCCTCAAGGACTTCCAAGCCCACCCGAGCCGCTACATCAGCATCTTCGGAAGAAAGAAAGACAAATAAAAACTATTAACTTACCTACATCATGTCATTAGAAATCACAGGAATCTTAAGACAGAAGCTGCCCATCCAACAGGGCACCAGCAAGACAGGAAACCCCTGGATGAAACAGGAGTTCGTCATCGAGACACAAGAACAATACCCCAGAAAGATATGCGCCAACTTGTGGGGCGACAGAACCGACATGCTGAACCAGTTCGAAGTCGGCCATCTCGTCAAGGTCTCCTTCGACCTGGAGTCACGGGAGTTCAACGGCAAATGGTACACAGACGTGAAAGCGTGGAAGATAGAGCCGGCCACTGAGCCGCAGATCCCGACCATGCCCGCCGGTTATGCGCAACCCGCGGCGCCTCAGGGCGCACCGGCCCAGCCTGCCTACATCCCGGCAGCTCCCGCCAACACGCTGCCCGACATGCCCGATGAGGACACCATCACCGACAACGGCTTGACGGACGACCTTCCCTTCTAACACCTGTCGCCATGGAATACGGTATTTGCCTGCTTATGTCCATCCCGATGCGAGCCGCCGACTCTCATCAGTCCGAGATGGTATCCCAACTGCTCTTTGGCGAGACCTACACGGTGCTGGAATCCACCCCTGAATGGTTGCGCATCGCCACCACCGACTGCGGTTACGAGGGCTGGATTAGCTTCAAACAACATTCCGAGCTCAACGAAGAGGAGTTCGCCGCCTACTGGAACCAACCGCACTACAAGGTTTCACACCTTTTCCTGTCTGTCCTGAACACCTCCGCCAACTTCAACTTCCCGGTATGTCTGGGATCGCAGTTTCCTGTGCCCCAAGACGGGATTTTCACCCTGGCGGGACTGCAATTCGCCGTGGACATCCCACAAGAGAAGCCGCTGATCATGGAGAACGGACTGACGGAAGCACAGGGCCGATTGGGGCTCATCGCCGCGCAATATCTAAACACCCCCTACCTCTGGGGCGGCAGAACACCTGCCGGCATCGACTGCTCCGGCTTTGTGCAGAATGTGTTCAGCTGCCTGGGCATTGCGCTCCCGCGTGACGCCTCCCAGCAGGTGATGCACGGCCAGACGGTCGATTTCATCCAAGAAGCCCAATTCGGAGACGTCGCCTTCTTTGGCGATGAAGAGGGCAGGATTGTCCATACGGGCATCGTCTGCGGACCCCAGCAGATCATCCACGCCAGCGGGTACGTGCAGATCAACAGCCTGGACGGCACCGGCATCTTCCACCCCACCCTCCATCGGTACACCCATCAGCTACGCACCATCAAACGTCTTCTGGAGTAACCTCATGAAAAAGAAAATCCTCATAGTCCTTCTCTGCCTGCTGCTCCTGGGCGTTGCTGCCATAGGGGCTGTCGCGTACATGCTCTTCGCCAGCAACACCCGGATACAAGAAAGCACACGGCTGCTGGTGCCCCAACAGACCACTATGGAGCAATTGCAGACACAGCTACACGAACAGCAGATCCTCCGCGACGAGAAGACCTTCCAGTGGACCTGCCAGCTGATGCGCTTCAAGACGCCGCGCACCGGCAAATACACCATCGAGCCTAACACCAGCAACATCAAACTGGTCCGGCAGCTGCGCCGCGGGCAGCACTTCCCCGTCAACTTCACCTTCAACAACCTCCGCACCGTCGATCAGCTGATAGCGAAAACCGACGGCAAGTTCTTCTTCGAGAAAGAGGAGTTGGCCGCATTGCTGCAAGACACCGCCTTCATCCAGCAGTATGGGTTCACGCCCTACACCCTGCCCTCCGCCTTCATCCCCAACAGCTATCAGATCTACTACGACATCACCGCCAAAGAGTTCTTCGAGAAGATGTATGGGGAGTATCAGAAGTTCTGGACCGAGCAGCGGCGGGCGCTGGCCGAAGAGATCGGGCTGACCCCCGCCGAGGTCTCCACGCTGGCCTCCATCGTGGAAGAGGAGAACCGGAGACCTGCCGAGAAGAGCATCATCGCGGGACTCTACATGAACAGGCTGCACATGGATATGCTCCTGCAGTCGGACCCGACCGTCAAGTTCGCCCTGGGCGACTTCACGCGGCAGCGCATCCTGAATGCCGACCTGCAGGTGGACTCTCCCTACAACACCTACAAATACCGGGGCTTGCCGCCGGGGCCCATCCGCATCCCCGAGGCCTCGACCCTGGACTCCGTGCTGCACTACCGCCACCACGACTACCTCTACATGTGCGCCAAGGAGGACTTCTCCGGCTACCACAACTTCACCGCCTCACCGGCAGTGCACGCCCAGAACGCCGCCCGCTACAGGGCTGCCCTCAACAAACGAAACATCAAAAGATAAGACTATGCATACCTACGCCATCGGCATCGACATCGGTGCCACCAACACCGTCATCGGACTGGTCCGCGACGACGCCCGCATCGTGGGCAAGGAGACCCTTCCCACGCAGCAATACACCGAGAGCAAACCCTACATCGCCGACATCGTCACGGCCATCCGCAAGGTCATGGCCGACTGCGGTGTGGAGGCCATTGAACGAGTCGGCATCGGCTCGCCCAATAGCAGCTACGCCACCGGCTGTATCGAGGAGAACACCGTCAACCTCCGCTTCAAGGAGCGCATCCCAATCTGCCGGATGATCACGGAAGCCTTGGGCGTGCCGTCGGCCTTGGACAATGACGCCAACGCCGCCGCGTTAGGCGAGATGGTCTATGGCGGTGCCAAGGGCATGCGCAACTTCATCGTCTATACGCTGGGCACGGGCGTGGGCAGTGGCATTGTCATCGACGGCAACGTGCTGCGCGGCGTCCATGGCTTCGCCGGCGAGCTGGGCCACGTCATCGTCGATCCGCAGGGCCGTCAGTGCGGCTGCGGGCGTGTGGGCTGCTTAGAGACCTACGCCGCGGCGGGCGCCATCTGCCGCAACTACCTGGAGGCGTACGCCGAGAGGCACGGCGCCGAGCCCACCGAGGAGCAGAAGGCCATCACCTGCAAACAGGTCGGCGAGCTGGCCGCACAGGGCGACGAGGCCGCCCTGGCTGCCTACGACAAGACCGCCTACTGGCTCGGCTTCGCACTGGCCAACGCTGTCGCCTTCTCCGAACCCGAGGGCATCTTCCTCTTCGGAGGCCCGACGCAGGTCGGCGAGATCCTCATGAAGCCGCTCCGTAAGTATTTCGAGGAGAACCTGCTCTTCCTCTACCAGGGCAAGGTGAAGCTGGAGCTCTCGCACCTCCCCTCCAACGACGCCGCCATCCTCGGCGCCGCAGCGTTGAGATAGAAGGATCCTTTTGCCTCGCCGTTCTTTCACTGTTTTTATTCAAGAACCTTGCAAAATGAGGTGATGGTAACATATGTATTTTTACTATCTATCCCCCTCTTGCAAAAATAAACTTTTATGTTTATTTTTGCACCCTAAATACATTGTTACTATGAAACATGACTTATTTATTGAACTACTAGAAGATGGAAGTAAAGTGAGCCTATATTCTCCTCGTTTTGAAGGTGAGGAATATACCGAATTTGAAAAATTTCTTCTCCAATACAAGGACAAATACCCAAAAGATGTTGCTCAGATTGTCTATCGTTTGGATATTATCAAGAGAGATGGCGCTGAAGACAGGCATTTCAGATATGAGGGAAAAAAACGTGACAGGGTTATGGCTTTGCCATCGCATCTTGAAACAGCTTGTTTGAGACTATATTTGCTAAACATACAATCAAAAGTGCTGATTTTGGGCAATGGTGGCATAAAAGAAACAACCACCTACCAAGAAGATGAACATCTCAGCAGATGTGTGAACACACTTCAGAAAATTGACATTCAACTCAAACGATTGGAGCAACAACAGGTATTGACTGTATGTGGCACAAAATTACTCGGACCATTATCGTTTGTTATTGACATAAATGAATAAAATCTTACGATATGAAGACCAACAAATTTTTAGATGAAATCAGACGAACCATGACGCCAGAAATGAAACGTCAGATGGAGATGTCTGTCAAAATTGCCAACAGAATTTATGAGATAATGGAGGAAAAAGGACTCTCGCAGAAAGACCTTGCTCGTCTTCTTGGAAAAACAGAGACCGAAGTTAGCCGATGGCTCTCAGGTACGCACAACATGACCATGGCCACAATAGCCAAAATTTCAGAAGCTTTGGATACCGACATTATCAGGGTAACCAGTAAAAGAAGGAGAAAAGAAGTTGTTATGGCATGAAACTTGTGTTTTCTGTTGATTTCTAGATAAACTCTATTACTTCTATTCTACCAAGAGCATTTACAATGCTAATAAATCATCATCAGGAAACTCGGGATATCCCACTTCTAATCTCCGATGGACATCAAAATAGAGTTTTTCCACTCCAAAGTCGTTGGGCTCAAACTCAATGCAGTCGATGCCGTTTTCTGACACACTCTGTCGAATTATCTCAGGCACATTATAGACAAAAATCTCCTGCATCAGCTCGTACTCCTGATAAGTGTCGATGACACAGAAAGCAGTCTCGGGTGATTTCCCGTTGCCAGAACTCAACAACGTATCGATAATCTGCTCGCTTTGAAATTGACAAGAATCTATCATATCTTCCTCTTCAAGAATATCCTCCCAATATTGAACACTAAAAGGACTGCCCATAAATCCTTTGGCATAATCTTCAGTAAAGGTGTAACCATACATGAGTCCCCGAAGGGTTTCTATTGGGGTGTCCTCGTCAAGTTGCCCGTCAAGGAATTGTTGAAGTAATTCTTGGGGACAACTGTTTCTGTATTCTTCAAAGATGACTTTGCGAAAATCATCGCGAACGCCTAACAATCCTTGTGGAGCATGTTTTTTCATATCTTTTGTCTTTGTAATAAACTACAGGCGAGTTTCTTTTTGACTTTTTGTCGCCAGAATTCCATTGATTCTGTTCCAAATATCCTTGTACAGGTAAACGTTCTCTTTGTCCTTCAGTGGCTCAAAAAGCGGCACCATCACGTCAAGGCCGATTTGGGATTTCTTCCCAAGACCAACATCTTGAACGAGATATATTTTGTCAGGGTTCGCCCCTACTTCTGCAATGAGTCTCCTAATGTCTTGCTTTACAGTGTCAATGGGTGTCCCGATGGTATGGATGGGAAATCCGGCAAGAGGCATGCGAGTGAAACGACTTGTCCGAGTTTCAAAATAGCCTCGCTCGCCCTCCGATTCCTCCGCATTAGTGCCATAGACCACCACACAATCGTTACCCCAGCGTTTTACCATTGGTGGTGTGATACGGAGATTTGGCAGGTTAGCACCATCAAACTCATTAATGACATCTAACATCCGTTTCGGTATATAAATAGAGGCTTGTTCGGCGATTGTTCTTGGCACGCCATAATAGGCGGCGGCCACACCACCCGCGATGGCAGCGATGGTGTCAGTATCCACGCTGAACTTGACAGCCGTTTCAATGACCTCGTTGAAATCATTACCGAACATAAAAGCGCTCATGGCTATGGTGACAGATTCTGGCGCCATCACGTAATCGGACCTTCTATGTCGAGCAGCAAAAGCATCTGCCGTCTGAAAATTATCATAAACAGGAATACGGAACGTTTTCTCCACGTAGTTCCTGATTTCCAGTTTGGAATTACCTTCTCTGGCGAGGAAGATGGCTGCAGCCACCGCCCGAGCACTGCGAATCCCATCCCTGCTGTCATGGGTCGGTATTGTAGCCTCCTTGGCCAGCTCAAGTACCTGCTTGAGGTTCTGGCCATAGAAACCGACGGGACTGATACGCATCGCGCAACCATTGGCGGAACTATGATTCCGGGTTCCTGATGGGGTTTTTATCCACTTGCGGAATCCCTTTCCGAAACCGGCTGCCGGGTACTGATTTCCCCACGTACGAAAGGCCTGCTCAAAAGACTTGCCATGCAGAAGGGCATCGGCCACCGCGACGGTCAACACTGAATCGTCCGTCACGGAGTCGCTGGCACTAAACCACTTTATCCTGCACGGGACCTTTTTAAACTCATACATACTTCCGATGATATCACCGACAACAGCACCGATAACGCCCTTGATGGTGTCATTCGTACTGGCATCGGAGTCGACAACTTCACTCTGACTATTCATGTTGATGAATTTTTATTCTATTTTAACAGGTAGTGAGGTTAAATAGGATTTTGCCAAGCGAATTTTGTCCCTCACGGATCCAATATCCGTCAATATTGAACACTATCCGGCCAACGGAGGATTGTCCTTCGCGGATCCAGTTGCCATCGACATTATAAAGGATCGTGCTAAGTGGATTTTGCCCTTTGCGAATCCAATTGCCATCGATGTTATAGAGAATGGTACCGACAGAACTTTGTCCTTCGCGAATCCAATCGCCATATACATTGTACAGAATGCGACCGGTGGAGTTTTGCCCTTCGCGGATGTATATTCTTTGGTTGAAGTACATAATGTTTTGATTGTTAAAATACTGTTCACCTGTCTTTTGGCACTTTCCATTTGCTGATGGGGTAGCCGTATTTTTCGAAGATGCCGTCTATGACTTTGAAGTCCTGTTTCTCACGCAAAACCCCAGCGATGTAATTGAAGATAACGTAGGTTTGAATCACCTCGCGGTCGTACAGATCGGTTACATGACGCTCGTAGTCTGCTTTGGTGTAGGGATGTTGCGGGGTGCGACAAAGTTCGAAGTCGAGCAACTCCAACGCCCAAGTATAGTTCTGCTCGTGGATGGCGTTGTGCAGCACCTCGTGGTCGTGCATGACACGCAGGTTTCGGATGAGTACTTCTGCAGCAATATGGTGGTTCTGCTGCCACCCTGACTCGTTGTACTGCTGCCATTTGGCCACTTCCGCCTCAATCTGCTCCCGCTCCATAAAGGCGGCATCGCAGATACGGTAGGGGCACTCCACGCTGTATTGCAATAGGCACGGTTTCAGGTCTACGCCGGTTTTCTCAATATGGATGGGGTAGTCTAATTCCAGCACACACTCCATCCAGTTAGTTTTAATGCCTAACGCCTGCACATCCTGACCACAATAGTAATCGCGCAAGGCATCCTCTTTAAGCAGAAGACCCCAAACATCCGTAGGCATTTCGGGCGTGTAAAGGAACGGAAACTGCGAATAGCACAACCCGTTCCCTTTGCTTACAATATACCGACCATCCTCGTGCTGCCCGACCACAAAACTGCGGCCATGAAGAGGACTGACTCGCCACATTGTTTTGTCACCGTCTTCGGAACGGAGAAATGGGTATCTATTTAATTTGAAAGGATATTCTATTGCTATATAATCAACACTTTTGGCACTAAACAACGTTTTTTTCATAAAACTTTTTTCCCTGGATTTGGTTTTATATCAGGAATTACGGGTTTAGAAGGTTTCTCAGGAATCGGAGTGCGTTTCGGCTGATCTGGAAGAATTGGTTTTTGTGGGATTTTCGGTTCAATAATTATTTGTTTCTCCATAATAATTGTATAAAGGTTAATACTAAATTTGAAAAAGCAGGGCGGACAAGCCACCCTGCTTGATTAGACTTAAACTTGACGCCACATAACTCCGCAAACTCCTTCTGAAATTTGTGAGCAGTGTCCCATGCAAATCACTTGAGATGTTTTGCTAATTGACAATTCTACTTTCATTTCGGTAAAAATTAAACGGTTATAGGTGTACTGCGGGAGACACCATTTATCCCTTTGTATCATATTGGCGTTGGAGCGTAACCTTGGCCTTCGGCAACGCTTGCAATGCCTTTACAAATTCGTGTCCGTGAAGTGGGTCATACCCTTCCATCATCTTGTGCGCCAAATTGAAGCGAATTTTAGCCATATAGCAGCAGTTCTCGGCAGGCTTACGCCAGTCGCCGTGCTCCATCTGTCCGTGGCCAGCGCAAAGATTGCAGTAGTCGCAATAATCGTGACGCCCGCATTCAGTGAATTGCTGCAAAGTGTGGTGCTGCCACTGTTGCAACGGCTCATTATCGGCAAACACATCCGACAACGATTTTTCTTTCAGGTTCCCAAAAGATAACGGAAATGCACAACAAGGTTGTAAATATCCCTCTGGTGTAATGCAAAAGATGGTTTTACCTGCCCCGCATGCTATATTATTCAGGTCACGGGGATAGCCACCGAAATTTGGAGCCTCGGGGCCAACATAAAGCGGCACATTATCGTCACGCAATACCACTTGCAACTGTTCTTCGGTAAGCCGCAACTGGCGGGCACAGGTATCACCCTCATTGGAATCGGAAATGTTGATTTCAAACTGAGGCTGTGCGCCTAATTTGAATGCCAGATCTGCAACTGTATAATAACTGTGCAGGTTGGGCTGCATCACACAGCATTTGATATTCATCGGCACTGCCAGTTCGGAAAGCCGGCACACAACCTTCATAGAACGTTCCCACGAGCCCGGCACCCGCGTGATGGCATCGTGGTCTTCGGGAACGCCGCTGTATATGCTCACACCTACTATTCGCGGATAATAATCCGCCAACCTTTCCACCTCATTCACAATGCGTTGTCCGTTTGTAAACACATCAAACGCAATCTCCTTCTGGAACAGATAGTCAATGATCTCCCACGCGATGGGCTTCGAAAAGGGATCTCCACCAGAGAGGCACACCTTCACCAAACCAGCTTCATCAAGCTCGTCAATAATGCGTTTGTAGTCCTCCCATTGCAGCTCCTCACGGTCTCCGCGATGTGAGATTTCGCTGTCGTTGCGCGTAGCGCCGGGATTGTAACAATGGATGCACTTCTCGCTACAGTTGTAGGTCAACTCGAACATCACGGAGGTCACTATGCCTTGTGCCTCCACCGCATCGTAGTAGGCCTGTTCGGCATTGGAGGTTTCCATAGGCAGTTTCTCAAGGGTGGTTTTCTCCACCTGCTGCTCGCGACACTTCACTTCCGCCAATTGATGCCGGTAGCGAAGAATCTCCTCTTTGGTCGGCACGGCAGGGACGAGAAGTCCCAGTTCCACAAACTGCTGGAAGAATGGTTCGATGCTTTCCTCGGCAATACCGGTACTCTGTGCCACTTCGGCGACTGAAACTTCCTTATTTCGTTTCACATTGAGAATCTGCCCCACTACATCTGCGGAGTAACTTTCAAAAAAGTAGCTGTAGCCGGCGATGAGGTTGTACATCAGCGCCACGTGTTTGTCGGCGTTATATCTGCCACAGGTCCATTCGGGACGGAAATAGCTATTCTTTGCCATCGTTCCTTTTTTTCCGCACCTCAGGCCCGCAAGGCGCACCACATATAACAAGAAAGTGGAGCCATTCCATTCTCGACTCATCCTAACGTGAGGGCTCGACTCCCTGTCAAATGGATGAGAAGAGCGAACAACCCCACGTTAAGTATATCGTATGAAACGAATACCGAACAAGGAGCGCTCATCTTCCCAGTATCCCGATTTGACTTGTGAAGTGTCGAGTTTCACGTTACGGAATAAAGCGAAAACGCGCTTTCTGAATGCTGCGGATTTCTCCCCGCAACACCGTGGCAAAAATACAAAAATATTCCATCATGCCGCTTTTTTCGGACAAAAAAACCGCCCTGCTAGAGGGCGGCTTGGACAATAAACTGTTGCTATCATGTTGTATTATGCTATGATAAGATAGATAAGGGCGCAAAGCATCAACCATACTTGAGTCCATATGCCCAAAAATTTGGTCATGTCTATCCCCAACCATTTGGGCACAAAACGAAATGCCAAATATGTTGCTATACATAACAACCAATATAATATCCCTCGTGTGTGTATCAACCAACTATAAACAATTAATATAGGACTTACGGCACATACAAAGGGTATCACAAGCAGAATTAACGGTTCAACAATTATTTTGAAACTTAAGTCCTCTCTTTTTAAATTTTTAAAGAACATTATAGCTTCTTGTCTTAATTCATTAAAATCCTGCAAATGAAAAATTGCATCAACTAAAGATGCGGCTTCTTTTCGAGCACCTCTTCTCCATAAATAAAATATCACATTATATATTATAAAAACAACAACCATTATACCAAAATATAATTTAGAAGCTTCCTTGTCGATACGAATAAAAAGAAATTTATCCACACTTGATGAATAGGTGTCATCTGTCACACCGCACGATGCGGCAATAATCATTAAAATGGCGGCAACGGCCATTAACAGAATTGTTTTGTTTGTCTTCTTCATTTTTTTTATGATTTTATTGTTTTGATTATTATTTCTTTTTTGCAATTACCGAAAATTCGCGGTATAAGCCGTTTGCGCTCAACACAATTTTTTTAGAATTGTCTTTAAACAGCTGTATGGAAAGTTCTAGATTCTCGAAAGGTTTGTGAATCGGGAAACGATTCAAGGCTGCTATTCCATCCTCTGTTGTGTGAAAAATATCACCAAACAATGGTAAGGCCAGAACAGCAATAGGCTTGTCTTCCCCCACATCTTGAGTGTTTAATCGCATTTCAGCGCAATTAAAGTAACAGCCTACTCTTCTATTGTTAAGCGTGTGTATCAAACTCCTTGCATTTCTATTACATTCTTCTAAAAGTGCTTCACATTCCGGGAAATTTTTTCTGATGCATTCATGAATGACCGAATCCAACTTATCACAGGACTCTTCATTATACTGGGCCACCAAATTCAATATATCATATTGCCAAGGAACGACTGAACGTTCATCATCTATTGTCTTGTAGAAATCCAAATAATGTTTTTTCAATATATCTTTAAGATTGAAATTCTCTGTCACGATACATGTGGGATAGAACTTTGGATATTCAAATACCTTATTACCTGATCTTTTGAAGTTGAACTTGTAGCGAGTGGCAGCAGACAAGAGTGCTTTTTCACTCATTTTTCCTGTCTCCACCTTTTTCAAATCATCCATACCAAATGTTTCAAACTCCACCTCTGATGTCAATTGGTCGTATATCCTCTTATACCGCTTGTATTCGGAATCTTGGGTGTTAAAATTGAGGTCTCCGATTTTAAAATCCTCAAGTTCCAACACGTCACCATCTTCGTTCCGTAGATAAATAATGCCGTCTTTGAATATGGCGGTATAGTCATTCTGTATGCGCTGAAAATACGGGAGCGGTTCGCTAAAATATTCAAAATAATCAACGAGAAAATAATAACTATCTAACACATATTTTCTTTCAGAAAGATTGTCTTTAATGTGTGCATTCAAATTTATGTATGCAATACTTATTTTGTTTTTATCGTGTGGGGTAGGTTTGAATCCCACTACGACAGATTCTTTATGAGGCCAAGAAAGGGAAACGGATGCCAAGGCCTCTTTTTCTAAATAAATTTTATAATTATCTCTGACAGAATCCCAAATTTTACCCAAAATTCGACACGCTTTCTCTTCTGAGCAACTATTCTTTCGCATATATGCAAGTATAGCTAATGATTCTATTCCTTCCGCTACATCTCGAAGAACTTCTGGATCAATGTATTTCCAATATTCAGGGTCATCATACGGATATTCTTTCTGAACGGTTGCAGCAATTTTCTCCACCACCATAGCGGCTCTCACTCTCGATGCCCCCGTCTTCTGAATATAAAGGTTTTTGGCTAATATTAGGTCTTCATCAGCAATGGCGCGAAGAACATCTGGATCGATTGATCGCCAGTTTTCAATCTCATCCTGCACATCTGTGACCATCTGTTTCCCTTTCTGGAATAAATCTAACAGTCCCATTTCGTAATTGTTTTGTGTTTAACAAGTTTCGCTCCCTAAGCCTTTGGGTGCATAATATACAACAGATTAGCGAGGCCTACCATTTCCTACTCATCCGCACCTTAAGACCCAAATCTCTGTCAAACGGATAAGAAGAGAAAACAGCCCACGCCCACAATCCGAAAGTGGTTAAACACAAACATGAGTTGCTCATCTTCCCAGTATTCCGATTTGACTTTTGTGAAGTGTCGAGTTTCACGTTACGGAACAAAGCGAAAATGCGCTTTCTGAATGCTGCGGATTCTCCCCGCAACAACGCTGCAAAGATACAAAAAAACTGATGAATAGTTGATAAAATTTCAAAAAGGTTATTAAAACAAGAAAAAAGCAAATAAAACACGATTCTGTCGTTCATCCAGGCAAATCCTTAACACGCACAAGCCTTGTGTATTTTCAACACACACCCCAATCCAAATAATTTTATATCTTTGCGGCCTGATCTGTAATCCACAGCGGCAATGGAAATCCGAGAGGTCACCACAAGGAAAGAAAAGAGGCTTTTTGTCCAATTTCCGAAGAGACTGTACAAAGACTGCCCCTACTACGTCCCGACATTAGAGCGGGGCGAGCTGGTGGAGATGTACCACCACCCTGCCCTGCAGTTCTGCGATGTCAAATACTGGCTCTGTTACGACGGCGGGGAGGTGGTGGGACGCGTGGCCGGCATCGTCAACCGCAAGTGCAACGAGCTCAAAGGGCAACGGCGCGTGCGCTTCGGGTGGCTTGACTTCATCGACAACCCGGAGGTAGCCCGCCGGCTGCTCAAGACTGTCGAGGAATGGGGCAAATCCCAGGGCATGACTGAGATCTGCGGGCCCTCCCGCTTCTCCAACATGCAGCGGCAGGCGATGTTGGTGGATGGTTTCGACCAGCTGCCCTGCATCACCGGCGACTACAACTTCCCCTACTACCCGGCCACCCTGGAAAAGGAACTGCACTTCGAGAAAGAGGTGGACTACATCCAATACAAAGTGCCCGTCGGGGAGGTGCCGGAGCGTTTCGACCGCCTGTGCAAGCTGGTGAAGGAAAAATACCACGTACGGCTCAAGCCCAGCCGCAGCAAGTCGGAGTTGCGCGTCAACGGGAAGAAGTTCTTCCAGCTGCTGAACCGGAGCTATGTCAACATCTACAACTTCATCCCCCTGACCGACGAAGAGATAGACTGGGAAATCAACAACAACTTCATCATCGCGGACCTTGACCTGGTGTCGCTCATCGTGGACGAACACGACGAGCCCGTGGGGTTGGCCATGTGCCTGCCCTCCCTGAGCAAGGCCTTCCAGAAGGCCAACGGCAAGCTGCTGCCCTTCGGCTGGTGGCACATCCTGCGGGCCCGCCGAAAGAACGACAAGGTGGACATGTTCCTCACGGGCGTGGCGCCGGAATACCTCAACAGCGGCATCCATGTGCTTTATCACAAGCAACTGCACGAAACATTCCTCAAAAAAGGATATCAGTATGCCATCGCCTCGCAGCAGCTGGAAGACAACCCAGCGGCGCTGGTGTGGAAGAAATATGGCGGCGAGGTCGTCATCCGCCGCCGTTGCTATCACAAAGACATTGAATAAGCGATGGATACCCCGAAAGCATACGCATTGGTCACGGGCGCCTCGCGCGGTCTGGGGCGCGACATTGCGGAAGAGTTGGCACAGAGAGGCTTCCCGCTCATCCTCACCAGCACCAACAGTCGCATCGAGGAGACCGCCGAAGAGTTGCGCGATCGTTACGGCATCCCTATCGTGACCCGCATCGCCGACCTGACCAACCGTGAAGATGTGCTGCGTCTGACCGCCGACCTCAACGACCACTATGAGCTCTTCATGCTCGTCAACAACGCCGGCATGGGCGGAAGCCGATCCTTCTCCGAGGCCCCGACCGACTATCTTGAGAGAATCATCGATCTGAACATCATGGCCGTCACCCTGCTAACCCACGAGCTGCTGCCCAACCTGAAACGGCAACCCAAGGCCTATATCCTGAACATCGGCAGCATGACCGCCTTCAACCCTTGTGCCTACAAGACCGTCTATCCCGCCTCCAAGGCCTTCCTCTGGAGCTTCTCCTTAGGCTTGCGCGAAGAGCTGAAAGGCTCAGCCGTCTCCGTCAGCATCGCCTCCCCGGGAGCCATGGCCACCAACGACGAGGTGACGGCCCGCATCCAGCGGCAGGGCTTCTGGGGCAAGGCCACCCTCAAGAGCACCCAGCACATCGCCCGGAAATGCGTCCGCCAGACCTTGAAGGGCAAACGACACATCATCATCAACCCCTTGGCACTCGCCCTCTCCTGCCTGGTGCCCGACTCCGTTCGCGTGCCGCTGCTCTCCCGCATTGTGAAAAGAGAATTATAAGAGACACACGCGCCGGCTATCTTGCGAATCCACACGGACATTACACCTCGGGATCAGCTAACCACCAAACATTTTTCCGGACGAAATGTAAGATACTTGGAAAAATATTACTTTTGCAGCGTTTTTACTTGAGTGATCAAACCATCTAAAATTTTATCTATGAAAAAGATCCTTCTTCTGCTTGTTTGTGCCCTTGGCGTTAGCATGATGCAGCCCGTGCAGGCGCAAAAGCCTCACAGCGACCTGCTTAATGAAATCGGTGTCGGTGCCGGCCCCTCCTCCCTGTGCGGCGGTTTTCTCGTAGGCACCGTCAACTTCTTCAACGCCCTCGGCAGCTCATTGAGCCACCAGGCCTACGACATCAAGTATTACGGGGTCTATGACCTCCACTATTACCGTCAAGTGACGCACTGGTGCCAGGTGGGCGTCAAAGTGACCGCCGAAGGCAGTCGTGTGACCCGCTTCACCGACACGCTACGCACCTCCGTCAAAAGCATCGACGATTATGTCGTCTTCACGTTGATGCCCAGCGTCCGTTTCACCTACCTCAACCGTCCGTGGGTGCGGCTCTACTCGGGAGCAGACCTCGGCCTCGGCTATTTCTACTCCAACAGCCAGGCCAACTCCAAGGATGGAGACGAGGGCAACAGCAGCAACTTCTTCCCCGCCTTCAACGTCACCGCCTTCGGCGTCAGTGTCGGCAAGGGATTCTATGGCCTTTTCGAGCTCAACGCAGGCTTCGAATCCCTCATCAAGGTCGGCATCGGGGCAAGATTCTGACGGTTTCCCCCTATCTTCTTTTTTCTGAAAATATCTTGAAAAAACCATATAAAAATGCTTACGAAAGTGAGCATTTTTTTTTACTTTTGCACCGCCAAACGAATTATACTAATTTTTAATTTAAATTACTGAATATGAGTAACGTAAAGTATGTTTATACCTTTGGAGGAAAGACAGCCGAGGGTAAAGCTGACATGAAGAACCTGCTGGGTGGCAAGGGTGCCAACCTGGCCGAGATGTGCTTACTGGGTCTGCCGGTACCTGCCGGTCTGACCATCACCACAGAATGTTGCACCGCCTACTATGCCAACAACTGCGAGCTTCCCGCCGGTTTGATGGATGAAGTATGGGCTGGCATGAAAAAAATGGAAGAGCTGATGGGCATGAAATATGGTGACGAAGAGAACCCGTTACTCGTATCCTGCCGCTCCGGCGCCCGCACCTCCATGCCGGGCATGATGGACACCGTGCTCAACATCGGTCTGAGCAGCAAGACCATGCCGGGACTTATCAAGAAGACCAACAACAAGCGTTTCGTATATGACTCCTACCGCCGTCTGATCATGATGTATGCAGACGTGGTGATGGAGAAGGCCGAAGGCATTGAGCTTGCCGACCCCAACAACGGTATCCGCAAGCAACTCGACGATATGCTTGACGCTCACAAGGAAGCTAAAGGTTACAAGTCTGACACGGAAATCCCCGCAGAGGAACTGCTGGAGCTGGCAGAGGCTTTCAAGGTGAGAATCAAGGAAGTGTTAGGCACTGAATTCCCCGATGACGCCAAGGCTCAGCTGGAAGGTGGTATCAAGGCCGTCTTCAAGAGCTGGAATGGCAAGAAGGCCGTCTCCTACCGCCGCATCGAGGGCATCCCGGATGACTGGGGTACTGCCGTCAACGTGCAGACGATGGTGTTCGGCAACATGGGTGACAACTCCGCCACTGGCGTGGCCTTCACCCGCGACCCCGCCACCGGCGACAACAAGTTCTATGGCGAATGGTTGATCAACGCGCAGGGCGAAGACGTGGTGGCCGGTATCCGCACCCCCAACCCGCTGAACGACGACACCAAGAACGAGCAGAACAAACACCTCCACTCCATGCAGGAGCTGATGCCCGACACTTACAACGAGCTGTTCGGCATCCGCAACATCTTGGAGAACCACTATAAAGACATGCTCGACATCGAGTTCACCATCCAAGAAGGCAAGCTCTACATGTTGCAATGCCGCGTGGGCAAGCGCACCGGCCGTGCTGCCGTCAAGATGGCCCTCGACATGCTGCATGATGGCTGGATCGATGAGAAGACCGCCATTTTGCGCGTGCCCGCCGACAAGGTCATCGAGCTGATCCTCCCCATCCTGGATCCGAATGTGGAGAAACAATACAACGCTCTCGCCAAAGGTCTACCCGCAGGCCCCGGCGGCTCTGTAGGCAAAATCGCCCTGACCAGCGAGAAGGCTATGGAATACAAGAGCCAGAAGGTCAAAAACATCCTCGTCCGCGAGGAGACCAACCCTGAGGATGTAGAGGGCATGCGCGCCGCTGACGGTATCCTGACCGCCCGCGGAGGCATGACCTCCCACGCCGCCCTCGTGGCTCGTGGCTGGGGTAAGTCCTGCATCGTGGGTTGTGGCGCCGTCGTCATCGACCTCGACAAGAAAGAGGTGACCATCGGCAACAAGACCTTCCACGAAGGCGACACTATCTCCCTGAACGGCACCCTCGGCGCCGTCTATGCCGCTGAGATGCCGCTCATCACACCGGACGTGAAGAATGACCCGCTGTTCCAAGAGTTCATGGGCTATGTGGACAAATACCGCACCATGGGTGTCCGCACCAATGCCGACACCCCGGACGATGCTAAAAACGCCGTCAACTTCGGCGCCGAAGGTATCGGCCTCTTCCGTATCGAGCACATGTTCTATGGCAAGAACAGCGAGAAGCCTCTGGAGAAACTCCGCAAGATGATCCTGGCCGACACCCCGGAAGACCGCAAGGCTGCCCTGGACGAGCTGGAGCCCTTCATCCGCGAGGCTGCCAAGGGAACCTTGACAGTGATGGACGGCAAACCGCTCACCTTCCGTCTCATGGACCCGCCGTTGCATGAGTTCGTACCGCAGACCGAAGACAAACAACGTGAAGCCGCCGCTCATTACGGCCTCACCTTTGAGGAGATCAAGAAGCGCATCGATGCATTACACGAGATGAACCCGATGATGGGTCTGCGTGGCGTGCGCCTTGGCATCGTGTATCCCGAGATCACCGAGACTCAGTTCCGCGCCCTCTTCCAAGCCACCGCTGAGCTGATGAAAGCTAACAAAGACCCGCATCTGGAGATCATGGTCCCGCTGACCATCAACGTCAAGGAGCTGCAGAACCAGAAGGCCATCGCCGACCGCGTCCAGAAGGAAGTGGAAGAAAAAGAAGGTGTGAAGATCGACTACCTCTATGGCACTATGATCGAGATCCCGCGTGCCACCCTCGTGGCCGACAAGATCGCCAGCGTGGCCCAGTTCTTCTCCTTCGGCACCAACGACCTTACCCAGATGACCTTCGGATTCTCCCGAGACGATGTCAACAAGATCGTCAAGACCTACACCGAGCAAGGCATCATCCCCGCCGACCCGTTCAACACGCTGGATCAAGAGGGTGTTGGCCAATTGGTGAAGTTAGGTGTGGAGCGTGGTCGCAGCACCCGCGAGAACCTGAAGTGCGGTGTCTGTGGCGAACATGGTGGCGACCCCGCCTCCGTAGAGTTCTTCTACAAGGCCGGCATGACCTACGTCTCCTGCTCCCCGTTCCGCGTTCCCGTGGCCCGCGTAGCAGCAGCACAGGCAGCCATCAAGAACAACTAATCACTGATTTTTAGCAATCCCGCAAGTGAGGTGCAGTCATGGACTCCACCTCACTTTTTTTTTAGCCTTAGGCTTCTTAGTTTCTTAAATCCTCATGGCGTCTTTTTCTTACACAGATTACGCAGATTTACGCAGATCTTTTCTCCCAACTCCATAATTTAATAGTTTCATCATTTAATATCTTAATAAAAAAATGTATCTTCGCCCCAAAAATCAAGACAATGAACACGATCACCAAAATCGCCCTCACCGCGCTGATGCTGTGGGGCGTGGCTTTCGGCCAGACCATCTACGACCAGTTCAACAAGGCCATCCAGAATGACGACACTGCCCAGATGACCACCCTCATTCGGCAGATCCAAGCCTCTGACGACGTGAGCCCCGATCGCTATATCGCGGAGTTCAACTACTATTTCCATATTTCAGACAGATCAGAAGGTCCTATCAATATGTCGGTAGAATTGCCAGATGATGAGGGCATCACCATATGGTACACCCTAAAAGACAGCACTGGAGCCGTGTCAGGATACATCTATGGCATTGAACGTTATGACCGTCCCACAGCGGATTCGGGTCTCACAGCTATCAACAAAGGAATTGAACGATATCCTGACCGCCTCGACATGCGCTTCGGCAAGATCCATGTGCTCGGCAAACTCAAAGACTGGCAAGGCTACACGGACGAGATCCTGCAAGTGATTGAGCGCACCAAAGTAAACAACAAGCAATGGGTCTTCCCCGACAACACCGAACCCGCCGACACTATCTTGATATACAGCATTCTAGAATATGAAAAGGACCTCTTCGACCAGTGTAAACTGAAGGAAGAATCCAAAATGCAAGATGCGGTGCTGCTTGGCTACATGAGAGACATCGCCACGCACATGCTGGAGCTGTATCCAAAAGACATCTTCAGCATGAACATTATGGCCGTGACGTATAACGCAGCGGGTAATCTGAACAACGCATTGATATGGTTAAAGAAAGCGGAGAAGGTCGCTCCCAAGGACGTTATCGTCCTCTCAAATCTAGCCGACACCTACTACAACCTGCAAGATTACGCTAACGAGAAAAAATATCTCAAGAAAATCGTTAAATACGGAGATCCGCAATCCAAAGCATACGCCAAACGCTTACTTAATCAGAAACGGTAGGGGCATGTCTCTTCGTGAAGGCTAAAGAGTCGCCCCAAGCATCATATAAGATCTCATGCTGGATAGCGTGCATGCGAATGTCAAGACAGCTCTGGCACTCTTCCGGTTTGTCGCCCACACAGGCCTTGTCGGGATAGATGAGATAATCCTCCCGATGGCCCGTAGGGGTCAGGTTGGGCATGATGACGTTGGCGCCCACCATAATGGCCTTCTCGCGACCCATCGGATCCAAGGTCTGGTCAGCGGTGGCCGCCACCATATTGATTTCAGGCAGCATCAGCCGCAGGACAGCAATCATCTTCAACGTCATATTCAACCGTTCCTCGTCGGAGGGTATCTGGTCGGCATAAGCATACAACGGCGTGTCCTGGTGCGGGATGAAGGGTCCCATGCCGACCATCGCCACGTCTTTGCGTCGGAAGAAGAGCAGGTCATCAGCCAAGTCCTCTACCGTCTGAAAGGGCAGGCCCACCATCACACCAGTGCCCGTCTGGTAACCCAGTTTTAGAAGGGAGTCGATACACGACAGGCGCCGTTGGAAGTCGTGGCGGTCATCATGGGGATGGATTTTGTAGTAGAGCGCCTCGTTGGAAGCCTCGATGCGGAGCAGATAGCGGTGGGCGCCCGCCTCGAACCACTGGCGATAGACCTCCTCGGTCTGCTCTCCCAGCGAAAGCGTGATGCCTAATTTCCCATCGCTGAGCCGTTTGATCTCCCTGACCAGCTCCGTGATTTTATCGGTAAAGGCCTTGTCGCTTCGCTCGCCGCTTTGGATGGCGATGGAGCCATAGCGCAGCTCCATGGCCTGGCGGGCGCAGTCGAGCACCTCCTCGTCTGTCAGCGTATAGCGGTGGACCTTGTCGTTCGGGCCGCGCACGCCGCAGTAGAGGCACGACTTGCGACAACGGTTGCTGTACTCAATCAGTCCGCGCAGATGCACTTTGTTGTCCAGATATTGCAGCTTGACCTCCAGGGCGCGGGCAAAAAGCTGGCGCATCTCCTCGCCGGTGGCGGAGAGCAGCCGGACTATGTCCTCTTTCTGCAGATGGTCTTTATGCAACAGTTCTTCCATCATCTTTAGCTATTGGATTGACAAAATCTCCATTTTCACCTCTCCATTCGGGGTGTTGAAGGTGACGACATCCCCCACCTTCTTGTTCATCAGCACTTTGCTCAGCGGTGAGATAAAGGATATCCTGCCTTGCATGATGTTGGCCTCGTCCACGCCCACGATGCGGTACTCCGCGACCTGGCCATTGTTGAGGTTTTTGTACTGGATGACCGCGCCGAAGGCCACATCGTGTTGCCGTTGGGGGTCATAATCCAAGACGCGGGCGGTGCGGATGCGCTCCTCCAGTTGTTGCAACTTGGCTGTCAGGTAGTTATTGTTGACGCGGGCATCGTTGTTATCGACACCCTCATATTGTTTGCGCTCCGTCAGCAAAGCCTCACGCTCATCCTTCAGGGCCTGCATGCCCGTGGAAGTCACAAAGTTCTCCACGCCGGCGGGCAGGTACGCGCGCGGGGTCAGCATCGGGACCTCCTCTTGGTCGCCCTCTTTCACAAATCCTCGGCTCATAGTTTCTATTATTTCATAAAAGGATGCAAAGATACAAAAAATACGGGACAGCCACCAATCAACAGCCCAGCACCTTCATCTGGCAGCGGGCGCAGTCGAACTCCAGCCGATAGCGGTGTGTACCGTCTGAAAGATACCAAGGCAGGTGCACCTTGCGCCCTTCGGGCTGGCGACTGCACAGACCCAGCTCATAGCGGATACAGTATTTGCAGACCATCAGCTCTTTGCCTTTGAAGTCGCGACTCTGGTCGAGCCCCTCCTCTACCTTACTGGCGCCAAAATCGGCATAGAGTTTCCGGTGGGCGGCGTTCACGACATTGGCCTTGTAGGAGACCTCGTCAAACAAAGGTTCGGGATGCGCTTGGCGAGCCACCTCCTGTGGGTAGAAATGACGGACACGCTCCTCCTCCAACTGCTCCACGACCTGTTTTTTCAAAATATTCAGTGTGGATGTGGGGATGAAGAACTGGTCGCACACCTTCACCGAGCGAGCCTCGAAAGAAGTGTTGCCCAACTTGGACAGGGCGGTTTGCAACTGCTGGGCTGCCATCTCGGGTTTTTGGGCAGCTTGCAGCGTTATGTCCATCGACTGCTTCACCGTACAACCATCTTCGTCCGTGGCCGTCAGGGAAAAGCCCTGCGCATTCGCCTCGAGGTCCCAATCGACCCAGACTCTACGCTCGGCCGTCTTCCCCGCCAAAATGGTCTCGAACTGCTTATCCTGATTGCGGAATATCTCCACCTGTCGGAAAGCGGACACCGGCTTGTGCGGGGTTATCTTCGCCCCGTCAACCCGGTTAACCTGAAATCCTTCCAGCGTATTCTCCTGATTGATAAAGCAGAGCCCATCACCATTCACGATAATGGCAGAGCCCTCATAGAACAGATTACCGCGGGTATCTTGCCGCAGCGTGCCTAACCGCTCCCCCATGGCCTTGGGCGTCAGCAGCGTGGCCATCTTCTTCCGCTCTCCCTGAATGAAATAGTCGGTATAGCCCCTGTTGAATGTCTTATTGGGGTTTGGCGTGAAGAAATAGTAACAATGTCCGCTCCCTGAAGGGCGACAGTCCGGCATGCCTTCCAACACGGCATCTATCCGTTGGCGGTAATAGGAGGTGATATTCTTGACATAGGAGACATCCTTGAGGCGACCTTCCACCTTGAGGGAACAGACCCCGGCATTGAGCAGGTCGGCGATAGAGGCGCTACGGTTCATATCGCGCAACGACAGCAGGTACTGGGAAGAGGCGACCTTCTTTCCATTGGCATCGGTAAGGTCGTAACGATAGCGGCAGAGCTGGGCGCAGGCACCGCGGTTGCCACTGCGCCCCGTGGCGCAGCAGCTCATATAGCACTGTCCGCTGTAGGAGACACACAAGGCGCCATGCACGAAGGTCTCCAACTCTATCTTGGTCTGTTGACGTATTTGCCGGATGGTCTCCAGGTCCAGCTCGCGGGCCAGGATAGCGCGCTGAAGACCCAGCTTCTCCAAGAACTGCACCCGTTCCACCGAGGCATTATGGCACTGCGTGCTGGCATGCAACGCCACCGGGGGCATGTCTATGTTGAGCAAGCCCAAGTCCTGGATAATCAACGCATCCACCCCCATCTCATACAGACTCCACGCCATGCGGCGAGCATCCTCCAGCTCGTCATCAAACAGCAAAGTGTTGAGGGTGACGTGTACCTTAGCCCCGTAGAGATGGCTATAACGGACCAGCTGTTCGATATCCTGCAGGCTGTTGCCCGCCGCCTGACGCGCACCGAACTTCGGAGCCCCGATATATACCGCATCGGCACCATGATTGATGGCCTCCATACCGGTCGCCATATCCTTGGCAGGTATCAACAACTCCACCCTATACATCGGCAAAGGATTTTTGCTGGATGGGGAACTCATCTGTCAACTCGCCGGAAAAATAAAAATCGCTGCCAATCACGCCGAAAGTGTATTCCCGGTCCCCCACTCTGATACGGGATCCGCCACATTGGGGGTTCTCCTTGGGCTTGGAGACTTCAAAACCGAGATTGAAAAGCGTGAAAAGGATGTCGGGACGATCGGATATGTCGTAACCGGCTCGCTTCCACTGCAACATGGTCTGGTGCAGGATACAGCCAGTATAGATGTAGGAAAAGAGATGGTTACGGTAGTTCACCAGACGGTTGTAACGCTCTGTGGCATGGTCGGCCGTCTCAAAATCGAGGATATGCTCGTATGCCTTGCCCATGTAATAGGGACTGGCTGTGTCGGTCAGGTGTTTCTCCACCAACATAGCCGTATAGTCTTTCACACCCGTCACACCGAAAGAGAACTGAGACTGCACGCTGAGCACCTTCACAGGCCCGAGATAGCGTTTGTACATCTCTCGTTTGCTATTGAAAAGACGAATCTGCTCGCCCACGAGGCAACCCACGATGAGACGGGGCTCCACGCCAGTGATACGAGCGGCATCCAAGATAGCATCCTTGTCTTTCAAAATGGCTTGTTTCAAGACAGGCCAAGCGGAGTCATTCATCCACGGGATCAAGTTCTCCCGGTCTTGCGTGACGGCATAGCGGTCATAGACCTGCATCAGCTCCTGGCACATCTTGTCATACTGAGCACCCTTGTCTGTCTCCGACAAATACATCTTGGCAGCATAGAGCATCCTGTCGGCCGCATCGGCTCGTTCCGAACTGTTCTTGGCCATCAGGATTTTCTCCGCATTGCTGGGATAGAACTTGCTTAAAGCCGCAATCTGCAGATAGTTTTTCAAGTCATTTTGCTTGACATCCAAGGAATCCCCCATAGAATGCTGCTTATAGTTGGCCAAATAGCGGTTGTTATCATCCACCGCTCCTCTGTCGTTGGTCAAACCAAGCTTATACACACCCCAAGCACCCAGAATCGCTGCGCCCGCAATGGCGAACAGCATCATGGCCACTATGAAAAGACGAGTCCGGATTTTGAAATTTTTCCATGACCCCCACAACGACTTTCGTTCTTGATTTTCAGCAGATTGCATGTAATGATTACCCTTTTGAAAAACGGCGCAAAAGTAGTCTTTTTTTTGAGATTTATTCCACCTTACAAAAGATTTTAAATAGCTCTTTTTCAACAATATGCGTAAACAAACTACCTGACTAGCGTCACATTGCCTTTCATTAATAATTCCTGACCGTCAAAACAAGTACCTTTCAGATAATAGTCATAGACCCCTTGCTGGCATTGTTTCCCTTTGAAGGTCCCGTCCCAACCCTCCTGCAGCGAGGTGGTCTCAAAGACCTTTTCGCCCCAGCGGCTGTAAACGGCAAAATAGAAGTTTTCCAATATGACACTACGGACATAGAGGATGTCGTTCTGCCCGTCTCCATTGGGGGTGAAGAGATTCGGGACAAAGACGTATGGATCGTCACAGGTCACATGTTCGACATGGATGGTAACGGTATCTTCCTTCACACAGCCGAAGGTATCGGTCACCTGCACCGTAAAGGTGGTGGTGTTCAAGATATTGACAGCGGTAGCAGACGAGTCCGGGGTGGCGAGCCCATCTGCAGGAGTCCATTGATAGGTGTAATCGGAGCCATATTGGGTGGCGAACACGGCCGCGGGGGTGCCGGCCCACACAGAACAGGGATTACACCAGGCGTCAATAGGGAACTCAAAGGTGCCTTCTCGGCGAATCACGACTCCCTCAAACACCTTTTGACAACCATAGTTGTTGGTAAGAGTCACGGAATAGCCGGTCGAGTGTTGGATAGCAACATACGGGGTCGCAGAAGACGACTGCGAACCATCATCGAAATGCCATTGATAGGTGTAGCTGTCCGCACCACTCACGGGCATCTCCAAAGTGATGCCATCTTCAAAACAAATCACGAAGTTCGGCTCCTCGGTCAGGGCGATGGTGGATATGATCACACTCATAGGGCGTATCACCTCACACTCGCCATCGGAGAGACGCACATAGTAGGTCATGGGATGATCCGGAGTCACCTGCAAACTGTCCACATGCTGCGCGAGGATATGGGAAAAATCGGGGGTGTCGGACCAAGAAACCAAGATAGGATGCGAACTGTTGTGATCGTAGTCTATGGACAAAACCAAAGAGCTATCTTCGCAACAGACATTCAAATCGCTATAGGCCAGGTCGAAAGTGTTAACATAGACCCACTGGTATAGCGTATCAGAACAGTTGCCCGTCTGCGCGATGAGCATATAGAGCATGGAGCTGTCAGGATTTACGATAGGATTGGATATGGTGGGATCGCTCATCGACTGGGTGACGGTCCAATGGTAGTTGACATCCGTGGCGGGCGGGAGGCCTATCTGCTGAGACTCACCCTCGCAGGTGGTGACGGGTGGCAATTGCGTGGTACTGTTGGAGAGCACCTGGAACGTGCGCGTCAGCGTGTCGGAGATATTGCAGCTGCTGTTGTCATGCACGATAAGGGTGATGGTGTAGGAACCCGACTGGCTGTAATAATGGGAAGGCTCGGGCTGGCTGGAGGTCGTGCCGTCTCCAAAATCCCAGAAGTAGGTAGTGTTGCTGCCGATGGTCTGGGAATGGTTGATGAAATGAAGTGTGTCGGGACCGCACAGCACATGGGGTATCGTAAAGTCAGCCACCACCACGGGCATCCCGAAGTCCATCTTGATGACGCCGAGGTTGCAATTGCTGCTATTGTTGGTCTGAGACCAGGCGCCTGGCGTGGTCGGGAAGGTACTCTGACCACCACATCCAGCGCACACGGCCTGATAGATGCAGCCCTTGCGGTTGAAACGGCTCGTGCCACCATCCACATGTTCGTGCACATTGTCGCCCCCAAAGAAGCTGCCATAGACAAGCGCTGAGGCGTTATTGTCCAGACAGATAAAGTAATAGTCGGAGCCGTCTGTGGTCAACTGAAAAGCATCACTGGTGATGGGCAAGCCGGAAGTGCCGCCAAAACCATTCAGGGAGTAAGAACCCCAGCCAGACATGTAGATATGATTGCAGTAGTCCACCGACAAGGCAGTCGGGGAGATGTCCGGACCACCATTGCCCGTCCCAAAGGCGGTGGACCACTGAAGACCATCCAGCGCAGGATTCAATTTGGCCAGGAACTGCCCTCCCCCACTCGTGTAATATCCAGCATTGTAAATCCAGCTGCTGCCACCCGCTTCCGTCTGACCGAAGACATACGGAAAGTCAAATTTATCACCTTTGATGAGATAACACTGGTCATAGCTGTTCGTCCCCAGATAGGTGGAATGGAGCATCTGACTTCCATTGGCCGAGAGGTGCGTCACGAAACCATCTCCACCACCATGATGGGAAGTCTGGTACGCATTGGCCGAAACAGGGAAATTCTGAGAATGCGTGCCGCCAGTCACATACAACGTCTTGTCATCACAAAGCATCATGCTATAGCCGGCATCATTCACACTACCACCCAAAAAGGTACTCCAGACCATCTGGGATAGGCTCTGGTTCATTTTGAACACACAGGCATCCTGTTGGCCCTGCAACGAGTGCAGGAAGGCATTGGCCGTGACAGGGAAATCATCCGATCGGGTGGAAGAGACCACATACACATCGCTATTCTCGTCCACGATAATCTCCCCACGATTATCGTCCGCATAGTTCACCCGAAGAACCGGTGCAGTGTTCAATCCGTCAGAAGCAGAACCGCCCACAAAGGTGGATGCCAACAACTGCGTGCCATCCGTACTGAGTTTGGCCACAAAGATATCCGCTCCCAAAGGAAAATTCAAAGACGTGGAAAGCGTAACGCCGGGCCCACCGTTAAAAGAGGTGTCAAACGCGGACGGCGTAACAGGAAAATCCGGTGAGCCCGTGGTCCCAAAGATATAAAGCTCGTCTATATCGTTGACATGAAGACTGTGGGGAATATCAAGATAAGAACCTCCCAAATAGGTAGAATAAAAGAGCAATGAACCGGTGATGGAAAACTTGGTGATACCGACATCCACATACCCAGCACCAGAGGCACAAAAGTTGACTTGGTAAGCACCGATCGTGACCGGATAGCCTACACCAAAGACAATGCCACCGCCGTAGAGATGATCATCGGAATCGTAGGTGGCCGTATAACCCCAATTATCGGCCGTAGAACCGGAAAAAGAGGAAAAAACGACCGTGGGGTCAACCACGAGGGCAAAATCCTCGTCAAAGGCGCCTAACGCAAAAGAGACCCTATTCCCTTTCAAGACATAACGACAATCCACAAAGGCCGTGTCACCATGGATGATTTGGTAGGCGACAGGCGCCAGCTCGATAATTTGGGAAAGATGATTATGTAGCAAGAGGTTCCCGTCACGGAGCATGACAGACTTCACCCCGTCATATTGCATAACAATAGGTGTTGGAGAGGAATGCGGTGCGATGTAAAATTCATATTTGAGACAACCATCTTGCTGGAAAAGACGGGCATCAATTCCTGGATAGAGGTTGGAGTAACGTAGTTCCGCACAAGGATGAATCCCTGACGCCCATCGCTTTGGATCTCGGTGCGTGAAATAATTGTAGTAATGATCAAAGGGGTGGACTCCGTCAACGGTGACATCTGGGGAGGCGTTGACAAAAGAGACCTTGTAGGCAGATGCATCCAACTCAGTACTAAAAGGCCGCCCATGCACTTTAGCATCACGCATGGCGTCAAACTGAGTCGGATCAACCATCGCGATAGTGAACCCGTCTGTTTCGGCAAAGAAGGTGCCATAGTGCAATTTGGCCTGAAACAAGACCGCATCATCAAACTGACCGTGGTTGGGAACGAACTCGAGATTCCCCACCGCGAGAGAATCTGGAGACTTGGCCAACATCACAGACCATAGAGAGAAGATCAAAATGAACAAAAGTGTTCGCTTCATTTGAGATGGATAAGGATGCAAAAATACAAATTAGTTTTGAAAACAAGAGAAAAAACTAAAAGATGGACAAGCAGCATAAAAAAAAGGAGACCATCAATGAAGATGATCTCCTTCCTTTCCAAGAGAATAGTAATAATTATCTTTTGACGATTCTAAAGATAGCAGCTCTGTGTTCCTCACGGCGAGAATCCTGAATGTTCTGAGCATTCTGAGGATCGTTAACCGTATAGGATGCGGTTTCTATCTGAGCAGGATTAACGCCCTTCTGGATGAAGAGGTCTCTAACCTTGTTAGCACGTCTTTGAGCAAGGTCGCGGTTGTGCTCCTCAGTACCCAGGTCGCAGGTGTAACCTTCAACGATGAGTTTGAGGCCAGGATTAGACTTCAAGATAGCAACACACTTGTTGATGTTATCATTTTCATCGGCGATCTTCGGAATATCCTTGTCAAGGTCGAATAAGATCTTGGTCTTGGACAATTCGTCGGAAAGGGCCTTGACGGCACGTTTCTCTTCCGGTGAGAATGTATCATCGTCATCACCTAATTGATCGCAAATAGGAACAATATAGATGTATTGAGGATCTTGTTTAATAATGATAGGCTCATTAGCTTTCTTTTTGAGCTCATCCAAGATTTCCTTCTCGAGTTGTTTTTTGGATTTCTCTTGAGGAGTGGCGCAAGCTTTGATGTGGAAACCGGCCTTCACACCGACTTGGAGCAGAGTCCATTTGTCGCGTTTGCAGATACCAGCTTCTTTAGCTTCGGTGAGGATGTTGGAACCGAGGGTACCATTAACGGTAGCGACAGCATTGTCAGATCTGCCGATGAAGGTAGTCTTGTTCTTCGGAAGAATATCCAAGAAGCCATACTTAGCATAAGCACCGATGTAGAAGTCAGCGATACGGCTGATAGCGAACACGCCACCGAAGTCAGCCAACACGTCGACAGAGCATCTCATCTTAACATCTTTACCACGGCCGTTATAGGTATAAGTACCAAAGTGGTTATCCATCTTGGTAACGCCCTCTTCTTCGTGGACGGTATACCATTGGTTGAACAAAGCCTCATAACCGGAGGTCGTGATGTGACCTTGGCCATTGTATTTATTGAAAGCCTTGAACGGGAAATAACCTTGAACACCTAAGGCAGCGTAGATACCATTGCGACCATCGAAACGCCAGTCAAAATGAGCTTTCAAAGGAACTTCAACAGCCCAGATTACTTGTTTCTCGCGAAGACCGCGTGCATCATAGTAAAGATCATAGTTAGGATCGTAAGTTACCGGTTGATCGAATTCCTCGTCATTAGCAACATCATAATCCCGAATAACACCACTTCTAGAAATGGAGGCTTTGGCACCTATACGGTTTACACCGACACCCAAGCTCAAGCCCCAGTGCTCATTGAAGAAGTAAGCGTAGTCAACATCGAGCATAGAGCTCAAGGAATAATACTGGTTGAAACCAAGTTCTTTGATTCTATGATAAATGTTGTTGGTAAACGCCTCACCAAAATGGATATTGATATGATGAGGGCAGAAGGTAGAAACTTCAACGTTGTCCGAATTTACAGTTTCATTTTCGGTTTGCACCTCTTGGGCGAATGCGGTACAACACATGGCGAAAATAAGACTGATTGCTAATAAATTCTTTTTCATAATATACTTTTTTTATTTTATCAATATTAAGTTTAGAAAGTCGGTCGGTGGCAGCCGGTTGGCTACCACCGGTCGAACTTCACATTATTTTACGATTACGAATTTAACAGTCTTGATTTCATTAGTACCGGTTAAGATACGTCCGAAGTAAGTGCCTTGAGCGTGGAATCCAGAAATCTTAGTAATCGGCTCGAGGTTAGAAACGTGGCTAATCAAGGAACCAGTTACGTTGTAGATATCAAGAACAGCACCCTCCAATTCTTCAGCACTTAAATCAAGTTCAATAGTAATTTCTTGATTAATGTTGGCGGGAACAGGATAAGCTCTAACAGAGGAGGCAGCGGAGAAGTAGGTTTGACAGGTCATATAGGTAACCATAGAACCGTCCTCAGCTTGTTCAATCAACTCTACAGAGTAGAATCCATTGAGACCACCCTTCTCTTGATAGTTAGAGTAGATAGCACCCGGGATCAGAATACCATTCTTGTACCACTGGAAGCCTACGAAGGTATGACCACCGTTGGTCTCAGGATTGTTGTTAACCACAACAACGTCATTCCAACGAATGTCCATAATAGGCAGCGTGCCACCGAAGCCGTAGTCACCAACAAGGACTCTCACAACAATGTCATAGTTACATCCATCCACAGAGAATACTGCAGGATAATCACCAGGAGCAGCAGGTGCAGGGAATGTAGCGGTGTTATTGTCGATTGCGCCAGTGTAGGAATCACCGTTAGCGTAGGTTACTACGAAGTTAGCATCAGGAGTACCAGAGATCATGTTGAAGTGGATGGAAACCATACCAGCATCGTCACAACCAGAGACGAACATTGTCTGATCGAACTGGATATCGTTGACATTAACAGTGATGATAGCGTCGGCGTTGTCGAGGAGGCCATTCTCACAATATTGGTCAGAAACCATGATGATTCTATATTGAGTAGTATGACCAGGAGCAACATGTACAGTGTAGGTATTAGTACCAGATACCTGAGCAGGAAGAATGATACCCGTCTCAAGATCTTGCAATTGGAAGGTGAACGGAGCAGTACCTGTGAAGTTGATCACGAGAGCGGCAGAAGCGTCAGAAACGTTAGCGCAGATCGTCTGGTTGTAGCTGCTAGAATCGAAGGAAGCAGTCGGCAACTCGTGGACGGTCACGAAGGTCTGAGCCTCAGCAGTGTTCGTGAAGGCACAACCACTACCGATGTTACCAATCCAAGTCGGAGTGTAGATGTAGTCACCAGCAACGGTCGGGAGGTCATAGGAAGTACCGCCGACACCACCGGAAACGTTGGAGGTTACACCATTGAAAGTAACAGTCCACTGGATTTGACCATTGGTGCTACCAACGTGGTCCATAACACCACCTTGGATATCAGCATCGAGGTAAACAACGCTGTTCACACATACATCAGGATAGAGTACATGGATGTCGGTCCAAGAAGGAGAGTTGACAACATTGACAGTCTCAATATTGGAAACGGCAGGTTGACAAGCATAACCAGAAGGAGTAACAACCACTTGATAGTTGTAGTTACCAACCGTGTTCAGAGTCTCAGTGATCTGGTTCTGAGCGCTGGTTACGTTGGTGTTCACCTGAGCAGGAGTACCATTGGAGGTCCAGCTGAAGGTCATCGGGCCATAGATGGTGTTGTTAAGGACACCATTGACAGTGTTACCATAGTTGGTGACAGTACCGGTGAGGGTGATGGAACCGCCTTCGCAGATATCCAAACCGAAGTCAGAGTTCAAAGTCACGACAGGTTGCTCAGCAACTTGGACGGTCACAGGAGCGGACCATGCGGAAGCACAACCGAGACCGCTGTTGTTCGTAACTTTCAAGGTATAGATATAAGTACCAGCATTGTTCAACGGTTGTACGAAGGTGCTGTTGATAGCGCCATCGATCTCGATGCCGTTGATAGCCCATTGATAGCTGTAATCAGCAGGAATGTTGGAATCAGCAGAGATGTTCTGTACAGACAAGGTCGTGGTACCACCGGCACACATGGTCAGATGGTTAGCAGAGATTGTCACAACAGGATCGGCCACAACCACAACAGGAACTGCGAGCGTAGCTGTAGAAGAGCAGGAGACGCTGGAGTTGGTGTTGGAAACAACCACACTTGCATTAATCGTACCGGCAGTCGGCAGAGAAGTAGTGATGGTGTTGGAATTGGTAGCTTGAGTTTCACCATTGATAGTCCATACATAGTTGTAAGTATTGCCAGACTCAGCAACGTTAGCAGTGAAGGTTACATCACCGCCAGCGCATACGTAAGCGTGGTCAGCAGTGATTTGTGCGCTCGGAGCAGCCAAGACGTTAACCTGGAATGCATCGGAGGTAGAAGCACAACCGCTGTTGTCAGGACGTGCGATGGAAACGGTGAAGTAATACGGGTTAGCAGGATCGTTGGCAGCCAACTGAGGAACGTAAGAACCAGTGGTGGTAGTAGCAGTGCCAGAACCAGCACCGAACCAGTTCCAAGTGTAAACATAACCACCGTCGTTAACACCACCATTCACGATAGCGTTCAAGGTAATGTTACCACCGTCACAGATCACAGCAGCACCATTGGCCACGATTTGAACGGTAGGATCGGCAACCACGTTAGCATTCACAGAGTAGGATTGTGTCACAGAGCATCCAGAGATGGAGCTGGTCACAACCACGAAGTATTCGTATGCACCTGCAATCAACAACGGAGAGGTTGTGTATTGAGGAGTATTGGCACCGTAGATAGCGGTTTGAGTACCATTGTTGATGGTGTACCATTGATAGGTCAAGACATCACCAGCGATGACACCGTTAACCTGAGCAGTCATCGTGACGGTACCACCAACGCATACGTTGTCGTAACCGTTAACGTCAACAGTGTAAGAAGGAACTACGTCCACATTGTAAGCGGCGGAAACACCCTCACAACCAACACCCGTCTGAGAAACCACGACAGTGTATTCAGCAGTCTCGTTGTAGATGATCGGATCGGTTACAAGAGTAGGATTGGTTTCGCCATACAGCTGGATACCATTTCTGTACCATTGATAAGAAGCATCACCATAACCACCGGTCACGTTAGCAATCAAAGTGGTCACACCGCCGGTGCAAACCGTGGTAGGATAACCTTGAGCAACAGCAACGGTAACAGTAGGATCAGCAACAACCGTGTAGTTAACAACATTAGACGTGGTCTGACAACCGTAAGGAGAGGTAACAACAACCCAGTAAGAGTAAGCGTCAGCAGCCTCAGTGCCAGTAGTGGTGTAAGAAGGCGTGGTGGCGATAGGCTCAGTGCTGGAGAAGTTGCTGTACCAAGCGTAGGTGTAACCATTCAAACCGTTAACATTTGCAATACCACCGTCAACAGTAGCGGTGAAGGTAGCAGTACCACCAACACAGGTGATAGCATTGTCAACAGAAGCAACCACAACAGGATCAGCAACAACCGTGATAGCGGTAACAGCAGAGGTTACGATACAGCCAGGAGCTGCGGTGATAACCACATGGTAGTTGTAAGCGGTCTCACGAGCTGCAGGAGAAACTGTCAGGGAAGCGTTGGTAGCGCCAGGAATCATAACATTGTCAACATACCATTGATAGGTATAAGGAACGGTAGCAGGAGTAACATTAGCATTCAAAGTGGTAGAACCGCCTTCGCAAATCGTGGTGTTACCCGTTACGGAAACAGCTACAACAGGAGTAGGAACAACCGTAACCACAGTATTAGCAGAATTTGCAGAGGTACAACCAGAAGAAGCAAACGTTACAGTAGCGTTATAGGTATAAGTCGTAAGATCACCATCGACAGCCAACGGAGAATCAGTCAAAGTAGCCAAATTAGCACCCGGGATTACTTGACCATTGCGATACCAAGTGTAAACAGGAGTACCATAGGAAGAGTAATCGTTGGTGACAGTCAAGACAACTTGACCACCGTCGCAAATCTCGGTGTAGTTGATGTCGATGACAGGAGTCTTAGGAGTAGCAGACACATGGATGGTGATTTGGTCAGTAGCAACACAACCGGAAGTAGCCTGAGAAGCGGTGACAGAGAAGGTGTAGTCACCAGCGAGGCTCGGAGTGAAGGTGTAAGCAGAACCAACATAACCGTTAGACCATGTGAAGATTACATTATCATTGTTATAACCAGTAGCTTCAGCCGTGATGACAGTAGTACCGAACTGGCAGATGGTGGTGTCAGTAGCGGTAAGCTGCAATTGAGGAGCTTGTTCAACAGTCACGACAACGGCAGGAGAAGAGGTGGTACAGTTGTTGGTGGTAGCATCCACTCTGTAAGAACCAGCCTCGGTAACTACGAGATAGCTGTTGGTCTCACCCGGGATCACAACACCGTCTTTGTACCATACGTATGTAGCGGCAACGTTAGGAGTAACGTTAGCGTACAGCGTGGTAGAACCACCGTCACAAATCACGAACTGACCTGTAATCTCGACAGACTCAGGAGCAGAGTTGACAGTAACGGTAAGCGGCTCAGAAGCAAGAGCGGAAACACAACCTTCCTCGTTGATAGCTCTAGCAGCGAAGTAGTAAACGCCCTCGTTGTAGAAGTTGACGGTCAGATCAGCTTGGTTCTCACCAGGAATCTCAACACCATTCTGGTACCAAATGTAAGCGGTTGCATTGCCGGAAGCATGCATGGTCACCTGGTCGCCTTCGCAAATGGTAGCAGGAGTAGTGGCGGTAACCACAACTTGAGCAGGACGAGGAGTTACAATGATCGTAATCTCGCCGACAGCGGTACAAGTACCATTCGTGGAGTTGACAGTAGCGGTAACATGATATGTAGTGGTTTGAGTAGGAGTAACATCCACAGTGTTAGCAGTGCTGTTGCCAGCATTAGCATCCCATGCGAAGGAAACATTGCCTTCCCAACCATTCTGAGTAGCATAGAGCGTAACGTGCTCGCCTTCGCAGATAGCGGTTTGGTTAGCAGTCACGAACAATTGAGTACCAAGAGCCTCAACTGCGAACGGCTCGGAAGTCATTTCGCAACCCTCAGCAGTCGTCATCGTCACAGTGTAAACACCGGCAGGAACCGTGATGCTGTTGGCGTGAGAACCGTTGGACCATGTCCAGGTGCCAGTCACGTCAGAGTAA
>JAFZZT010000021.1 GCA_017615595.1 Bacteroidales bacterium
CAGCTATCGGATCATCGGCCACTATCGTTACGCAAAACAGGGCAAATGATATCTTTGAAGACATTTTCGACAACATCCCGAAACATTTCCGCTCACTGTTCACTCATCACTAAAAAAGTGTATCTTTGCAGTCCGAAACTACAGATAATATGGCAACAATTTGATTACGAATTGATTTTGTTATTCTTGGATACATGTACTCACGCTGATATTTTCAAGAAATAAATTGTTTTTTTACTAATAAAACTTCAAGATGACCACCGATATCAACCAAATAATAGAGCCCGCCAACGGAAACTTCTTCCTCATTGCCGGGCCCTGTGTGGTGGAAGGCGAGGAGATTACCCTGCACATCGCACGGGAGATCAAGGCGATATGTTCCGAACTGGAGATCCCGTTCCTCTTCAAGGCCTCCTACCGCAAAGCCAACCGCTCTTCCCTGCACTCATTCACCGGCATCGGCGACCAAGAGGCATTGGCAGTGCTGGCAAAGGTCAAAGCCGAGCTCCATGTGCCCATCGTCACGGACATCCACACGGCCGAAGAAGCATCGTGGGCGGCGGAAGTGGCCGACGTGCTCCAGATCCCGGCGTTCCTGTGCCGCCAGACCGACTTGCTGGTGGCCGCTGCCAAGACCGGACGTTATATCAACATCAAGAAGGGACAGTTCCTCTCCCCCGAGGCGATGCGCTTCGCGGTGGAGAAGGTGCGCGACGCCGGCAACGCCCAGGTGATGGTGACCGAACGCGGCAACTCCTTCGGCTACCAGGACCTCATCGTGGACTTCCGCGGCATCAAGGCCCTGAAGGAGAACCGGTGCCCCGCGGTGCTCGACTGCACCCACTCTTTGCAGCAGCCCAACCAGTCAGCGGGCGTCACGGGCGGGCGCCCCGACCTCATCGAGACTATCGCCAAGGCAGGCGTGGCAGTCGGCTTCGACGGACTCTTCATGGAGACACACCCCCACCCCGCCGAGGCCCTCTCCGACGGCGCCAACATGCTCCCATTGGACCAACTCAAACCCTTACTTCAAAAATTAATCAAGATCAGGAAAGCTATCTATGAAAAATAGTCGCCTACACAAAATCATCATCATTATCCTGGTAGCACTGTGCTACGGAAACACCCTAACCCTGAAATACGCCCTTGACGACCGCATGGTGCTGATGGAGAGCAAACCCGTCATCCAAGGCGGATGGGAAGGGATCAGCTACATCTTCACCCAAGACTCTTTCAACGGCTACTTCGGCAATGAAGGCTCCCTGGTGGCCGGCGGACGTTACCGTCCCATGTCGCAACTGACCTTCATGATTGAGTTCCAGCTCTTTGGACAGAAAATCAAAAAGGAGATTGGCGATTACAACGACTTCCACACGCTGCATGACCCGCAGCACGAGGAGCTTTTCAACCACTCCATCCTACCCGTGGTGAGCCACCTCATGAACGTCATCTATTTCACCTTGCTATGTCTGCTCATCTACCAAGTCTTAGTGATGTTATTTGGAAAATTAGAGGGCAAGAAATGGTATCAGTCGCTGGCCTTCCTCGCCACCATTTTGTTCGTCATGCACCCTATCCACACAGAGGCAGTGGCCAATGTCAAGGGTCGCGACGAGATCTTTGCCATGTTAGGGGCCATGACCGCCCTCTGGTGCTCGCTCAAGTATTCCGAGAAGCACCAATGGTGGTACCTGCTCATCTCGTTGGCGGCTATCACCTTCGCCCTGTTCTCCAAGGAGAATGCCGTCACCTTCTTAGCCGTCATACCGCTCGCCTTATGGTATTACAACGTGGATACCAAGCGTAAGAGCGACTATGTGGTAACGCTCATCCCCATCTTGATCGGCAGTGCCTTTTTCATTGCCGTCAGAAGTATGGTATTAGGCGGCATCATGCCTGGCGACAGCACGCACAACATCCTCAACAACCCGTTTATCAACAGCACGAAAGCCGAGGAGATAGCCACCGTACTCATCACATGGGGCATGTATCTCAAATTGCTCATCTTCCCCCACCCGCTCACCCACGACTACTATCCGTTCCAGATTGAGGTCACCAACTTCGCCAATCCGCTGGACTGGTTGATCATTTTGGCTGTGATGGCCTTGTTGGTTTATGCCGTCATCAAGTTAAAGAAGAAAGACCTTATCTCTTTCGGCATCCTTTTCTTCGTCATCACCTTCTCCATCACCTCCAACCTGTTGTTCAATCTCGGCACCCTGATGAACGAGCGATTCGTCTTCATCCCTTCTTTGGGATTCACGCTGGTGCTTGGATACTTCTTCTATTGGCTGCTCACCAACAAGATCGATGCTGTGCGGAAAGGCGGACTCGGCTTGTTAGCCCTCGTCTCTCTGTTCTACAGCATCAAGACCTTCACGCGCAACTTTGTATGGCATGACGACATCAAATTGTTTACAACAGACGTGAAGACCTCCGACAAGAGCATCAAGTGCAACATCTCGGCTGGAGGCAGCTATCTTCAGCTTTGGAAGCAAAGCCACAAGGAACGAGACAAAAAGTTGGCATACGATTATCTATACAAGGCCTTGGAGTTGCAGAAGACGGCACTGAACGCACATCTGCTCATGGGCGAGCTTATGTTCCTCGACAACAATCTGGAAGGATCCCTGCAGTTCTACAAGAACGCTGCGGCCATAGATCCGGACAACCAAATGGCAAAAGACAACGTGGCGAAGGTACAACTGGCCCTCAAAGGCTCAGAGCTGGACAAATACAACAATATGATTATTGAGGCGGAACGTGACCGGGTAGAAGGTCGGACACAAGAAGCCATCACCAAGCTGACCATTGTGCAAAACGCGCTCAACAAAGAGTTGGAGGCGAATCCCAACAACATCGTCGCCATCAACGTGATGGGCAACCTCATGGGCAGAGGTCTGGGAGACTTCCCGAAAGCCCTTGAATACTACAACAAAGTGTTGGCCATGGACCCCGACTACGCCAGTGCTTGGGAGAACATGGGCATTATCTATGCCATCCAGCGCGATTTCAACAACGCCGAGCGCTGTCTGTTGAAGGCTCTCAGCATCGCCCCGGACAATGAGAACATCCGGACGAACCTTCGTCTGCTCTACACCGACATGGGGAAACCCGACATGGCCAAGCAGTACGAATAAAGGGTCTCAAAGCCAACCCTAATCAAGAAACGGCAACGAGCATATCTCACGCTCGAAGGCACATAAAAAAAGGAGAGGACGCGCATCCTCTCCTTTTGTATATCGTGTCAAAGCGGCTATTAGAATTTGTCTTCGTTAGCCACCAACAGTTTGTTCTTCTTGTTGTATTGGAGCACCAGCATAGTCTCAAACAGCATAGCCAGGATCATGATCACGATAGCCACGACAGCCATCGTAGCGTGGTTGGTCTTGACGAAGAAGGCGCCCTCTTTGAAGAAGGTGAACAGGAGGATGAGGTTCATAAGCCAGCAGCTGATCAGGAGCAGAGCCCACCAGATGCCCATGTAGATACCGCTGTTGTCAACGGCATTATCTTTATCAACCTTGACGATCTCCTTGTTTTCCAAAGCGTAGTCGGTTTCATCCCAGATCTCCTTGAAGATGGAGAGCGGTTTAATCAGATTGATGATCGGCACAAACCATGCAATGTAGGGAGAAGCGACAGAGTTGCCATCCTTCATCCACGGAGAGATGTTGTGCAGATTCTTCAAGTTCTTGCTATCCCAGCGGGCGAAGAAGAAGGTCTTGACGAGGAATACCAAGAAGGTGATGCAGGCGAGAACCCAGAAGCCTTTTTTGGCGGAATCTCTATTCGCATTGGAAGCATCCCAAGCATCCTTCAGGGGACCATAAGCTGCCTCAGCATCCACCAAAGCATCCTCATGCTCTTTCTGGATCTTGGTTTTCTCCTTCAATGTTTCAGTGGTCATGGTGATCATTTCGGCCAAAGACTTCTTCTCGTCTTTTGTATTAGCCACAGCTTTCGTCTTCAAAGAATCCAACTTGTTAGAATAGTAAGCGACCTCGGCACTGTCCTGTCTCAAAGGATGTTGAGCCATGACAAAATTCTCGTATGCTTTCTCATACGCATCGCGGTCATTCACAACCCCCACATTGACCTTGTCAAACTTAAGCAGGGAAAGTATTGACACAATGAATAATACCAATACAACCACGTTTAACAACAACGTGAGTTTACCAAGAAAGGTGTTGTCGGTGATTTTTTTCATACTTTATATTATTTATGTTATTAATTATCAGTATTGTAAAAAACATTTCTTCCAATAAAGGAATAGGTTGCAAAAGTAATAAAAAAAATACAACATCCGTCACAAAAAAAATTATATCTGAAAAAGATTACAGCAAATAAAAAAAAGTGTATTTTTGCACCCGCAAAACAGACGGGGTGTGGCGCAGTTGGTAGCGCGCTACGTTCGGGACGTAGAGGCCGGAAGTTCGAGTCTTCTCACCCCGACTCAGCAGAGAGAAAGCGATATGTCTTTCTCTTTTTTTTATGTAAGTATCCTATAAAGAAATACCCATGTCCAAACGAGTCTTGATGGCGATGAGTGGCGGCGTTGACAGCAGTGTCTCTGCCTTGTTGTTGCGCGAGCAGGGTTATGAGCTGGTCGGGGTCACCTTCCGCACCTTCGACCACATGCAAGAATCATGCATTGCGCGCGAAAAGGGCTGTTGTTCGGTGGAGAGCATCATGGAGGCCAAACACTTCGCTGAGTCTTTGGGCATAGAGCACCGCATTCTGGATTTCCGGGAGACCTTCAAAGAGCACGTCATCGCCAACTTTGTGGACGAGTATCGTCGGGGACGCACGCCCAACCCTTGTGTCTTGTGCAACTCCCACATCAAGTGGGGTCTGTTGTTGGACGCGGCAGACGAGATGCACTGCGACCTCATCGCGACAGGCCATTATGCGCAGATCGAGACACGAACCGGTCACTACTACCTGCGCCGCGCCGCCGACAGCCAGAAAGACCAGACCTATTTTCTGTGGATGCTGAGTGAAGAACAACTGCGTCGCACGATATTCCCTTTAGGTGACTACACGAAAGACCAAGTGCGTGAGATCGCGCGGCAACACGGCTATGAGAAAC
>JAFZZT010000005.1 GCA_017615595.1 Bacteroidales bacterium
AACCCCTGCAGACCTACGGCCTGCACCGAGCGCGCCATGCCCGCGCCATCCCCCTCAACTGCTAACTACAAACTTCTAACTCCTAACTCCTCTTACTCCTTCTCCTCCAAAGAACGCGACACGGAAACGGGATTATCATATTTTGGTTCAAGGTATTACAGTAGTGATTTGAGCATCTGGTTGAGCGTGGACCCGATGAGTGACAAATATGCAAGTTTGTCTCCCTATAATTATTGCGCGGACAACCCCGTGAAACTCACTGATCCAGATGGACGGTGGATTCCCGGGTTGGATGATGATAATAACATAATTGTAACGCAAGAGGAAGGTGACGACATAAACTCCTTTAAAAAGTTTATGGGGCCAGCATATAGCGATGAGGAAATCCAGAAAATGTTTGGAGAAATGCAGGATGGAAAAATAAACCTTACAACATCTTACGGAGGTGTTTTTCAACTGATGACAGATGCCATTACAGAAGCAAAAAATGACCCCGATTTCGAAATAACAGAAAATTACAATTGTTGGGGGGCCTCTATTGCTTTGATTAACAACAACAGTCTTCAAGGTGATGGACCAGAAGATATATTTGGGGTGGGTTATTGTTTAAACAGTCTCGAGGCCTTTGACAATGCCCTGAGTAACAAATGTACACCAGCCACTCGAGAAACTTCATCTGTCGGGAAAACAGTTGTTAGATTTGGGACAAATGACTCTAATGGGCACGGTGCTGTTTATATGGGAGAAGACAGAAGTGGGAACGAATATGTCTTTACAAAAAATGGTTGGAATGTACGGCCTACAATAATGCTTACATCGAAAATGCAATCAGAAAACGGCTATGGTCCTAATTGTGACAGATCTGGCACTCTGGGGAAGGGATATTATAACAAAAAAACAAGAAGGAGAAACTGAATTATGAGTTTTTTAATACTTATTTCAACGATATTCGCGGGGACAATACAAATCAATGCTGACACCGTAATGAAATATATCACAGAGAATGATACATTATATATCACCACAAAAGATATAGTGTCAATTGACACATTCAACAACAACAGCAGTTGGACATTTCATTTGACTGTTGAAACAACTAACACATTAGATTCGATAACAGACAAAAAAGGAACAATGTATTTCTACCGAGAGAATAATTGGATAAGACTTAATCCGTATGAGATAACGTCCTGTTGTATTCCTTACGGACTTTATATTGATTCATATCAAGGGAACTTTATGTATAAGAAAGGCTTGATACATATAGGGCAGCACCTTCGGATTGTTTCGAAGAAAGAATTTAAAAGATTTTTACGGAAATTAAGGCACAATTAACACTCGACTAATCATCCTGATTAACAGTTCATACTATGCGAAACACATTATATATCGTAATCTCCAACATGTTGTTGTTGTTGAATCTCGGTGCACAAAACGATAGCACGACACACTACACGAACAAGGAGTCCAACACCAATACACAAAGGGTTTTCTATAACACCCTCAATTGTGAAAAGGTACCGGACAAGTGCTTATTTTATTTTTCATCAAAAACTCCAAACGAAAATCAGATTCATCACTTAAAAACAATTTCTCATAATCTAATCAATTTTTATACGCCACTGCAGTTCAACGAGAATACTTATTTATACAATCATGACTTTTTTACACCTCCTTACAAAGATATTAGAATTGTTAAGATAGTATTATTTGGAGATTCTGCGACAGATTACTAATATTTTCTTATTTTCGCCCTGCAATGCACACCCCAGCCCCGACATATCGCCCCTCCGTCCCGCCAAGGGAAATTCCGCGCAGAATCGCGGAGTGTGACGGGTATGGCTGCCCGCACACCTCCGGCGTGCGATATTGTTCGTGCGGCCCCAATGCTACACACCCCTGCAGACCTACGGCCTGCATCGGACACGCCATGCCCGCGCCATCCCCCTCAACTGCTAACTACAAACTTCTAACTTCTAACTCCTCTTACACCTTCTCCGCCAAAGAAAAGGACGTTGAAACTGGCCTAAGCTATTTTGGCGCACGCTATTACAGTTCCGATTTGAGCATCTGGCTGAGCGTGGACCCGATGAGTGACAAATATGCATCGCTGAGCCCATATGTTTACTGCGCGGATAATCCAGTGAAGTTAGTGGATCCGAATGGGGAAGATTATGAAACAGTTATTGATAAGGATAGTAAAACTATAACCATAAAGGCTGTTTATTATGCTGAAGATAAAGACAAAAAAGCTTTGCAAAAAGGTGTAGATGCCTGGAACAAACAGTCTGGCAAGTATTCTTTGACTATTGAAAATGGTGAGTTTGTAGGGACCTATACCATCAATTTTGAATTAACTATTGCTTCGGTAGACAGTAAAAACCAACCTGATGATGGGATATCTAATTCATTCGAAACATATACTGATGAGACTTCTTACAGTGGTGTAACCAATGATGGGCATACTATTAGAGTAAGGCAAGATGCTCCTGAACGAACGATCATTCATGAGATCGGTCACACTTTGGGAAATGGAGAATTCGTCTCCGGAGTGATGGAATCAGGAGGCATGAGTGACATAATTCTTAAGGACAACGTTTCAGAAACCTTAAATCAATCTGGGTTCAAATGTCTTGGTGATTTCTGGAGTAATCAAATAGATAATCCACCCTCACATTCATGTGATAGGGATGGTTCACTACGAGAAATCATTTATGGTACAATAAAAAGAACAAAATGAAAATCAAAATCTTGATATACATTGCATTTCTCGCAGCCTTGTCTTCTTGTTACCGACCTTTAAAAATGAGCAGAAGATACTATCGGGCGCAGTCTGATCTGGAAGCGTGCAAAGAGTTGGCGAGAAAGGATTCCACCCTGTCCTCCGTCCATGTCATAGGGGTTGTACATATTGACACAATCTATGATTATGTTAACCGAGGTGTAAAACCAGAAATATCCGCAGAGGTGCCTCCTTACAAAAACACCTCTGATAGATATTTCTGTAGCACAAAGGGGCCAGATGCACAAGGACGGTTTTCCAGAAAAGAATTCCGATACAGAATTTTTGACGACGATTCTTATGTCGTCACCATGGTTCCATATATCATTGAGGATGTTCTTCCCGCCATAAAGGATTCGTTGTTGAGAAACAAGATTAGTAACCTGATTGATGAGAATGTGGAGTTTCCCTGGCTGTTTCGTGTAAGCCGAACCATCTTCCTGCCGAAAGAAAGGAGATACTGTCTTGTTGGATGCTTCAAAACAAGTGTTTATTTATATGTTCAACTGCCAGTGTGGTTTTTCAACCTCAATTATTCCAAGCGAACCACCCTTTCTTCTTATTATTTTTTGGGCGAAGAAGAATATTACAATAAAACACTTAAAGTTTTGATTCCTCTTCCAGAAGGTGATTATTAACATATTTTTCTTATTTTCGCCCTGCAATGCACACCCCAGCCCCGACATATCGCCCCTCCGTCCCGCCAAGGGAAATTCCGCGCAGAATCGCGGGGTATGACGGGTGTGGCCGCCCGCACACCTCCGGCGTGCGATATCGTCTGTGCACCCCCTTTGCTACCAACCCCTGCAGACCTACGGCCTGCACTGAACACACCACGCCCCCGCCATCCCCATTAACTGCTAACTACAAACTTCTAACTCCCAATTCCTCTTACACCATATAATCTTGCTACAGACATGGATCCCCTAGCGGGGATGGTGTTGGCCCAGGCCCTGGTTTAGCGAACTATCGCGTAGCACTTCCCGGGCTTCGCCTCTATCACCCCCTTCAACTCCAACCCCAACAAAACACCCGCCAGCTTGGAGGGCGACAAGGTGGTGAGGCGCTCCGACAACTGGTCCACCGACATAAGCGACTCTTCCCGCAACAAAGACACCACCTGCAACTCCTGGTCGTCCAAATCGGCAAACAACAGCATCTGCCGGGGCTCGGCCGTCTTCTCCCAATTCATCAGACTGATGATCTCCTGACCGGACGACACCAGCGCGGCAACATTCTTGTGGACCAGGTTGTGACAACCATCGTGCATCCCATCGAAGATAGAGCCGGGCATGGCAAAGACATCCCGATTGTAGGAGTGGGCAATGTGGGCCGTGATGATGCTGCCCCCTTTGTAGCCCGTCTCCACCACCAACACCGCATCCGACATGCCCGCGATGATGCGGTTCCGCTTGGGGAAGTTATTGCGGTCAGGTATGGTGTGGTAACTATACTCCGTGATCAACGCGCCACCGCTCTCTACTATCCGTTGCGCCAACTCTTGGTTTTGAGCAGGATAGATCGTGTGAAAACCACAACCCATCACCGCAATGGTGGGAATGTCATACTCCAAGGAGCGACTATGCACCTCTGTGTCAATGCCGTACGCCAGACCACTGATTGTCACTACGTCTGTCTCCTGCAATTCCCGGACTATCTTCCGCACACATTGACAGCCATATTCTGTCGCATCGCGCGTGCCGACCATGGCCAGAACATGGGGGTGTTGGAAAAGAGACGCATTCCCCTGATAATAAAAGCCCAAGGGCGCATCCGCACAACTGTGGAGACGGTATGGATAAAACTCGTCCGTGTAAAAACAATACGAGATGCCCTGGGCCTCCATGATCGCCAGCTCCTTCTCCACCGTCCGTCTTATGTTGTCCGTAATGCGAGGCAACGACTTCTGCTGCGTCTTTTTGTTCACCCGATTTCTCCATTTGTCAGGCTCCTCGAAAAGCGACTTGGCCGAACCCGACAACCGGAGCATCTCCTTCAAAGCCCCAGGCTTGTAATCCTCAAGATACTGTAAAGCAATACGATAAAAAAGTTCTGGATACATATATATTTTGTCTTTTTCCTATACTAAATGAATGTCTTTCTCGTTATATAAATTGCTGCAAAAATAGCAATAAAAAATAAATTCTAATAAATTGATAAATTTTTACAATAGATTATGAAAAAACTCCTCTATTTTCTTTTAGTTTTGGCTATGGTGTCGGTTTCTTGCAAGCCCAAGGCAGGCAGAGGCATCCAGGTGGAGAACTTTTCCACGGGCAAGGCTGGCGAAATGATTTTGGCCATGGACAGTGCGCTTTGGTCAGCGGAAGCCCAGAAGGCGATATTGGACGTGTTGCAACAGCCCCAAAAGGGCTTAAACCAGCAGGAACCCATGTTTGACATCATCCGCTGCAGCAACAAGGACTTCGCCGCCTCGTTCATGCGTCACCGCAACATTGTGCAGTTCGACTGCAGCCGCAATTATTCCAGCAACACCTTTGAAATCAAAAAAGATGCCTACACCTCGCCACAGATTCACGTTGTCATCAAGGGCAACGACCCGAACCAGTGTCTCCAGCTATTCTTGGATCATCAGGATGAGATCATCCAAGCTCTATACGACAACGACATAGCGAGACTGCAAAACGCCCAGCGCAAGCTCAACAATCCAGCGTTGGAGGAAAAGGTGCTGAACAAATTCGGCATCAAGCTGACCATCCCCGACGGTTACACGGTGGGCCGGGAAGAGGAGGATTTCCTTTGGTTGCTTTATCGGACCCCGAAGAACGACCGTTTTGTGATGATTTACAAGACGCCGGCCTATGAGCTCACCCGCGATAGTCTGGTGGCGGCGCGCAACCGCATCACCAAGGCATACATCCAGGGGGCCGTGTTAGGCGCCTACCCCATCGTCTCGGAGATATCGGGCTATCCCATCACCAATCCCATCAAGATCCATTACCATGACGGCGTGGAGCAACGTGGCTTCTGGGAGTCTGTGAATGACAAGATGGGCGGACCTTTCTACAGCTTCACCACCCTGTCGGCGGACGGCAGCTCCTGCATCACGGTGGATGGATTCGTCTATGCACCTCAGGAGACCAAGCGGGATTATCTCAGAGAAGTGGAAGCCATCGTCAAATCCATCAATTAGGCTGCGTTGTGATAGTCGGATTTTTGTACTTTTGCAGCCTAATTTTAAAACGATGAAAAAGAACAGACTTCTCCTCATCCTGGCAGGGATTATCATAGCCGCCGGCCTTTGTCTTCTAATTGTCAAGGCTGCCACCCGCAACAACGGCGTGCCCAAGGCGGACATGTTCGCCGTCAAGGACACCGCCAGCATCTCCAAGATCTTCATCGCCGACATGAACGGCGAGAGTTCCTTGTTGGTCCGCAAGGACGGTGTCTGGTATGTTGAGGATTCCATCAAAGCCCAACCGCAAAAGGTCAGCGACCTGCTCTCCACCATCGCCAATGTGCAACTGCAGCAGACGGTGGCCAAAACCGCACAGTCGAATATCAACAAGATGATGTCCGTCAACGCCATCAAGGTGGAGATCTATCAGAATGCGCCCAAATTCACACTCTTCAAGAAACCTTTCTTCGTCAAGGAAAGGCTAGTAAAGACCTACTACATGGGACCTGCCACGATGGACAACATGGCCAACTTCGCCATCTTGGAAGGCTATGACGAGCCCTGCATTGTCCACATCCCTGGTTTCCGCGGCTTCCTGACACCCTCCTACTCCTTCCGTCCGGAGGAGTGGTACAACTGCGACATCTTCAGCACCAAGATAACCCGTATTTTGTCACTCACCGTGATAGATTACGAAAAACCCGAGGAGTCTTTCTCTGTCGAGAAGGTGGGCGCCCGCTTTTTCAACCTTTACGACAGCCAGCACCAGCAGATCATGCACTACGACACCGTCAAGTTGCTGGACATGCTGGCCGAATACCGCGACCTGAATTATGAACGCCTGATGAATGACCTCCCGAAAGAGAAGAAGGACAGTATCTTGCAAAACTGTCTCTTCAAGACCATTGTTTTGAAGGATGTGAACGGCGAGGAGACCCGCTTGGACATGTTCCGGAAATACACCCCGGAAGACATGTACTTAGATGCTATTGTCGGGGCGGAGGTTCCGGAAAACTACCTTCCCTACAACCGCGACAAGTTCTACGCCATCCTGAACGGGAACACCAAGAATCTGCTGCAATGCCAATACTTCCATTTCAGCAGGCAGAACCAGCCGCTCTCCTATTATCTTCCCACCAGATAACTAGCGTATGACCGCTGACGAGTCCTACATGCAACGATGCCTTCAGCTGGCGGCTTTAGGATTGGGATCTGTACAGCCAAATCCGATGGTCGGGGCAGTCATTGTGCACGAAGGTGTCATCATCGGGGAAGGTTATCACCATGCGTATGGGGAGGCCCATGCGGAGGTAAACGCCATCGCCTCCGTAAAGGATCGCACGCTGCTGCCACAATCCACCCTCTATGTCAGTCTGGAGCCTTGTTCCCACTGGGGCAAAACCCCGCCTTGCGCCGATGCCATCATCGCCTGCGGCATTCCCAAAGTGGTGATCGGGACGCAAGACTACCACAGCAAGGTCAACGGGGCCGGCATCCGCAAGCTACAGGAGGCGGGCGTGGAAGTGGTGATGCCCGTGTGCGAGGCCGCGTGCGTGGAGCTGAACAAACGTTTCTTCACCTATCACCGGGAGCACCGCCCTTACATCATCCTCAAATGGGCGCAGACCGAAGATGGATTCATAGACATCGACCGCAGTGACGACAGCCAGCCGCACGACTACTGGATCACCAACCCCGCCTTGAAGGTGATCACACACCAATGGCGCAGCGAGGAGGATGCCATCCTGGTGGGCTGGCGCACCATGGCCAACGACAAGCCCCAACTGACCACACGTCTGTTCCCGGGCAAGAGCCCGAAACGATACGTCATGCAGCGCGGCGAGGAGATCCTCTCCGAACTGCCCTACACCCCTCTGCCTTCTGATGTTCCGCAGGCACTGCAAATACTATACGAACAAAAAGTGCAATCTGTCATCGTAGAAGGCGGACGCAAGACCCTGAACCGCTTCTTGGAGGCAGGACTTTGGGACGAGGCCCGCATCTTGATCGGCAACTGTCGTTTCGGCCGGGGACTCAAGGCCCCCACCCTGACGCAGGCGCCCGACAAAGAGGTATCCATTGACCATAATCACATCCTGTATGTTCGAAGACACCTATAAGACCATAGCCAGCCCCTGCACCGGCAGTTACAGCGAAAAACGCAGCAAGTTTCTCGCTTACGCCTTCCCTGTGGAGAACGAACAACAGGTGAAAGAGCGGCTGGTGGAGATACAGAAGAAACACAATGACGCACGCCACCACTGCTATGCCTACATCCTGGGCCCACGCAAAGATGCCTATCGGATGAACGACAACGGCGAGCCCTCCGGCACGGCCGGACGACCTATCCACGGACAGCTGCTCTCCAAGGACCTGACCAACACGCTGGTTATCGTAGTCCGTTATTTCGGCGGCATCAAACTGGGGGTCAGCGGGTTACAAAACGCCTACAAAATAGCCGCCAAAGAGGCTCTGGACGCGGCCACCATCATAGAGAAAACCATCGAGGAGACCTTTGAGGTGACCTTCGAATACCTGCAGATGAATGCCGTCATGCAGCTGATGAAAGACCCTGACGTGACCATCCTGGAACAGCGGAGCGACTTCAACTGCACCATCCGGTTCTCGGTAAGACAACGGGAGGTCGATCGCATCGTGACCGCCCTGAAAAAAGTGGGGACGGTGCATTATCTTTAAAAATTGTATTTTTGCATCCTTAAAACACTGCTGATGAAAAAGACACTATACACCTGGTTGCTTCTCCTCTGCCTCTCGCCCTTGATGCTGCACGGCCAAAGCTATTACCGGACAGACTTCAAGAACAAAAATTATGTGGACACCGCCGCCACCATGATATGGGCAGGAGTCAACTTGAGCGGCCAGCTGCCTTTGGGGTTGCTGCACGACTGGTTCAATCCCAACCTCTCGGTGGGGGTGGATCTGACCTTCAAGACCAAGACAAACTGGACCTTTGACATCGCGGCGAACTACATGTTCGGCGGCAATTTACGGGACACCAGCTACGCCTTCTTGGGCAGTCTTTACCAAAACCACATCATCTATGACGGCAACGGCTATACAGCCAACGGCATCAGCATGGAGGGTCGCGCGTGGTTCTTCGGAGCCGGTGTCGGCAAGGTGATCCCCGTCAACAGATGGAAAAACTCCGGCATCTGGCTCAGACTCAACATGGGCTACTTCGGACACATGATCCGCATCTATGACTTCGACAACCAGGTTCCGCAGTTTGACGGCGACTACAAAAAAGGCTACGACCATCTGTCTGGCGGCTTTGCCATGAACCAGTTTATCGGATACCTGTTCATCCAGAAAAACAGAATCCTCAGCTTTTACGGAGGCATCGAGTTCTACGAGATCTGGACCAAGCCCTCCCGCAACTACATCTTCAACGAGGGTCCCACCGCCGGCATGAAAAGCAAGTTCAGCGGCCTGATCGGCCTGCGTGTCGGCTGGAACATTCCTTTGTACGAAAAGAAATCCGTGACCACCTTCTATTACCGCTAAGTCCATGCTCATGCTTCTGCTATATACCGTAGGCATCTTCTTCTACAGATGTGGTATTGCGATTGCGTCTCTCTTCAATCCAAAGGCTAAGAATTGGGAAAAAGGCAGGAGAAAGATCTTTGAGCAATTGGAACAGACCTTTGACGGATCGCAGCATCCCGTCTGGGTGCACTGTGCCTCGCTGGGCGAATATGAGCAGGGCAAACCTTTGATTGAAAAGATAAAACGGGAGCATCCGGAGACAAAAGTGCTGGTCACCTTTTTCTCCCCTTCGGGATATGAGGCTTCCCAAAACGACCCCCTCCCCGACTATATTTTCTATCTGCCCATAGACCTTCGAAAGAAAGCCAAACGTTTTATCAGCATCGTCCAGCCGCAACTGGCTGTCTTCGTGAAATATGAGTTCTGGTTCAACTACATCTACGAACTCAACAAGCAACAGATACCGTTCTACTACATCTGTGCCATCTTCCGCTCCAATCAGTATTTTTTCAAGATGGTGGGACAATGGTTTGGCAAACAGCTGCACAAGGCCTCCTACTTCTTCGTCCAGAACGAGGAGTCGAAACAGTTGCTGGCAAACATCGGCATCACCCAGGCGGAGGTGTGTGGGGACACGCGTTTCGACAGGGTTTATGAGATAGCCTGCCAGTCCGCGTCTGTTCCCGAGGTGGAGCAGTTCCAACAACAGTCGAAGCTTCTGGTGGCCGGCAGCACCTGGCAGCCTGACGAGCAGCTGCTCGCCGAGTTGCTCCCGCAGCTTCCCGACTTCAAACTCATCGTGGCGCCACACGAGATCAAGCGCAGCGAGGAGGTGGCCAAGACCTTCGCCTCCTTCCCAACCGCCTTGATCACCTCCGCCACCCCTGGACAACTGGCCGACAGCCAGGTGTTGATTGTCAACACCATCGGACTGCTGAAAAAAGTGTACCGTTATGGCACCTTCGCCTATGTGGGCGGGGCCTTCAAGACCGGTCTCCACAACATTCTGGAAGCCGCCGTGTATGACACACCCGTTTTCTTCGGACCTCATTACCAACACTTTAACGAAGCCGTGATGCTGACTCAACAACAGGGGGCCTTCTCTGTCAACAATTCGGCACAATTGTTGCAAAAAATACAACATCTCATAGACCATCCTGAAGAATACCAAAAGACATGCAACATCTGTCATCAATACATACAAGCCAACCTGGGCTCCTGTGATAGAATTTATAGTATCATTCAAAAAAATATCGTATGAAAAAAGGAATTTCAATCTTATTAGTTGTCATCGTCATCGCGATTCTTATCATCGCTGCCGCTGTACGTCCTTACAACCAGATGGTTTCCAAAGAGGAAACTTGCAACCAAGCCTGGTCCAACGTGGAAAATGTTTATCAGCGTCGTATGGACTTGATTCCCAACCTGGTAGCCACCGTACAAGGAGCCGCCGACTTTGAAAAGAGCACCTTAGAGGCCGTCATCAACGCCCGTGCCAAGGCTACGGCCGTCAATGTGACTGCCGACAATCTTTCGGAAGAGAGCATCGCGCAATTCCAAGCCGCTCAGGATCAGTTGAGTTCTGCCCTCAGCCGTCTGTTGGTTACGGTGGAAAAATATCCTGAGCTGACCGCCACGCAGGGATTCAGAGACCTGCAAGCGCAGTTGGAAGGTATTGAGAACCGTATCGCGGTGGAACGCAACAAATACAACGAGACGGTGCAGATCTTCAACGCTTACATCCGTCAGTTCCCGAACAACATCGTGGCCGGCATTTGCGGATTCAAGAGCAAGGGTTATTTCAAGGCCTCTCCGGGTGCTGAGAACTCACCTTCCGTTGAATTCAACTTCGACTAACCATTTTTTCTGATGCGCCGACTCTCGATCATCGGACTATTGCTATGCATATCCTCTCTGCTCTTCGCCAAGAACAGCAGAGAGGATGTTATTCCTGCAGTGCCTGACCCGCCGCGGCTGGTCAACGACTTTGCGGGAGTCCTCGGCGCGGCCGATGTGAATCGGCTTGAAGACCAGCTGGTGGCCTTCAACGACTCCACCTCCAATGTGTTTTGCATTGTAACCGTCAACGACTTGGGCGATTACACCGCCGCCGAGTTTGCCTACGAGATAGGAGAACGCTGGGGTGTCCGTTCAGACCAATACCGCAATGGAGTCGTGATCCTCATCAAACCCAGCACCAACCACGACGGGGAAGTCTATATCTCTGTCGGTTACGACCTGGAGCCCGTCATCCCTGACGCCTTTGCCAAGCGCGTCATCGACCTGAAGATGATCCCGGAGCTGTCGCAACAGCACTATGTGGCCGCCATTGACTCCGCGTTGGCCTATCTGCTGCCGCTGGCAGCGGGAGAGATCTCTGTCGAACGCTTGTCGGGAGATAAAATGTCCGTCCAGGAAGCCTTGTTCATCGCAGCCATCGTCATCTTTCTGATCATCTTTATCCTGGTGAATTTTAATGATAAAAACAGCCAGAGCCATGGTTCAGACCATCACTCTGGCGGTTATGGTGGACCTTTCATCGGTCCCGTATGGGACAAGCACTCTGGTGGAAGCTTCGGCGGCGGCGACTTTGGCGGGGGCTTCAGCGGAGGCTTCGGCGGCTTTGGTGGAGGCGGGGGCTTCGGCGGCGGAGGTGCCGGAGGCCGTTTTTAACACCTCCTATTTCCCAATAATAGCAGCGAGTTCGTCCACGCCCTTCGGAAGGTGCGGACCTAATACTCTATGGCCGGTCTCGGTGATCAGCAGGTCGTCCTCGATGCGGATGCCGCCGAAGTCACGGTACTTCTCCACCACATCGTAGTTGATGAAGTCGGCGAACTTGTTCTCCTTCTTCCAGATGTCGATGAGGTGCGGGATGAAGTAGATGCCCGGTTCGATGGAGACCACAAAACCCGGTTTCAGCTCGCGGGCCATGCGCAATGACGCCCAGCCGAAGATGTTGCTCGGACGCACGGTCTCATCGTAGCCCACATGGATCTGGCCGAGGCCTTCCATGTCGTGCACATCCAGACCGATCTGATGGCCTAAGCCATGCACCATGAACAGGGCGTGCGCGCCCAACTCCACAGCCTCTTTCACGTCGCCCTTCATGAGACCGAGATCCTTGAGGCCTTGTGCAATCACCTCGCAGGAAAGGCGATGCAACTCCTTGTTGTACATGCCCGGGTGCGCCGCATCGATGGCGTCCATATTGGCTTTCAAGACAATCTCATAGATCTCCTGCTGCTTCTGGGTGAACTTGCCGCCCACGGGTAGAGTGCGCGTGTAGTCGGAACAGTAGTTCATCAGTCCCTCGGCGCCGGCGTCCATCAGCAGCATGTTGCCTGCTTGCAGGATGCCGTTGTGGAGGTGGTTGTGCAGCGTTTCGCCATGCTGGGAGAGGATGACGGGGAAGGAGATGCCGTTGCCGTATGACAGGGCGATGCCTTCGGCCAGTCCGGCCAACTCGTGCTCCGAAGCACCGGGCACGCAGCGGCGCATCACGGCGGTGTGCATCTTGACGCCGATCTCGCAAGCCTTGTCCATCTCGTCAATCTCGCACTGCTCCTTGGTGGAACGCAGGGCCACGATGCCCTTGATAAGTTCCAAAGAGGCCGCCTCGCGAATCTCGTTGACGTTGATGCCGGTGAGGTTGGAGAGCCAGATCTGGTTGTCGCCGCGATACATCGGGGTGAAGTGTACCTCGCGGCCTTTGTCTTGTGCCTCGCGGATGTAGTCCTGCAACTTGCCGAGCGGCAGGGTCTTCTTCACTCCGACCTTCTCGGCCAAGGAGGCAATCGTTGGCTGATCGCCCATCCAGATGATGTCGTCAATGGTGAAGTCGTTGCCGAAGATGATGGACTCGTGCGCGTCAAAGTCGATGACGGCCGCAATGTCGGCGATGGAAAGACCGAAAAAATAGAGGAAGTCGCTATCCTGACGGAAATTGTAGGTGTTGTCGGGATAGTTCATCGGGGCCTCGTGGTTGCCCAAGAATACGGCGATGCCGTGGCCCACGGATTGGGTCAGTTTTTCACGTCTGTTTTGATAAACGTTCGGTTGGAATAATGGATTCATAGGGATAGTTGTTATTATAATTTGTTGTATTGTCGTTTTTTGTGGTATTCGCAGAGACGTCATACCATGGCGTCTCATCGCATAGACAGACGCCATAATATGACGTCTGTACCGTAGGGCGTATCAAATCGCCCTACGGTATTACGATTTTGGCGGTGTAATTCCCTGCCCGCACCAGATACAGCCCGGATGTGCCAATGGGAATACGGGTTTCGGTTTTGGGGTGTGCATTTTGATAGAGGATTTTTCCCAAGGCATCATACACGGAGATGGGGGCCATCTGTTCGTCTTGCACCACAATCTGTTGGTCCTGGGCAAACACGTTAGGAATATATTCCTGCTGGTCTTCAACACCACCTGTTATAGTAAAGACAAAATCATTGTGATTCAAATGATTACTCGTCTCATACACGGGATATTGCGCCAAGGTGTCACCATACATCAGCACGGCAGTGTATTGGGTGTTTTCTGAAAAGGGTAGATAGTAATGTTCACTACCATCATATAGGGGGTCATCATGGTAATATTCGGTGCATTGAGGATCCAAGTGAATGTCCTTTTGGTAGCACAAACCTAGATAATTACCCTGTTCATCCCAAATGCCGACACCAATCTTCCCGTCAAAGGCGGAATCTCCCTTGTTGGTAATAGCGTAGTCAAAATGTTCATAATAAGTATAGCTAATAGCAACGGAGGCTTGCAGATCCTCAGCCATCTCCAGGTGGCTGTAGTCGGGCTCGATGCCAAAGAGGGCCTCTTGTCGGTCGGAGAAGCTGTAGCCGGCCACGTTCAACGCGGAAGTCGGGAAGTAGTTGTCGTAGGCGCCGCCCCAGCCCCAGTTGACATGGAAGAAGCCGTTGTTGTCATAGCCGTCGAGCACGAAGCAGTGCCCACCGTTAGCCTGTCCTGTGTTAGGGTCAATGCCGAAGCCGCCGTAGAGCACCGGGCGACCGTGGGAGATGTCCTCGCGCAGCATGTTGTCCCAGACGGTGTCGGCGATGCCCTCGCGCGCAATCCCGCGCAGGGAGGCCTTGTAGCCGAAGAAGGTGGGCAAGGCGTTTTCCGGGCAGTAGGTGTGGTCCACGTACATGGGGTCGGAGAACTCCAGGAGGGCCACAGGCGCGTCGCTGCCGCTGTCGCCGTAGAGGTTGTAGCTCATCTGGATGCTGATGCCCACATGCGACATCAGCAGGGCTACTGCATTGACTTGTGCGGAGGTGCTGTTCCAGTTCAACGCGTTGGGCATATTGTCCCAGTCGTAATAGGTGTTCTCGAAGTCGGCGCTCAGCGTGCCATACGTCCAGTAGGGCTGCACACCCTCCCAGCTGTAGGAGTAGCTGCCGTAGCCGTGGCGGGGGTGGTTCCAATACTTCATCACTTGTGCCATGGCGGTGGCGGTGCAACCTGTAGTGGGGTGTCCGGTGTAGAGGGTGGAGTCCTCGGGACAGAGCTCGTTGTACCAGGGGCGCTGATTCCAGGTGGTGGTCAGCATGGGGGCCACCGTGTCGGCGTATTTGCTGGAGAGGGGATGGTTGTCTATCAGCGACTTCCAAGCCTGCTGGCTGACGGGTGAGGAGATATGGTTGGCCTGTGCCCAAGCAATCTGCCGGTCGTAGAAATCCAACCAGTAGTGCATGGCTGGCGGCATGTAGGTGGCGTTGAGCGCCCCCTGGAGACCGTAGCCCAAGACCGGCTTGGCGCAGTCGTCATCGGCAACGATGACAAAGCCGCCGCCGGAGCAGTTGAACAGATGGAGATGTGCGTAGGGCATCTGGTTGGTCACCTCTACAAGTTGCGCCGAGGCACGTACCTGCTGGCTCCAGAAGTGTTGCGCCGCAGCACGGGCCTTGGCAGAGTCCACGGGTGAGGCCACTGCCATAATGGCCAGACACCAAGCCAAGACACAGAGTGATATTTTCTTATAAGCGGACATATTTTTTTTTTTAAGAACGATCTATAAAAAAATGAAAAGCGGCAGCAAAAATAATCATTTGTCGGATATGACAAACCGATATTCCATAATTTCTGCCATAAAAGAATTCTCAACAGAAAGTCATTGCGACAAAAAACAGTGCTTTTTTCCACAAGAGTCTTATATGGCCCTGTCTTTTAGTTTTGTTTTGGTGTCATATCGTAAATCACCACCTCGTTGAAAACGCCTTCCTTGGTGTAAACTTCAAACAAATAAGCCTTGCAGGTGACGGGCGTGTTTTCTGGCAAACTACAGGAGTTTTCCACTCGTTCCACAGTGGTAATATAAAACTCTTCTCCTCCTTGCAACAAAAAGACAGCGGTGGGTTCTGGCGGCATTTCTGTTTCATAATCTCGTATGACATAGTAATAAGCTATCTCCTTGTGCACTGCTTCATTCTTGATGAACTCCAAGTCCTGTTTTTGAAAATTGAAATCTCCTTTGCAACAAGAGAGGTAAAGGGCATTAAAGGAGTGAGAGGAGACGGAAATGGAGTCAATGTTGTGGTAACTCCGAAATTTGTTGAGAAATAACGCAGAGTGTCCGTCTGAAAATTGGAGAGTCGGGCAGTTGATGATCTTCATCCCTTTCTCAAAGAGAAAATCGTCATAAAATAAAAGAATCTGCCTTATTCCTTTCTCAGACGAGACATTCATCACCATATAGTGCATTCTGCCGTCAGGGATATGGTAAAAATCCAAGGTAGAAAAACCCACTTGGGGCGGATAGGAAGTTTCATATGTGGGCATATCCAAGGAGAGGTCGGGGAAGAAAAAGGTGGTGTCGATACTGCTCAGATGTATCTTTGGGTGAAATTGAAGATGGGCACCGCCGTTCCCCACGAAAAGCAACTCGTCGGCAATGCCATCACCATCAAAATCCCAATTCCCGGAATAGTCGTGTGTCTGACTCGCTTCGTGGTAAGAATAGTGTATATCTGTGTTTTTGTACAACTTGGAAAATGAATTCGTTGGCTGTGCGTTACAGCCCAATAGTCCAATACAGGTCAAGAGAAGGATTACAATAGTATGTCTCATCAAGTAGTTTTTTATGGTGCGAAATTAATGAATTATCCTATGTGTTGAGCATCTTTTTGGTCGCCAAGTCATTTTTTATGTAATCATCATTGTATTAGAAATTTATGTATCTTAGCTGGGTGATAGTCTGTTAGATGTTTTGTATGGATGTTGTGAAAGAGTACTGCCTTTGCGTCAAAGTTTTGAGGGTTAAGGTGCGGGTTTCCTTTTTTTTTGTATTTTTGGCACCTATTTTTGTAAAATACGAAAAAACTGAAAAATATGAAACGTCTGTTATTGTTATTAGCTGTTATTCAAGTGTTTGCGCTTCTTTCCTCCGATGTTTTCGCCCAGAAGCTGAAACCTGCCGATGTGCCCGATGACGTGGTGCAAGCCTTGGATATGCAATATTCATACGCTAAAGTGATGAGCTGGGTCAAAGATGGTAACCAATATATCGCCACCATCAAGGACGAGGGCTCCACGGGCAAGGTCTATATCTCATCTGATGGCGAGTGGTTGCGCACCACCTTCGCCGTGCCGCAGAACGAGCTGCCCTCCGCCATCACGGCATACGTGAAGGAGAACTATCCCGAGTTTGCCATCTCTGAGTCTTGTCTGGAAGAGAAAGACAACGAGAAAACGCACTACTACCTGGAGGTGAAGCCTGACGGTGTCGGCTTCAAGCCCTCCAAGCTGACCTTCAGCACCACGGGAACGAACGAGCTGCTCAGCCGTGTGGATCCGGAGGACTTCAAAGATCCGAAGGCCGTGGCAGAGAAGCCCGCCCCTGCTCCGAAGGACAACAAGCAGACAGCTGCCAACACCAAGCCCGCCCCCAAGCCGGCCGCTGAGAAGCCCGCCCCTGCTCCGAAGCCTGCAGCCCAGAAACCGGCTCCAGAGCCCAAGCCCACTCCGGAACCCAAAGAGCCCAAGCCGGCCAAACCCGCCAAGGAGAAACCCGAACCCGTGGTGAAAGATGAGTACGGCAACATCGCCATCAAGGCTTCCGAAGTGCCCGCCGTGGTCACCAAAGCCTTTGCCAAGAAGGTGATGCACCCCGAAGAGCTCAACTGGTTCCTCATCGACAGCACCTATGTGGCCAAGTGTATGAACACCGGCAAGAAGACCGCCGTCTATCTCACCAAAGACGGTATCTGGGAGAAAACTCTGACCGTGCTGCCCGAAGAGGCGGTGACCGGCCCGATGCTCAAGCATCTCAACGACTACTACAAAGGCTTCAAATTCAAATCCGCCGTCAAGGAGACCCGCGCCGACAAGGACGACAAGACCATGGTGGAGTTCTATGAGAAAGCCAACTACAAAGCCAAGCTGGTCACGACCGTCATCTTTGACAAGACCGGCAAACTCATCCGCACCATCGATCCCGACTACGAGCTGGGCGGTGGCGGCAAGGCCTCTTCTGCCGATGACGCACTCGACAAATACTACGAGAAGATGAACATGAGCGTGAAAGAGGACGACAGCCAGAAGGTGCCCGAGGGCGTGGTCGCTGCCTTCAAGCTCAAATATCCCCGTGTCACCAATGTGGAGTGGCAGGAGGATGACAACCTCAACTATCAGGCTATCTATTACACCGCCAGAGGCAAAGAGATCTGCGTCTTCAACCCTTACGGCGAGATTGTGGAGACCTGGCTGATGGGAAAACCCGATGCGCTGTCAACCACCATCCAAGACTATCTGAAGAAAGAGCATAAAAACTGCAAGGTGGTAGAATACTACACCGTCAAGAAGATTGCCGACAAACAGAGTTTCTACAAGGTCATCATCCAAAACAAGAAGACGGGTGAGGAGGACGAGCTCTGGTTTGCCCTCAACGGCAAGCCTGTTGACATGTAGGATGCCTACCCAAACCAAACCTTAACCCTATGAAATACCTTGAAATACGATTGACCATCACCCCTGCCGACCCTTGGAAGGAGATCTTCACCTCCATGATGGGCGACATCGGTTGCGACAGCTTTATGGATGGCGAGGACGAGGAGACCTTGTTGTGCTATATCCCCGCCCACGACTATGACGAGACCGCCTTGAAAGAGGTGGTGGAGAACCACGGCTACCCAGAGGTTCAGGTGTCATACAGCGTGCAGGAGATGCCCGACATCAACTGGAATGCCGAGTGGGAGGCCCACTACCAGCCAGTGATGATTGCCGACCGCTGCTATATCCGGGCACCTTTCCATCCAGCCCGGCCCGATGCGGACTACGAAATCGTGATTGAGCCCAAGATGTCGTTCGGCACAGCGCACCACGCCACCACGGCCCAGATGATCCAATACGTGCTCGAGACAGACATGCAGGGCAAGAAGGTGTTGGACATGGGCTCCGGCACTGGCGTGCTGGCTATCCTCGCCAAGATGCGCGGCGCCACCGAGGTGACCGCCATCGACAATGACGAGTGGGCCTACCGCAACGGCCTGGAGAATGTGGCCCACAACGATTGCGCGGATATCAGAGTGCTCTTGGGTGACGCCTCACTGCTCGGCAACGAAAGCTACGACATCATCTTGGCCAACATCAACCGCAACATCCTGCTGCAGGACATCCCGACCTACGTCCGCTGTCTGCAGCCTGGCGGCTTGCTCTTCATGAGCGGCTTCTACGAAGAACCCGACTTGGCCATCATCCGCCAGTGTTGCGAAGCGCATGAGTTGCGGTATGATTCCCACAAAGTTCAGGACCGCTGGGTGGCTGTTCAATTTTCAAAAATCTGATTATGAAGAAAATCATCTTGATCATCCTGGTGCTGTGTACAACCTTTGGCGGTTATGCGCAGCGTTTCACCCGTTTCTCCAACGACCCCACCAAGACCGTGGAGGAGATGAAGGAGCTGCTCGCCACTGTGCCCAAAGACCGACAAAAAGAGGCCAAGGAGTTGTTGGACTACTTCTCCGCGATGTGGGAACAGAACCTGATGTACGATGCCCAGCTCGCCTTCATCGAAGAGGCTAACCAGATGTTGAAGCACAAATTCCGTCCTTTTCCTCATTTTGAAGCATACATCCATACTTTCAAAGCCTTCGCATTGAGTGACTTTGCCGACGAGACAGAAACCTGGATCAAGATTTCAGAATACCACGCCACACACAGCGTAACCCAATATCAGAAGAAGATGAAACTCTATGAGGATCTCTTCACCCGCTATATGCTTAACACAGAAGATAATGTGTGGTGGCAGACCGACGCCATGCCCTCCAAGATGGGGTTTGACGAAGAGCCCTACTTTGATTTTGACGACATCATCCTCACCGGACACTCCAACCAAGACAGCTTGGATATCTTTGATGTGGCGGGACGTTATTACCCTGCCCAGCTGAAATTCAAGGGAAAGGGAGGCGTGGTCTATTGGACCCGCGCTGGACTCAGTAATGATGTGAAAGCGGATTTGAAGGATTTTGTGGTCGATACCCGCTTTGCCCAACTCTCCGCTGACAACGTCACCTTCTACTACCCCGACCTTTTCTCCGCCCCTATCAAAGGGCATCTGGAAGAAAAGGCCGTGCTGGCCACCACGGAGGAGAAGGCCACCTATCCTCGTTTTACCAGCTATGACAAGACTATGTCCATCCCCTCCTTGTATCCCAACGTGGACTACATCGGCGGTTTCGACTTGCGCGGCGCCTCCATCTACGGCACCTCCTCCGGCGACACGCTGGCCAACGTCACCATCCGCCGGGACGGGAAGGTCATCATCCGCGCCGCGTCACAGAGCTTCCTCATCAAGCCTACCAACCTGTTGGCTGAGGATGCCCACATCAGCATCTACATCGAAGAGGACTCTATCTATCATCCTTCTGCCAACTTCAAATACGACAACGACAACCAGGAGCTGCTCATCTCGCGTCCCAAGCAGGGCGTGGGGCGCTCCCCCTTCTTCGACTCCTACCATAAGCTGGATATCACCATCGAGTCTATCCACTGGAACACCAACGATGAGCGCATCGAATTCAAGCCTATCGTGGGCAACACCAGCCAGCAGACTGCCATCTTCGAATCCCAAAACTATTACGATGAGAGTGTGATGCACGATATTGAAGGCTACAACAAGGAGAACCCTCTTTATACGCTTTGGCAGCTTTTCAACTCCGCCGGCTACGAGGATGTGACCATCGAGGATGTCATCCGCTGGTTCCGGAAGCCCCCGTTGGATGTCAAGGCACTGATCATTGACTTGGCCGCCCGCGGTTTCGTGGAGTATGATGTCATCAACAACCGCATCCACTACCGTAGCAAGATCGCCCAGTATCTCAACAACCAGATCAAGAAAAAAGACTACGACTATATCCGTTTGGAGTCCAAGACGCACTACGCCTCACTGGACCTCCTCACCAACGATCTCAAGATCACGGGTTGCGAATTCTTTGTGCTCAGCGACCCCCAGATTGTGAATGTCTATCCGATGGACGAGCTGGTCACCGTGAAGAAAAACCGCAACATGGTCTTCTCCGGACGCGTCATCGGGGGCCTCTTCGACTTTGTCACCCACAACTGCCAGTTCGACTACGACCGTTTCTTGGTCGATATGGACATCATCGACACGTTGATCATGTATGTGGAAGACAAAGACGGCCCGATGGACATGTACGGCGACTACAAGCTGCAACGCGTCAAGAGTCAGATCGAGGAGCTGTCAGGCGTCTTGTATATCGATGTGCCCGGCAACAAGTCCGGCATGACCGACTACCCCGACTACCCCATCTTCGAGGCCAGAAAGGGTGGCAAGGTCTTCTATGACAAGCCCGAGATTCTGGGCGGTGTATATGACCGTAACCGTTTCTTCTACTCGGTCAACGAGTTCCGCATTGTCAACCTCGACAACTTCGTGGTGGACTCCATGAAGTTCACCGGCAAGCTGGTTTCCGGCGGCATCTTCCCCGACATCCACGAGCCGTTGCAGGTGCAGAAAGACTTCTCCTTGGGTATTCGCCACCAGACCACCGGGCTGCCCATGTACGGCACCAAAGGTGGCTATGCCGGCAGTATCAGCCTGACCCACGAAGGTCTGCGCGGCAAGGGCACCATCGACTATATCACCTCGCACACCATCTCCGACAGCCTGGTCTTCTATCTCGACTCCACCAACGGTGCTGCCAACAGCCATGTGGTGGAAGAACAGACGTCCGGCGTGGAATTCCCGCCCGCCGAAGTGGAAGACGGCTACCTGCACTGGGAACCCTATCAGGACCAGATGTTCATCCATACGCTGGAAAAACCGATGGCCGTATTCCGCGAGACCGAGCTGACGGGCAACTCCAAGATCACCCCGAACGGCATGTTCGGCACGGGTGTCGTTCTGTTCAACCGCGCCGACATCACCTCGCGCCTCTTCTCCTTTAAACACCACGAGTTGCTTGCCGACACCTCCGACCTCCAGATCTATGACCTGAACAAAAACAAAGACAATATCGCCTTCTCCACCCGTAACTACAAGTCTCATGTGGACTTCAAAACCCGAAAGGGTAACTTCAAAGCCAACGGCAAGGCCTCCGAGATCTACTTTGTGAAGAATGAGATGAAAGGTGTCGCCTCCGAGTTCGACTGGGATCCCATCGACTCCACCAAGCTGCGCTTCAAATGGGAAGACCCCTATAAAGATGTGGATATCGACAACACGGAGATCCGGGAACTGGTGGATATGCACAGCGAAGGCAACGAGCTCTATGCCTCCGACCCCTCCGTGGGGTATCGTTTCAACGCGTTGAGTGCCGAGTTTGACTTCACGGAGAACGTCATCTACGCCCACGGCGTCCGTTACATCAACGTGGGAGACGCAGCCGTCACCCCCAAAGGCGGCGATGTCATCATCCGCGAAAAGGCCAACATGGACCGACTGCCCCAGTCGAGGCTCCTCGCCGGACGCGAGAACAAATACCACGAGTTCTACGACTGCGACATCAAGATCCGCACCGCCACCCGTATGTATGGCAACGGCTACTACGACTATGTGGATGAGAACCAGCGGGTGCAACAGCTCTATTTCGACACCTTGTACTATGTCACCAAGGAGACCTTCGGCGAAGCCAAGATCCCGATATCCAAGTACTTCCAATTCAGCGATCAGTTTGCCTTTGATGGCCGCGCCGAGCTGCACAGCACCCAGCCCTTCCTCTCCTATTTTGGTGGTGTGGAGATCCGCACCGGCTGCGACACCCTCAAGCACGCCCGACTGAAGATCCTCCAACAGGTGGACCCCAACAATATCATGATCGAGGTGCATGACCGCTCCAAAGACATGGACGAACGCAAGGTAGTGGTGGCCATCGCCTCCTCCAACAAGACAGGCCGTATCTATACCGCCTTCGGAACCGCCAAAGACGAATTCAACGATGCGGAATACATCAACGTGTTCGGCTACATCAAATACGACAAAGAGACCCGAGAGTTCATCGCCGCCTCCATGGAGAAGCTGGAAGACCGTGAAGTGCCCGGCAACATCATCACCCTCAACACCGACAACTGCATCGCCACCGGTGTCGGCGAGATCGACATGGGCGCCAAGCTGGGCCGTGTGGACTTCATCACCAACGGTACCATCGTCAACTACATGATGGCTGACTCCGCTGAGATGCACCTCACCACCTCCATCGACTTCTTCTTCAGCGATGAGTCGATGAAGCAGATGAACAAGATGCTGGAAAACTCCACCACTCTCGATTTTGTGGACATCTCCGAGGATGAAGCCTTTGATTTATCTTTGAAGACCATGTTAGGTCGTGAGGAGCACCAACGCTTCACGCACAACCTGGCCTTAGGTACTGTCGGCAGACACCTGCCCACCGCCCTGCAGGTCAAGTTCCTCTTCTCGGACATCTTCTTCGAGTGGGACAAAGACCAGCACACCTTCAAATCGCAGCGCACCCTGCCTTTGATCATCTGCGGTTCCAAGCAGGTCTTCAAGATGGTGCCCGGCCGTATCGTCATCGAGAAAAAGGGCTCCCGTAACAAGCTCTATCTCTACTTTGAATTCGACGACCAATTCTATTATTTCCAATTTGACAACAACACCGTCTCGGCCTATTCGTCTGACAAGAACTTCAACGACGGCATCTCCAAGATCAAGCCAAAGAACCGGTCGTTGGCGCCGGAGAACGGACTGCCCTCTTTCACCTACAAGCTGGGCAACAGAGGTTGGAAGAATAAATTCGTGAAGAACTATTTCATGCCGGAAGAAGAAGAGGAGGTGGAGGATGACGAATAGTCCAGAGCGGAATCCGATATGGATTGCGGGGCCGTGTGCCGTGGAGAGCGAATCCCAAATACGGCAATCGGCGCAACTGCTGCACGATGAATGTGAACGCAAGGGACTGCATCTCGACTACTTTCGGGCTGGCGTGTGGAAGCCGCGCAGTCATCCCGACAGCTTCGAAGGACTGGGCCAACAGGCACTGCCCTGGCTCGCCGAGGTTCAGGCTCAGTATGGTGTTCCTGTCTGTGTGGAGGTGCTGACACCCGAGCATGTGCGTCTGTGTGAACAATATGGCATCACCACCCTCTGGGTCGGGGCCCGCACGGGCGTCAACCCTGTGGAGGTGCAGAAGATCGCAGACACGGTTCGCCACAAACCCTTCACCGTGTTGGTCAAGAACCCCCTGGTGGCCGACCTGAAACTCTGGACTGGCAATATCGAACGCTTCCTGCAGGCCGATGTCAAGGGCGTGATGGCCGTACACCGTGGCTTCGCCGACAACAAGGAGAATGTGCTCCGCAACGCCCCCTGCTGGGAGATCCCCATTGCCCTCAAGGTCAAATATCCCGAGATGCCCATCCTGTGCGACCCCTCCCACCTCTGCGGTGATGTCCAATACATCCCCCAGACGGCTCAGATAGCCCTCTCCTACGGCTTTGACGGCCTGATGATGGAATGCCATCCCACCCCGGAGAAGGCGCTGAGCGATGCTGCCCAACAGCTGACTCCCGTCCAGTGGGCCGAGATGGTCAGTGGCTTGCAATGCCCCGTTAACCAACCCGACCGCGACCTGCTCCGCCAACGCGCCCTGCTGAAGAATGTGGACCACCAGCTCAGCCAGCTGCTCTGGCAACGGATGCAGATTGTGGATGAGATCGCCAGCATCAAGAAGGAAAAACACCTGCCCGTGGTGCAGCCCCACCAGTGGCAGAAGGTGGTGGAGCGCTATCATCATCCCGAACATGACGAATGCTATAACCGCTTCCTAGACCAGTTCCTGCCCCTGTTACATCAACACTCTATATTGCGACAACAAGACGACAAACCTCACACTGAATCATAATCATCATGAACACAGATAGATATAATCGCTGGATGCTCTTCTTCTACCTCCTGATCTCCTTCTTGTTGGGAATCACGGTGGCAGTACATATCCTCAACAACAAAAAAGCTGTCACCCGCAACTCCCACCTGCAGAAGCTCAACGAGGTGCTGAACTATATCGACAGGTACTATGTCGACTCTGTCAACATTGATTCTTTGTACGATGTATCCATCAACACCATTTTGCAAACCTTGGATCCGCACTCCTCCTACTCATCGGCAGAGGACAACAAGATGCTGATGGAGTCGTTGGAGGGCTCCTTTGAGGGGGTAGGCATCCAGTTCAACATCATGAACGACACGCTGATGGTCGTCTCCACCATCTCCGGCGGGCCGTCTGAGAAGGCAGGCATTCGCGCCGGCGACAGGATGGTCACGGTGGACGGGGAGTCCATCATCGGCATCACCAGCGAGAAGGCCTACAAGAAGCTGCGCGGCAAGAAGGGCACCAAAGTCAAGGTGGGCATCCTGCGCCCCGGCTTTGACGAGATATACACCTACGAGATCAAACGCGATGTGATCCCCATCTACACGGTGGACGCCTCTTTTATGATCGACAAACAGACGGGCTACATCAAGATCAATGAGTTCGGAAGCACCACGACAGAGGAGTTCCAGAAAGCCATCAAGAAGCTGAAAGGGCAGGGCATGAAAGCGATGATCCTCGACTTGCGGGGCAACGCGGGAGGCTTCTTGGAAGCTGCCATCGGCGTATGCGACGAGCTGTTGCCCAACAAGGAGAAGATCGTCTCCATTGAGGGTCTCAATGTGCGTCCCGAGGTGATGTATGCCAGCAAGCGAGGCAATTTTGAAGAGGGCAAAGTGGTGGTCCTGATCGACGACTACAGCGCCTCTGCCTCCGAGATTGTGGCTGGCGCCGTGCAAGACAACGACCGAGGCATCGTGGTGGGTCGCCGCTCCTTCGGCAAGGGACTGGTGCAAAGACAGTTCGAGCTGGACGACAACTCCACTATCCGGCTGACCACCGCGCGCTACCACACTCCCAGCGGGCGTTGCATCCAGCGTGACTATAAAAACGGCACCGAGGCCTACTACGAAGAGATCATCAACCGGCTTGTCAATGGCGAGATGGAAACGATAGACAGCATCAAGCTTGACTCCACGCAGATCTTCAAGACCGTAAGCGGGCGCACCGTCTATGGTGGCGGCGGCATCATGCCCGACCATTTCGTGCCGTTGCAGTATTCCGATACCAAGAGTGGCTTCTACGCTGTCTCCAACACCGCCGCTTTAGTGCAGTATTGCTTCCGCTACGCCACCGACCACAAGTCGGCGCTGCTCAAGCAGTATCCAGACGTAAACGCCTTCTGCAACAAGATGGTGGTGAGCGATGCGCAGGTGAAAGAGCTGTTGCAGTATTACCAGAAGCTGACCAAGAACGAGCCGCCGGTGCTCAATGCGGAGTCTAAAAAAGAGTTAAAAGTGTGGATGAAGGCCCTCATCGGGCGCAACCTCTTCGGCGACGAAGCCTATTACAAAACCGTCAACACCACCGACCCCGTGGTGCTGAAAGCGCTGGAGGTGATGAAATAATAGGGACAAAAAAGGTTTTGCCCCTAGAGGGGAGTATAAAAAAGAAGAATAAACGAATACTTTTAGCATACGAGAAAGTGCGTATGTGATATTTTTAATTTTATACATCAGCCGTTTTCTAAAAAAAGCATTTTCCCTGCAATAAAAACCAGCAGTATTCGTCTTAAAAACAATTATTCCCAACCCCAACAAATATGAAAATATTACAACTCGTTTTTGCCCTCCTCGCCACCCTTTTCACCCTCTCCACCGCCTCCGCCCAAGGCGAGTGGAAATGGGCGAACTATTGGAGTGGAACAGGAGGTGCCCCAGACAGTTTCTTCAACCAAGTCGTTAAAACTGCATTCGATGAAGATGGGAACATATATGTTTTTGGACAAATAGGGGGGCAGCCAACTTTAAATGGGATAACTATACAGTTTACCAATAATCCCCAAGCATTCAATTTAAATAAACGTGCCAGTTTTCTGGGTAAGTTCGACACCTTGGGAAATATGTTGTGGTATAAGATGGTGAAGAGTAGTGAATCCTGGGAGTGCTATCCGTATTGGATGGAAGTGAAAGACAACAAAGTATACATTTCAGGGGATTTGTCTTTGGATTATGTGGAAAATCCTGCAAGTGTGAATAATGTTTGGCTATACTATTTTGATACGTTAATCACTGGAACACAAGTTCACGAAATACCTGTGGAACAGCGGATGCCGCCATACAAGACAGGCCGATACACCTATTTTGCCACATTCGATTTGAATGGAAATCTGCTTGACAATCATTTTGTGACAGCTTTGGACCGGGAAATTTCCATAAGTGGTGTGCGTGGAGAATTTGGGTTGTGCAGCCCTGGGATTGGATGGGCTCCATTTCATATTGACAGTGAGGGCAATATACACGTGTTAACTAGACTCCAATATGCTGGTTTTGAGAGCGACCCTTACACCATAATAGTGGATGGGGATACAAACAAGACATATGATGTCTATTTGCCGGGGAACGCAGACCCATACGGAGCTTCTTTGGAGAATATTATGATGTATAAATTTTCACCTGACTGGGAGTTGTTGTATGCCAAGCCGATGGTGGTCCATACGGAGGGTATTGCCACTTCTTGGGAATTAGCTGGAGACAGTGTCAACCCTCAGTATAATTTACATATATACGGAATGTATGTTGATGATAATGATAACATGTATGTTTCAGGGAATATGGAATTAGCCCTTTTTGCAAACATAGGTGGCGACTTGCATCAATATCCGATTCACATCTACTGGGACAGCACGCATTATGCCAGTATACAAGATATTACATCCGCGAATCCTATGGGCTTTTTTGTTAAATATGATACGAATGGAATAGTGCAATGGAGTAACCAAATTTATACTCGCGGAGAAAGTAGAAATTCGGCAATGGCATCTGTGGGTGGAATCTGTGTGTATGACGGGGATTTTTTCATTTTAGGACAAGGTGGATATAGTACAGAAGAAAATGGGCTTGTCTATTTTGATGATGAGAGTAATCCTTTGCAACGATACCAACAAAGCACATTAAACCAGACCTTCATAGTTCGCTATGATGCGCAAACAGGGAATTATCTTGGTCATGGAGTTGTCCCAGCTTTGAATGCATTGGCAGGTGTGGCTCCTACTATAGTGAATAATAGGGTTTTTGCATACGCAAATATTTTGAGCAGCAGAAAAATATATCAATGGACCAAAGAAGGAATGTTTATTCAGACAATAGATTTCAGCGTTTCAAATTCTGCTAAATATCCTGAAGTATTGGTAACTCATCAAGGAAATCTTTTATTTAGCCTCGGCACGATTGGTTCTGTTTTATTCCCCAATGGTCTTACTGCCAATTGCCCTTCAGGACAATCTTCCGCGGTGTTTGCCCTTTATCACGACCCGAGTTTTGCCCAGCCTTTTGTCCCCGACGATTCGGTGGGCATCGAGGATTTCCTTGACAGGCGCGAAAGCGACATTTACATCTCTCCCAACCCCACGAGCGGTCCGACTTTTGTGCACGGTTATATGTATGGTTACCAGAGCATAGAACTCTATGACCTCCAAGGCCGCAAACTTGCGGACCTGGTGGAGGCGTGGCATCCGTCTGCCGCCCAGACGATGCAGCCCATTCCCGCATTCGACCTCACCCCGTACCCCGCCGGCACTTATCTCGTGAAAATCAACTTCAACCGAGGCGTGAGCGTGACGAGGAAGGTGGTGAAGAGGTGATGGAATATGCAACACAAAATTTCGTACAGAAAAATATATAAAATATGCCGTAGTGTTCCAAATTTTGCTATTTTTGCGGCATGAATAATTTGAAAGTTTTACAAAATATCCCTGTGAACAGCACCGTGATAGGAAACCTTTATCCTGATGTTGTTGGCAAATCACAGAAAATCAGATTGCTGGAAAAGACAGAGGAAATCATACGCCTCAAGCGCGGGCTTTACGTCGTTAACCCTCAGGTAAGCGATGTGCCGATTTCCACCGAATTGATAGCCAATCATTTGTATGGTCCATCCTATCTGTCAATGCTCTCTGCATTGCGGTATTACGGACTAATTCCCGAGGCTGTCCAGGAGACACAGTCCCTCACGGTCAAGCACAGCCGGACTTTCGAGAACTGTTTTGGAGTTTTTCGCTATTTCAACTGCCCTGTGGACTATTTCAGCATCGGACTGACCCAGCAGAAGACGGGTGAGGCATACTTTGTGGTGGCATCTCCCGAGAAGGCTCTTTGCGACTTGATTGTGCATACTTCTGGATTGAACTTCCGTTATCAGAAAGAGTGCTTGGCATTTCTTGAACAAGATCTTCGCCTTGATATGGATGCATTCCATGAAATGAATCCTGAGATATTCCGCCAATGCGCTGCTGCTGGAAAAAAGATAAACGCATTAAATCTTATCGCAAAAATTATTGAAAATGAATGATATATACCGAAGCATGCTGTCGACATACGACTTGACCACCGATCAGCAGCAACGAAACGCCAAATATGAAATCAACCAGCAAGTAGTGCTGGCAGGCTTGTATAGAGGAGGTTTCTTCGACACGGCCGCATTTTATGGTGGTACCTGTCTGCGAATTTTCCATGGTTTGAACCGCTTCAGCGAAGATATGGATTTCTCCTTGAAAGCCCCTGACATCAATTTTCATTTCGAAAAGTATTTTCCTTACATAGAGGACGAATTTGCCTTACTTGGCCGTAAGGTGGAAATCAAGAAGAAGGAGAAACGCACATTCGGCAAGGTGGAATCTGCGTTCCTGAAAGACAACACCGAAGTGGTGGATATTTCATTTCAAACAGAAAAGAGCATCAAAATCAAAATAGAGGTGGATACTGATCCTCCAATGCATTTCCAAACGGAGGACAAGTTGTTGCTATTGCCTTTTTCATTTATGGTTCGATGTTTCACACTTCCCGATTTATTTGCGGGGAAGATGCATGCCTTGCTTTTCCGCAGCTGGAAACAGCGCGTAAAAGGTCGCGATTGGTATGACTTCGAGTGGTATGTGCGCCATGGTGTTCCCTTGGATTTTGCCCATTTACAGGAACGGACTCGTCAGTTCAACGGACTGGAAATGAGCAAGGATGATTTCATAGAACGATTAAAAGAACGACTGTCTTCCACGAACATTGAACAGGTGAAACAAGATGTGGTTCCGTTTGTGAAGAATCGAGAGGAAACCTCCATTTGGTCGAACGACTATTTCGTACAGTTGGCGGAAAGGATAAGTTTTAAATAAACCTACCTCGTGAAAATCAACTTCAACCGAGGCATGAGCGTGGTGAGAAAGGTGGTGAATAATTGATGTGGCGATTTCTACCTATATTGTACACACTAGTCCCTACTGTTCTTTCCCGTTCAAGAAGTAGCGTTCAATCTTGTTGCTGCCGAAGGCGTAGTTCATGAAATAGACCGTATCCATCGGCTTGGTGATGAAGAAGTTGGCTCTCTTTCCTTTGGTGATGGAGCCCACCGTCTCGGGCTCGCCCAAGGCATACGCCGTGTTGATGGTGGTGGCGTTGATGATCTCCTCAGGCAGCATCTTGTACATGATGGAGCCCATGGCGACCACCAGCTGCATGTTGCCGGAGGGGCACGAGCCCGGGTTGAAGTCGGAGGCTAATGCCACGGGCAGACCAGCCTCCATCATCTTGCGGGCGGGAGCGCACACCATGCCGAGGAAGAAGGCCGCTCCCGGCAAGATGGTCGGCATCGTCTCGCTGCCCGACAACGCGGCAATCTCGGCATCACCAGTGTATTCCAAGTGGTCCACCGACAGGGCGTTGTACTTGACACCCACCTGGATGCCGCCGGAGTAGTCCAACTCGTTGGCGTGGATCTTGGGGCGCAGTCCGTACTTGATGCCCTGCATCAGCATCCGCTCGGTCTGCTCCACCGTGAAGAAACCCTTGTCGCAAAAGACATCGATGAAGTCGGCCAGCTCCTCGGCGGCCACCATCGGGATCATCTCGTTGATGATGAGGTCCACATACGCGTCCGGGTCCTGTTTGTACTCGGCGGGCACGGCATGGGCGCCCAGGAAGTTGGCCTTGATGAGCATCGGGGAGTTCTCCTTCAGACGGCGGATGACACGCAGCATCTTGAGCTCATCCTCCGTGGAGAGTCCGTAGCCGCTCTTGATCTCGACGGCGCCGGTGCCGTAGGAGGCCATCTCCTCCAGCCGTTGCCAGGCCTGGTCGTAGAGCTCCTCCTCAGAGCTTTCATGCAGCCGCTTGGCAGAGTTCAGGATGCCGCCGCCACGCTTGGCGATCTCTTCGTAACTGAGCCCTTTGATCTTGTCGATGTACTCCACCTCGCGACTGCCGGCATAGACGATGTGCGTGTGGGAGTCGCAGAAAGAGGGGAAGACCATGCGCCCGGTGGCGTCAATCTCCTGCAACGGCTCTTTGATCTTCGCCAGCTTGGAACGGTCGAAGTCCTCCATCCGTCCGAAGTCCTGGATGGTGTCGCCCACGGTCAGCAGGTAAGCGTTCTCTATGATGGGCAGATGTTGCATCTCTTTGCCGGCGCGGAAAACGATCTTGCGGGGCTCCGCCTGTACCAGCTGTTTGATATTGGTCACTAAGATTGCCATAGTATTGTCGTTTTTTGATTTTTTAAGATGAAAGGACTATCGGCCGTAACGTTCGGCCACCACCTCCCAGTTGACGATGGCCCAGAGGGCTTTGAGATGGTCGGGGCGGCGGTTCTGATAGTCGAGATAGTATGCGTGCTCCCACACGTCGAAGGTGAGCAACGGCGTCAAGCCTTTCTGTATCGGGTTGGCGGCGTTGGCCTCCTGGGTGATGATCAGGTTGCCCGCTTCATCGGTGGAGAGCCACACCCAGCCCGAGCCGAAGAGTCCCGTGCCCTTCTTGACGAACTCATCTTGGAAGACCTCGAAGCTGCCGAACTGCGCATTGATGGCCTCGGCGAGGGCGCCCTCAGGACGGTTGCCCTCCTTCGGCGCCATGAACTGGCCGAAATAGAGGTTGTGGTTCAGGATCTGTCCCGCATTGTTCAGCATGCCACCCTCGGCGGTGCATACGATCTCCTCCAAGCCCTTCCCCTCAAAAGGGGTGCCCGCGATGGCGGCGTTGAGGTTGTTGACGTACCCTTGCAGGTGCTTGCCGTGGTGAAAACCGATGGTCTCGCGGCTGATGACGGGCTCCAGTGCCTCCGGAGCGTATGGTAAAATCATTAAATCAAAAGTTGCCATTGTTCTATATTTTTAAGATGAATAATAAAGTGCAAAGATAGCAAATTTCGGCAATCGTGGAGTAAGATTTATCGTTGGGACGGGTCTTTGGCGAATAGTTGATTCTTCTTGGGGGTGATAAAAAGAGACCGTCAACGGCAGGTCAACGGTCTCTTTTATGTTGTTAAAAAAGATTAATCGAAGGGGTTGGACTATTCGGTCGTCACCACTTCAGCCTCATATTGGCTTTTCACCAATTTGTCGTCAATGAAGATACGACCGCAGGCTTCGCACACGATGATTTTTTTGTGCAGGGCAATGTCGAGTTGACGTTGCGGCGGGATCTTGCTGAAGCAACCACCGCAAGCATCACGGTCGATCTTGACGATAGCCAGACCGTTGTGGGCGTTCTTGCGGATACGTTCGAAAGCCGTGAGCAAACGCTCGTCCACTTTCTTTCTCAACTCTTCCGCTTTGGCGGTCAATTCCACCTCTTCCTTTTCCGTGTCGGCCACAATCACTTCCAACTCCGCTTTTTTCTGCTTTAAAATCTCTTCCAACTCTGCGAGACGCACTTGAGTCTCTGCAATCTTAGCCTCTTTCTCTGCGATCTCAGCTTCAAACTTGGCAATGTGCTTGTCTGCCACTTGAATCTCAAGATTTTGATAATCAATCTCTTTACTTAAAGACTCGTATTCGCGGTTATTACGGACATTGTTTTGCTGCTCCTCATAACGCTTGATGGAGGTGGTAGCCTCAGACTTCTTGGTATTCTCGCCTGCTATGTTAGTCTTGAGGTTTTTAATCTCTTCCTGCAGGTTGGCGATACGGGTTCTCTTGCCTTCGCATTCATCTTCCTTGTCTCTGATCTCCTCGGGCAATTCACCTCTGATCATTCTGATATTGTCAATCTTGGAACAAATCTGTTGAAGATTATACAATGAAAGAAGTTTTTGTTCGATAGAAAGCTCTTCCGCGGTGTTTTGGGAAAGATCCATTTTCTTAACTTCAATGACACCTTCGGCGGTTTTTTCAATCTTCACTTCCTCTTTAGCTACTTTTTTAGCTGTTTTGGTTGTTTTGGCGGTTGTGGTTTTTTTAGGAGTAGCGGTCTTCTTTGTTTCCGTTTTCGTTGTTGTCTTTTTTGAAGGCATAGTATTGATAATTATTTGATTCTTAAAACTATACGTAATAAATTTTCAATTTTTCAGTGTCTGCAATTGAAACGGCAAAGGTAGAAAAATTTTCTTTTAATTCCTTATAAATTATTTCTTTTATAAAGTATTCGCTTTCGTAGTGACCGATGTCGATGATGGTCATACTTTCATGACTTCTGAAAAAGTCGTGATACTTGACATCGCCCGTCACATAGGCATCGGCGCCGACGACCATGGCAGCCTCGATAAAAGAGGCACCGCCGCCGCCACAAAGGGCCACCTTGTGGATCATCCTGTCGGTGGGACCGGCATAGCGAATGTGTTCTATCTGCATTTTGTCTTGCAGATATTGCAAAAACTCGGGTAGCGTCATGGGTTGTGGCAGCAGACCCACCCGTCCAAGACCCTCGGCCCGGGAAGGATTTTCGAGATGCAGGATGTCAAAGGCCGGCTCTTCGTAGGGATGGTTCTGATAGATGGCGGACACCACCTTGCGCAACAGTGGGGCCGGGAAGATCATCTCCACGCGCTCTTCCGCCACATGTTCCTCTTGCGAGGCCTGACCGATGTAAGGATGTGCCTCGGCTGTCGGGCGGAAGGTGCCGGTTCCGGACATGGAATAGGCGCAATGGTCGTAATTTCCCATCTTACCGCAGCCTACCTCCGCCAAGGCCTGGCGCATCCGGTCGGCATGGTCGGCGGGGACAAACACCACCACCTTGCGCAGGTGTCCGGCTTGAGGAACCAACACGGAGGTATCGGTCAATCCCAGCTTTTCGGCAAAGACATCGTTGCCACCGCCTTGAGCACAGTCTATGTTGGTATGCATCGAATAGAGCACCATCTTATGTTCCAGGGCTTTGCACAGAATCTCCCCCACTCTGTCGGTAGGCTGTATCTTGCAAATGCCTCGTTTAAGCATCAGCGGGTGGTGGGAGATAACCAGGTTGGCGCCTTTGGCAATGGCCTCTTCTATGACCTGCATTGACATCTCAAAGCAGACCAGCACGCCCGTCACCTCTTGGGAGACATCGCCGCACTGAACGCCGCAATTGTCGAAATCTTCTTGGAGCCAGAGCGGAAATCTGCGCTCCAAACAAGCCGTAACTTCTTTTATCTGCATCTTTTGCTTTATTTTTTCTCTACTGAGAATCCAAATTTTCCCATAATCTTCCCCAGGTTGTAATAATGTCCGTGGGAATAGGTCACCAAGTTGGCGCGTTGCAACTCCAGGGCATCTGTTTTGCGGTTGAAGAGGGCGTCTTTGGCATGGACGGCCAGCACCTCCGCCACAAACATGTCGTGGGTGCCCAGTGGCACGATCTTTTGGACCTTGCACTCTATGTTGACAGGGGACTCGTCAATCATCGGCGCAGAGACTTTCGTGCCACGAATGGGAGTCAGGCCCGTCTCGATGAACTTGTGGTAATCCTTTCCTGAGCGAACGCCGCACCAGTCGGCCACGGCAGCCAACTTCTGGCTGACCAGGTTGATGACGAACTCTCCCGTGCGCCGGATGATGTCATACGAATGGCGGGAAGGGCGGACAGAGATATAACAAAGTGGCGGATCGGAACAAAGGGTTCCGGTCCAAGCCACTGTTATGATATTGTATTCGTCCACCGTTTCGCCACAAGAGACCATCACCACCGGGGTGGGGTTCAGCATGTTGCCGGCGCGCATCACACGCTTGGTATTCCGTGTCATTAGCGGCTTACGGTGTAGGCGTTGACATTAGGGATGATGTACAACGGCATCGCGCAGGTACTCAAGATCTGGCGCATGTTGCGGGAAGCGGTGAAGTCCGTTTCGTTCTCCTCACGCATAATGACGATCAGGTTGGCGTCAAAGTCCTGTGCGGATTTCAAAATCGTGTTACAAACATCGTTATGGTTGATGTTCTCGGTTTGGATGTCATAGCGGACGTTAGCCTCATCGCACATGTCGGCGGCGTGGCGCAGCTGCACATTGATGATATGACGAACATCGGGGTTGTTCGGATAGTTGACACCGTAGAGCAATACCTGCGCTGCAAACATCTTGGCCAGTTGAACCGCGTATTTGATCTTCTGCAAAGTCTCGAAACTGGTGTCTATCGGCACAAAAATCTTATGTAAGTCTCTGTTTATCTGGATGTTCTCACGCATAATCAGAACAGGGACATCGGAAGAGTTGATCAGACGGTAAGCATTGTTGCCGATATAACCCTCTTCGAAACCAGATGTTCCGTGAGCGCCCATCACGATGATGGATTCCGGCAGGTTTTTGGCATACTGTGTGATGGCAACATGAACCTTTCCCTCCAGAATGATGCTGTTTATGGGTGTTAAGGGAGACTCTTTGCGGCAGAGGTCAACCCAGTTGTTCAATTTGGCTTGGATATCACCGAGGTATTGGGCGTTCTCTTCAATGTTTTTCTCTGCGCCCGGGGTTTTCACCCATACCAGATGAAGGGTAGCTTCGGATTTGAGCGCCAGCGCCACTGCATGGCGCATAGCGGTCATGGAGCTGTTGGAAAAGTCAATACCGACAAGAATGTTTTTCATAATGACTATTTTTAGATGTTAATACTTTCTCGAAAAAGAACACTTTTTCACGATGGAAAAAAGAATGGACAAAAATACAAATTTTCCAACAGAAAGAAAAAAATTCAGAAAAAAAAAGCCGGCATCGAAACCGGCTTTAAGTAGATGAATTATTACTTCATTAGGAAAGGGAATTTGTCGAAATTCTTGAGGGCGATGGCCGTTCCTCTGGCGACAGCGAGCAGAGGATCTTCCGCCACATACACTTTCAAGCCTGTCTTGGCCGACAATCGTTTGTCGAGACCACGGAGGAGAGAACCGCCGCCAGCCATATAGATACCTGTCTTGTAGATATCGGAGGAGAGCTCGGGCGGAGTCTTTTCCAGTGCGCTGCTCACCGCCATCTCGATGGAAGAGATGGAGAGGTCGAGGGCTTGGGCGATCTCGCGATAGTTGACGGTGACGGCTGTCGGCACGCCCTTGGCCAGGCTACGGCCCGTAACCTCATAGTCTGGTGGGGGGTTGTCCAGCGACTCCACAGCGGAGCCCACGTTAATCTTGATCTGCTCGGCGGTTGCCAAACCGATTTCGATATTATGGTTTCTACGCATGTAGGCGATGATGTCGTTGTTGAACTTGTCGCCAGCCACCTTGACAGAGGTGCTGGTGGTGATGCCGCCCAGGGCGATCACCGCGATCTCGCTGGTACCGCCGCCAATGTCAATGATCATGTTACCATTGGCTTCGAGGACGTCCAGACCGATACCGATGGCGGCAGCCATAGGCTCGTGGATCATACGGACATCCTTGGCACCCGCCTGCTCTGCAGAGTCACGCACGGCGCGCTCCTCCACCTCGGTGATGCCGGAAGGAATACAAATAACCATCTTCAAGGATGGGGCAAACAGGTAGCCCTTGCTGCCCGTCATCTTGATGAACTCACGAAGCATCAGCTCCGTATATTGGAAATCCGCTATGACGCCGTCCTTCAAAGGCCGCTGGGTGATGATGCCCTTCGGACAACGACCCTCCATATAGAGAGCCTTCTTGCCGACAGCCTTCACCTGGTTGGTCTTTGTGTCAATCGCAATGATAGACGGCTCGTCAACCACCACCTGATTGTTGTGAAGAATCACGGTGTTGGCTGTGCCTAAGTCAATAGCGAGTTCTTTTGTGAAAATTGAAAACAGACCCATTAATGAAAAAATTAAGACTGCAAAATTATAAAAAAACTTTCACTTATACGTGCTGTCTTTGTGCTTTGTTACAATTTTTAAGAAAAAAAAGATTTTCCCTCCAACCGTCAACTGACAACTGATAACTGACAACTGACAACTGATAACTTTTAGAAATAGAGGTCTCTTTCGCCAGCCTTCACTCTTTCAATGCGCTTCAGCAATTCCGGACGGAATTTCTCATCCACATTTTCCATATTCTGTTCGATGACTTTCCATCCTTTGGCTGCAACCTCGGGGGTGGCATAGTCCACCAGATATTCGCTCAGCGTCAGGATAGCGTTGGGAGTGCAGTATCGTTTAATGAAGCCCGGCACGCTGAACTCCATGAAATGCTCGCCCGTACGTCCCAGTCGATAGCAAGCGGTACAGAAGCTGGGAATGAAGTTCTCATCCAGAAGCTCCTCGATGATCTCCCCGAGTGGACGGTCGTCACCGATCTTGAACTGCTCGCGGTGCAGGTTCTGGTCCTCCTGCTTGTCGCTGTTCTTCTCGGTCTCCTCATGGTGGTATTTGTAGTCACCGATCTGCAGGTTGGTGCCACCGTCAATCTGGGAGATGCCGTACTGGATGGCCTTGGCGCGGAACTCGGCCGTCTCGCGAGCGGTCAAAATCATGCCCGTGTAAGGCACCGCCAAGCGGAAGATTGCAATGATCTTCTCAAAGGTGTCGTCATCCACGAAATACTTCTTGTCGATATCCAAGCCGGAGGCATCTTTGATACGCGGGAAGGAGATGGTGTGCGGACCCACGTTGAAGCAGGCTTCCAAGTGGTTGGTATGGCGGATCATGGCCATCACCTCGAAACGCCAGTCGTAGAGGCCGAACAAAATACCGAGACCGTTGTCGTCAATGCCCGCCTGCTGCGCGCGGTCCATGGCGGTCAAGCGCCAGTTGAAGTCGCCTTTGACGGTGTTGGCGGGATGATACCAGGAATAAGCCTCCGGGTGGTAGGTCTCCTGGAAGATCTGGTAGGTGCCGATGCCTGCCTCTTTGACGATGCGGAAGCCTTCCACATCCAAAGGAGCGGCGTTGATATTGACACGACGGATGGAGCCATTGCCCTTCTTTACCGAATAGGCCAGTTTGGTGGTGTGCGCGATGTACTCCGGCGAGTATTTCGGCGACTCGCCATAGACGAGGATCAACCGTTTCTGGCCATCATCTTCCAAGGCTTCGATATTGCGCACGAACTCTTCGTCCGTGAGGGTGGTGCGCACCTGCTCATGGTTGGAGGAACGGAAACCGCAATATTTGCAATTGTTAACACAGTAGTTGCCCACATACAGCGGGGCGAATAGCACGATGCGGTTGCCATAGATGCGGCGTTTTAGCTCACGGGCGCCCTCTTTGATCTCTTCCACCAACTCGGGATCCGTGGTGTTGATCAACACGGCGGTCTCCTCTAACGTCAGGCGGTTTTTGTCCAACGACTTTTGGATAATCTCGTGAACCCGCTCCGGGGTACTCTCTGTTTGGTTAAGATAATCCCATATCTCATCAACATCGATGAAGGGTTTGCCGATCTCGTCGGGAATACGACATTTTTCTGGATTGAATTGCATAGTGTATAGTTTTAATGTGAATAATTCTTAATTTTGACTCTTGGCCATCACCGCCTTGACCTCCACGTCTGGCAGCTTACCCAGTTTTCCAGACAGAGCGTTGATCTGATCGGGTTCTCCTTCCACGATGAGTGAGATGACCGACAGGGCCCGGTCGCGGAAGGGCAAACCTTGACGTGCCACCACAATGGCGGCATATTGGGAAATAATGCTGTTGATTTGCGACGCTGTCGCACGATTGTAAATAAACACCGTGATGGTGCCGATGCGCTTCTCCATTAGAGTCTCTTTTGGATTAGTATTATATATAGTTCAGTCACGCGGAACTTGTGGTCCCGAATGACGCGGCAAAAGTACAAAAAAAATGATGAACAAGGGATTTTTCCAACCCTCTTTTTATCGCACGGCATAATTTTGTATCTTTGCCGCTCCGCAAAAACCAGCGGTTGATGTGCCACAATATTTTATAACAACTAAATATCTCCATATCATGAAGAAAGTCATCCACACCAACAACGCCCCGGCCGCCATCGGTCCGTACAGCCAAGCCATCGAAGCTAACGGTATGTTATTCATCTCCGGTCAGATACCCGTCAACCCCGCCACTGGCGAAGTCCCGGAGGGCATCACCGCCCAGACCGAGCAGGTGATGAAAAACATCGCCGCCATCTTGGAAGAGGCTGGCTACACCTTCGACAACGTGGTGAAGACCACCTGTCTGCTCAGCGACATCGCCAACTTCGCCGCCATGAACGAAGTCTATGCCACCCGCTTCCCCTCCAACCCGCCTGCCCGCGCCGCCTTCGCCGTGCGCGACCTCCCCAAAGGCGTGATGGTCGAAATAGAAGTGATCGCGGTAAAGTAATTATTTGCTAAAAAGCCCTATTCCCCTTCTGTCAGAAGGGGTGCCCGAAGGGCGGGATAGTAAGGCTAACATGAACTATCTAACCGTCGATAAAGTCTCCAAGTCGGTGGGCGAGAAGGAACTGTTCCACCAGATCACTTTTGGTCTGGAAAAGGGACAGAAGAGTGCCCTCATCGCCCGCAACGGCACGGGGAAGAGCACGCTCCTCAACATCATCGCCGGATACGACACCCCCGATGAAGGGCAGGTGATCATCCGCAATGACATCACCGTCTCGTATCTGCCCCAGATGGACAGCTTCAACGAGAACGACTCGGTGATGGAGTGCCTCTTCAACGAGGAGACCCCCATCGTCACAGCTGTCAAGGAGTACGAGACCTGTGTGACGCTTCTGGAGCAGGGCCTTCACGACCGCGTGCCGCAAGCGCGCATGGATAATGCCATCTTGGAGATGGACCGTCTCAACGCGTGGGATTACGAGGCCAAAATCAAGGAGATCCTGTCGAAGTTCGGAATCAACAATATCTTCAAGAATATCAACGAGTTGTCGGGCGGGCAGCGCAAGAAGACCGCCCTGGCCAAGACCTTGATAGCCGATACCGACCTGCTCATCCTGGACGAGCCTACCAACCATCTGGATGTGGAGATGATCGAGTGGCTGGAGGGCTACCTCTCCACCGCCAACATCACCTTGCTGATGGTGACCCACGACCGCGCCTTCCTGGACAACGTGTGCAGCGACATCTTCGAGCTGAGCAACGGCAACCTGTACCACTACAAGGGCAAATACGACTATTATGTGGAGAAGAAGGCCGAGCGGCTCGCCAACGAGTCGGCAGAATACGAACGGTTGCGCAACCTGTATCGCCGCGAGCTGGAATGGGTACACACCTCCCCGCAGGCGCGTACCACCAAGGCCCGCGCCCGCATCAACAACTTCGAGAAGTTGCAGGAACAGGTCAACCGGAAGGTGGAGGCCGCCCCCGAAGCCTTCAAGGTGCAGTCGGAACGCATCGGACACAAGATCTTGGAAATCAGCCACCTCGACTTTGCCTACCCCGACCAGACCATCATCCGCGATTTCTCCTATATCTTCAAAAAAGGGGAAAAATGCGGCATTGTGGGCAAGAACGGCACGGGCAAGAGCACCTTTCTGAAGATGATCATGGGCGAGGTACGCCCTGACGGTGGCAAGATCACCCCGGGACTCACCATCCAGTTCGGATACTTCTGCCAGAACGACTTCACCTACCCCGGCAACAAGATCGTGCTGGAACTGGTCAAGGAGCACGCGGAGTTCATCCGCATGGATAACGGCAACTACATCAGCGCGGCGCAGTTCCTGAATCATTTCGGCTTCCCCTTCAGTCAGCAATACACCTACTACGAAGACCTCAGCGGTGGCGAGCGCCGCAAACTGCATCTGCTCATCACGCTGTTAAAAAATCCAAATTTCCTCATCCTGGACGAGCCCACCAACGACTTCGACATCGACACCCTCAACCTGTTGGAGGACTTCCTCACCAACTTCGAGGGCTGTATGATCATCGTCTCCCACGACCGCTGGCTCATGAACAAGCTGGTGGACCATATCTTTGTGTTCGAGGGTGATGGGGAAATCAAGGACTACTACGGCAACTACACCGAGTACCGCCAGGCCAAGGACAAGCAGCTCCGCATCCAAAAGCGGGCGGAGAAACTGCTGCGGGAGCAGGAAGCGCCCGTCAAGCCCGCCCGCACCGCCAACGCCAACAAGCTGACCTACAAGGAGAAAAGAGAGATGGAGGCGCTGGAACAGGAGATTGCCCAGCTGGAGCAGGAGAAGTCCGACATCGAAGCCAAGATGAGTGCGGGACAAGGCAGCGCTGATGACTTCGCCGCCTGGGGCAAGCGATACGCCGAAATCAGCCCGCTGGTTGAGGAAAAAACCATGCGGTGGCTGGAGCTGTCGGAGAAGGATGGGTAAAAAATATTATCTTTGCGGCTTGTAAAGCATTCTGAAAAAAAGAGAATTGAGCTATGCATTATTTCTACGCCCCCGATATATCCCAACCATTTGTCACGCTAAGCAACGAGGAATCAGAGCATTGCGTGCGGGTGATGCGCCACCGCGAGGGCGATGTCGTGCGGGTGACTGACGGGTGTGGCCACTTGGCAGAGGCCGTCATCACGGACGCCCACCCCAAGAGATGTCAGCTGGAAATACGACAGCTAGTTACTGAAAACCTCCTCACACACAACGGATTGCACTTGGCCATCGCACCCACAAAAAACGCCGACCGCATGGAGTGGCTGCTGGAGAAGGCAGTCGAAATCGGCATCTGCTCGCTGACGTTCCTGCAGTGCGACCATTCCGAGCGCACGCACCTCAACCTGGAGAGGATGCAACGGCTGGCAGTGGCCGCCCTCAAGCAGTCGCAGACCACCTGGCTACCCCCGCTGCGCATGATGTCCTTTGCGGAGTTTCTGCAACAACACCAAGATACCCCTGCCGACCGATTCATCGCGTGGTGCGATGACAACAACACGCGCCAACTCGCAGACGAACCCTTCCAACATCCCGACATCATCCTGCTGATCGGACCGGAAGGCGACTTCAGCCAAGAGGAGATAGCCAAAGCCCGGGAGGCTGGCTATGTGGAGGTCAAGTTGGGCAACCGCCGCCTGCGCACCGAGACCGCCGGACTATATGGATGCCTGGCTGTGGCTGTGCGTGAATCCCTTTCCAAACCCCATAACTGATTATTTAAAAATCTAAAAATATGAAAAAAATTGCCTTATTGTTTACCTTGATCGGCTTTCTGATGGCAACCCAAGCCCAAAATGAGATCCCGCGGGCACAACTGTCGGCACGCATCGGCCTCAGCGGCACCACCATGATGATCCCCAACACCACCATCACCGCCCAATCGGCCTATGGCTATGGCGCTTCGCAACAACTCAAACTGGGTGTGTCAGGCGGATTGATTGTCGATATTCATCTGAAAGACAGGGTGTTCCTTCAAACAGGTCTGATGTACGGCTGGCAGCGTTTCCACCAGATTCAGACCGCTATTTACGATAAAGAGTCCTATCACTACTCCATCGCATCCGAGAACCTCTATAAGATGCATCGCGTCAAGATTCCGGCGATGTTTTTTTACCATACCTCCTTGGAGAGCAACCATTTTGTAGTAGGGGCCGGTCTGTTTGCTGACGTGGCACTGGGCGGCAAGATCACATATGACGCCTCCGCGGTGATCACCGATCCCGACAACGAGAAAATCAACTATGTGGCTTCCGGCCAGTTCGACCCTTTCCTCAAGGACTCCAAATTCCTCTATTACCATATCGCCAACGATGACTACACTCAAAAATACCGTCTCTATCACGGCAATATCTTGAATCGTTTCAACATGGGTATTGCCGGAGAAGTCGGCTATCAGATCTCCAAGTTCTATGTGGGCGCCCATGTGGATTTCGGCCTGTTGAATATGATCAGCCGTGATTTCGCCGGCGACAACTATATGGAGAGACTCTTCAGCTTCCAAATCATGTTAGGATATAATATTAACTGATTATGAAATACATAGGACCGCATGTCAGCGCTTCCGGCGGCGTGGAGAACGCGCCGTTGAACGCCAAGGCCGTGGGCGCCTCCGCCTTCGCCCTGTTCACCAAGAACCAACGGCAGTGGGTGTCTCCACCGCTCACCAGCAAGAGCATTGATCTCTTCAAGGCCAACTGCGAAGAGGCCGGCATCACCCCGGACTATATCCTGCCGCACGACAGCTATCTCATCAACCTCGGCCAGCCCGATGACGCGCTGATCGGAAAGTCGCGCAACGCGTTCTTCGACGAGATGAAACGCTGCGAGCAACTGGGACTTAGGATGCTCAACTTCCACCCGGGCAGCCATCTCAACCAGATCTCCCTCGACCAATGCCTAAGCCGTATCGCGGAGAGCATCAATCTGGCTTTGGACAGAACGGAAGGCGTTACCGCGGTGATTGAGAACACTGCTGGACAAGGATCCAATGTGGGCTTCAGCTTCGAACATATCGCCGTCATCATCGACAAGGTGGAGGACAAAAGTCGTGTGGGCGTGTGCCTCGACACCTGCCACACCTACTCCGCCGGCTACGATCTGAAAACGGAAGAGGGCTATCACAACACCTGGGCGGAATTTGACCGGACCATCGGCGCCCACTACCTCAAGGCCATCCATCTTAACGACACCAAAAAAGAGCTGGCCTCGCGCGTTGACCGCCACGACAGCATCGGCAAGGGCCTCCTGGGCATGTCTTTCTTCGAGCGCTTCATGAACGACCCCCGCTTCGACAACATGCCCCTCATCCTCGAAACCCCGGACGAATCTCTCTGGGCTGAGGAAATACAACTGCTGAAACAATTACAAAAATAACCCATAATATTCATCGGTGTTTTTTTGAAAAATATGTACCTTTGCCGCCTTATTTAGAAAGATGTTAAAAAACACACTATCCATCATTGGCGAGTATATCCTCTTCCTGAAGAAGGTCTTCTCCAAACCAGACAAGAGCAAGATTTTCTTCAAGAAGCTTCTCTTTGAGATGGAATCCATGGGCATTGGCTCCATGCTGATTGTCAGCATCGTCTCCATCGCCATGGGCAGTGTGATCACCACGCAGACGGCCATGCAAATCGAGAGCAGCTGGATTCCCTCCTGGACGGTCGGCTTTGTTTCCCGTACCTCCATTGTGATGGAGCTGTGCCCCACCATCATCAGTCTCTTGTTGGTGGGCAACTTAGGTTCTCGTATCACCGCGGAGATTGGCAGTATGCGTGTTACCGAACAAATTGACGCCCTGGAGGTGATGGGCATCAACCCCGCCTCGTATCTGGTGTTGCCGAAGGTGCTGGCCGCCATGGTGGTTAACCCTATCCTCATCATCTTCAGCATCTTCTTTGCGTTGGTGGGCGGATACCTGACCGTTCTGATTACCGGCTGCATCACGCCTTACCACTTTATGGACGGCCTCACCTACTGTTTCCGGCCTTACGACATCTTCTATGCCGTCACCAAGACCTTCGTCTTCGCCTTTGTCATGTCATCAGTGGCCGCTTTCTACGGGTATCGTATTGACGGCGGTGCGCTGGAACTCGGCAAGGCCAACACCCAAGGCATTGTGGTCTCCAGCTTCATCATCCTCATACTGAATGTGCTTATCACCCAAATAATGCTGTAATATGATAGAAGTCAACAATATATGCAAATATTTCGGTGAGAAACAAGTGTTGTTCGATGTCAACACCACCTTTGAAGAGGGAAAGGTGAACCTCATCATCGGGCGTTCAGGATCTGGCAAAACGGTGTTGTTGAAATGCTTGGTGGGCCTCTTCACCCCGGAATCGGGCGTGGTCTTATACAACGGACGCAGCTTCCACGACCTGCCCGACAAAGACAAGCATGCCTTGCGCGCTGAGATGGGCATGGTGTTCCAAGGCTCTGCCCTCTTCGACTCTATGACCATCGAGGAGAATGTGATGTTCCCGCTGGATATGTTCACGGAGATGTCGCTGGAAGAGAAACGGGAGCGCGTCAACTTCTGTCTGGAGCGGGTGGATTTGCACAATGTCAACAAGTTATACCCCGCCGAGCTGAGCGGCGGCATGCAGAAACGGGCCGCCTTCGCGCGCGGCATCGCCTGCAACCCCCGCTATCTGTTTTGCGACGAGCCCAACTCGGGTCTCGACCCCAAAACGGCCCTCCTCATAGACGAGCTCGTGGTCGATATCACCCACGACCTCAACATCACCACCGTGGTCAACACCCACGACCTCAACTCCGTCATCACCATTGGGGAGACCATCTCCTTCATCTACGAAGGACACCTGCAATGGCGTGGCAACAAGGACAATGTCCTCACCTCCGACAACGAACTGCTCAATGACTTCATCTATGCGCAACCTTTAACCCAAAGAATCCGACAAAATCTGTGATATGAACTGGCTGGACCTTATCGTGCTGATTCCGATATGTTGGTGGGGCTTCAAGGGCTTCCACCACGGATTGATCTACGAGGTCTTTGCCGTCCTTGCACTTATCCTTGGCTTTTGGGTGGCCAAGCATTTCTCCTTCCTTCTTGAAGAATGGCTCAACATCCCCTTGGCAGAACCCATCGCTTTCGTCATCATGTTCTTCTTGGTGCTTTTTCTGGTTCATCTGGCAGGAAAAGGCATGCAAAAAGTTGTTAAAATTGCCATTCCCGAGATTGTAGATCATCTGTTGGGATTGGGTTTTGGCATTTGCAAGGTGGTGTTAGTGGTCAGCATCCTGTTTTTATTGTTCAACAAAATAGACAAAAAAGAGCTTTTGATAAAAAAAGAGACCAAAGAGGCCTCTGTCGCCTATCGGTATTTAGAACCCATAGCACCGAAAATATTGGTTTGGAAAGATAGATTTAAAGATCAACAATAAACGTTTTTTAAGATTATTATGCGAAAACTGATTAGACTGGTTATTGTATGCTGCCTCCTCGTAAGTTGGGTGCCTCTCCGCGCCGCCTATTTCTCTTTTGTGCCGCGCACCCTGACTCAACCCAACGGAGAGCAACTCCATTGTTTTGCTTCTGGAGATGAGTTCTACAACTGGTTGCACGATGCTGAGGGATATACGATCATCCAAAATACGGAAACGGGGTATTTTGTCTATGCTGCCAAGGAAAATGACAAACTCATTGCCACCCCGTGGATTCCGGGCAAAGACAACCCCGCCGCCAAGAGCGGTCTTCGCCCATGGCTCAAGATATCCCAAGAGGAATACCTTCAACGGCGTCACGCCATGCTGGACCCCGCCAAGCGACCCGTCACCCGCAACAAAGGCACCAACAAAGGCCATCTGAACAATATCGTCATCTTCATCCGTTTTGCGGACGACACCAACTTCACTAATAGTTTCAATTCCGTTTACGAGATGTTCAACGACACCATAGAGCCCTACAACTCTATGTACACCTATTTCAAACAAGCTTCATACAATCAGTTGTTCATAAAATCATTTTTCTACCCGAAACCCAACGGCGACTTGATCCTGTCGTATCAGGACTCTTTGACGCGCGACTATTATGTGCCCTGGTCGCCGACAGACACCAATGGCTATATGACAGACAGCGCGCGCAGAAGCATGGAATTCGGTTTGTTGGCAAGATCTGTAGAATATGTGAAAGACATGATACCAGCCGATTTGAACATCGACTATGACGATGACGGGTATGTGGACAACGTCTGTTTTGTGATCCGTGGCGATGTGGGCGACTGGAACGTGCTCTTGTGGCCGCACCGTTGGGCTCTGTACGGCCAAGAGGCTTACATCCACGGCAAGCGCGTGTGGGACTTCAACTTCCAGCTGGCAGACGCGGGTTATTACTTCTCCAACAGCACCCTGTGCCACGAGATGTTCCACACCCTCGGCGCTCCCGACCTGTATCACTACTCCGACAGCACCAATTCTGACGCGGTGGGGCAGTGGGATCTGATGTGTTCCAATGCACATCCCTACCCGCAACAGATGCTGGTGTACATGAAATATAAGTATGGCAACTGGATCTCTTACGAAGACATCGTGGAGCTCACGGAATACGGCAGATACCCATTGCGCGCCAACGGAAGCGACACCATCGACCATCTGGCTTATCGGGTGCCCACACAAAATCCTTTCGAGTTTATCCTGATGGAATACCGCAACAAGAGCATGCAGTACGACCACACCCCGCAAGGCGGCATCATCTTCTACCGCGTCAACCCGCTGCTGGACGGTAATGCCAACTACAACGGAGACGATGTGCTGGATGAGGTCTATGTGTTCCGGCGCAACAACAATACCAGCAACGCCAACTTCAACCAAGCGCACAACCACTTCAACCCCAACACCAACCCTTATCCCTGCACCTCAGACGGTGAAGTGGTGAATGTCTCCTTCGGCAACATCTCCTCCTATATGCTCAACAACCCGCCTGAGTTTATGGAGTTTGACTACCTGCACTATGTCGGACTGCCCGAACTGGAACAGTCTATCTCCGTATATCCGAATCCTGCCAATCAATCCATAACCATTAATACAGATTTGGTTTCGGAAAAGACCGTGCAGGTGCTGGATCTTTCCGGAAGAGTCGTGGCCGAACAAAAAACCGCCGACCCGCAAATAAATCTCAACATTTCCCGTTTATCTGCCGGTTGCTACTTCATCAAGGTAACCGATCCTGACCAACATAGTTTCACCACTAAATTTATCAAACAATAGTATGGACACAATGAAAGAGAAAGAACAGCAGCTCATCGAAGAGTTTGCCATGTTCGATGACTGGATGGACAAATACAACTATATCATAGAGCTAGGAAAAGACCTTCCTATGATAGACGAACAATATAAAACACCGGAGTATCTGATCGAAGGGTGTCAGTCGCAGGTATGGCTACATCCCGAGTATCAAGAAGGCAAGATCCTCTTCACCGCCGACAGTGACGCCATCATCACCAAGGGCATCGTCAATCTGCTCATCTTTGTCCTATCGGGGCACACCCCGCAAGAGATTCTCGACAACGACCTCTCCTATATCGATGCCATCGGGCTGAAAGAGCACCTCTCCCCCACCCGCTCCAACGGTCTCGCCTCCATGATCAAGCAGATAAAACTCTATGCCTTGGCGTATCAATCCAAAGAAAATCAATAAACCCACAATATTATGAAAAAGATCCTCATCTTAGCTTTTATGGGTGTCGCACTGTTTTGTGCCAGTTGTACGAAAGACTGCACCTGCGTCACCACTTTTCAGTTCACCAGTCCCGGACAGACCATTCTCAACCGTGACACCGTGGTGGTAGATTCAAAAGACGACTGTTCGCTCATGAACCTTGACACCGTTTATGTGATGCACAGCTACGACTCGTTGGGCAACATCAACGGCACGGGAGAGGTCTTTCAAACCACCATTTGCGAATAATTCGTACCCAACATCATCATTATTCATAAAAAACAACGATTATTATGACACTCAAAGGAACACAAACAGAAAAAAATTTAATGCATTCTTTCGCTGGCGAGTCTCAAGCTAGAATGCGTTATACTTATTTTGCCTCCAAGGCCAAGAAAGAAGGTTACGAACAAGTTGCCGCCATCTTTGAAGAGACCGCCAACCAAGAGAAAGAGCATGCAAAACGTATGTTCAAGTATTTGGAGGGTGGCATGGTGGAGGTCTGCGCCTCCTTCCCGGCTGGTGTGATTGGCTCCACGGCTGAGAATCTCCGCGCCGCCGCCGCTGGCGAGAACGAAGAGTGGACAGAAGCCTATCCGCACTTCGCCGATGTGGCAGAAAAAGAAGGCTTCCCGGAGATCGCCGAGATGTATCGCAAGATCGCCGTGGCGGAAAAAGGTCACGAAGAGCGCTATCTCAAGCTCTTGAAGAATGTGGAAGAATACACCTGCTTCAAGAAAGATGGCAAGGTCTTCTGGCAGTGCCGCAACTGCGGTTTCATCATCGAATCGGATACTGCTCCCGTGGAGTGCCCCGCCTGTTTACATCCGCAAGCCTACTTCGAGGTGATGAAGAACAATTATTAATCTTAGCTTTGGCTAAAAACAAGAAAGAGCGTCTGTTTGGACGCTCTTTCTTTTATATCACCAGAAAAACAACTCCAAGCCAACAGCTAATTGCTAATGGCTAATGTTTCCTATACAGATCTAACACGTTATACATCAGCATGGCGATGGTCATGGGGCCCACACCGCCCGGGACGGGGGTGGCAGCCTCCAACCGTTGTTCCAAAACGGGTGCTGTCTGTCGACTATAGACATCACCACACAGGCCATCGTCATCGTGATTCATCGCCACATCCACCAGCACGGCGCCCTCTTTGAGCTCTTCTGGACGAAGCAAGCCCGGCACGCCCGTGGCGGTAACCACTATGTCCGCTTGCTGGCATATTTCGGCCAAGTCGCGCGTGTGCGTGTGGCACTGCGTCACTGTGGCATGGTGCTGTTGCAACAACAGGGCGGTGGGAGTGCCCACTAACATGCTGCGTCCCACCACCACGGCACGGCGGCCATCCACCACGATGCCGTTATCTTGCAAAAGCCGCAAGATGCCGTGCGGGGTGCAAGGCAACACGTAGGGAGTCCCTTTCAGCATCAGACCGAGGTTGACAGGGTGCAATCCGTCAGCATCCTTGCGATAGTCCACCGCATCCAACACCAAGTCCGTGTCCAGATGGGCTGGCAACGGCAGCTGCACCAGAATGCCATCCACCGTCTCGTCTACGTTGAGTTGTGCTATCAGCTCCAACAACATATCTTGGGAGACCTCCTCCGGAAGATGGTGCTTTTCACACAACAACCCCAAGGTGGCACAATTCTTTTCTTTGCTGTTGACGTAAGAAACGCTGTCGGGACGGTCGCCCACCAATACCAAAGCCAATTTGGGCAGACGCGCGCCGTCCTGACGGAGACGGGCAACCTCCGCAGAGATGTTCTGTTTGATCTCCTGTGCAAGTTTTTTTCCGTCTAACAGCCGCATGAAAATAGGATTAAGGGTTAGTATTCGATTTGATCCGCTATGATATAGGCGGAAGGATATTGCGGAAGGATGCGCAGCAGCATCCTGTAAGCGTCAATTCTGTTGGTGAAATCACCCACCCGGATACGGAAATAGGGCTCCTGGTAGGTGGCATATACGGGCAGCGCTGGATATTCGGCCTTGATGGAAGCTTTGGCGCCTTCCATTCGCGTGCGGGCATTGGCGCCCGAAATGGCCATGACCTGGATACGGTATCCATCCACACTCCGGATTTTCCCCCAACGGGAAATATAATCTTCCTGTACCTTTCGGATGGCCGGCTCCACATCATAACGAACACTCTGCGCATAGAGCGATGTGGTCATACACAGCAGCAATACTCCGATAAACTTGCGTAACAGATGCATGATGGTGGGGATTACTTGTTTAACTCTTGGTATTTGATATTCAGCAAGTCCTGCTCCATGGCCACCTTGTCGATGATCTTTTTCAAGATGATGTCCAGCTCGCTGTTCTCCGTGTAGATGGTCGGCGCAATATAGTCGGCGCGGTTCTGACGGATCAAGTCGATGCAGATGTCCTTGGAGGAGCGGGGGTGTTTGGGGGTCGCGATGGAGTTGGGGTTATAGACGGCAATGGTGGTACCGCCGTACAGGTTGACCATCTTCATGGCCGGCACGTCCGTCTCTCCGTCACCGACATAGATGAGATTGGAGAAAGGCACCGCGCGCGAGTCCTCCGGCATCGACTTGTTGATGGAGGTGTTGTCGTAGGAGTTGTATATGCCCTTGTTGATACGGAACAGAAACTGTGTCTTGTTGGTGTAGTTGACCGCCAGGGCGGGCCAGCAGGCATTACCGTTCTCATCATATTGAAAGCCGGAGGCGAAGATGGAACGGAACTGATGGCCGATGCTGGTGCCGCGCACGAACTCCCGCAAACCGGAAGAGATGATAAAATGTTCCAGATGGATATTCTGAGCGGCGGCGTAGGCATTGATACGGTCAAAATAGGTGGAGACGCCTTCAAAAAAGGTGATCTTTTCCCCATATTTCATGAAGACCTCCTCGCGAAGAGGAATGTTTTGCTCTTTGGCTTTCAACAGCATCAGATGCATATAGGCCAGCACTTCATCCATATCATGCTGTTTGGCCATCTCGTTGGCCGTCTGCCAGAAAGTGCCTTTGTCCATATTCAAATCCGGAATAAAGCTGTACTCCTGCATGTTGCCGGGCGCCAGCGTTCCGTCAAAATCATAGGCAATGGCCATATTTCTGTTCTCTTTCATGACTTCAGGGCTTTGATTATAAAAAACAGTGTCCCCCACCCTGCGGCAAGAGACACTGTGTAACCGTTTCTTTACTTCACCAAGCTTTTGAAAGTGTCGGTGTGACGATATTTCTTGAATTCTGCATCTCTCTTCGCAGTCTTCTTGTAGGAAGGATCCAAGTTGATAGCAGATTCAAGGTTGCGATACAGTGCATTTTCGTCATTCATACGGGCAGCCAAAACAGCTTTCAGATAATAGGTCTTGGCATCCGGATTGGTGATGCAGTTCAACGTGTTGAGACAGGTGTTGTAGTCCTTGTTGAGCAGTTGCACGAGCGCGGCGTTGTAGTTACAGGTGCCGGTGCCGATCAGCTGCAGGGCACCGTCGTAGTTACCGTCCACAATGTCGAACACGCCCATAGCCTCGTCTTGGTTGACCGGTTCGGTAGAGGCATTCTTGGAGGCGGTAAAGCTCTCGCGGGCGGCATTCAAATCGCCCTTGTAGAATTGAGCCAAAGCCAGGTTGTTCAGGATCACGCCATTGTTCGGAGAAAGGGCGGCAGCCTTGTTGAGATAGCTGATGGCATCGTCCAGATCCTGGGTGTTGCCCGTGTTGTAGTAGGAGTTCAGCTTCAAAGCACCCAGGTCGTTATAGGCACGCCAGTCGCCTTCGGTTTTACGGTCGTTGATCAAGGCCAGATAGATCAGCTCTTGCTCGGCGAGGTCGGAGGATACAGAGGCGGCATAGAGACGCTCGTTCACGGAGAAAGCGGAAGGATTCTCCTTCACCAGACGGATGAGCTCCTCGTTGGTGTAGGTTTCGTGCTTCTGGCACACCAGCGACATCTCGGCACGGCGCAGCGGCGGCAGGATGACGTCGGCGATTTCCGGATATATGTCCGTCATCTCGCGGATCTTCTGCTCGCGCATGTCGTTGTTGGGCTGGGAGTGAACCACGTTGAGAATCTGGTTCTTTTGGGCGATGTTGGACTGTCCGATAGCGGTCTCGAAGCCGTCCCAGTCTTCACCCTTCGCATTGTTGACATATTCAAAGGTCGGGCGTTTCAGATCTTTCATCTTGATCTTGTTGGCCTTGGCGTATGCGCGCAGGTATTGGTCATACTGGTTCTCGAACCATTTCTTTCCCTGCTCGAAACGTCTTTCGGAAAGACCCTGGTTGTTGCTCTCCTCGCCTTCAGGAGAAGCCCAACCGGAGATGATGACCTTGCTGATGCCATAGCCTTCGTTCATAAAGTTTTGGAAAGCCTTGATGGAGTCTTTGGCGGCCGCCGACTTGTTGTACTTGTTGCTCCAGTTCATCACCGAGCTGTTCAAGTCGAAATAGATGGTGGCGGTTCTGCCGATGAATTCCGTTTGATAGTAATGCGGGGCATAGAGGAAGGCTGTTCCGTTGTTGTTGTTGTCGGCCAAACGCGGTTGGAAGCCCACGCGGGAGGAGGTGTTGGCGATACCTTCGCCCAAAATCTTCTCAGGATTCAGTGTGGTGGATTTCTTCTTGAGCTGGGCAGTAGCCGGAGCCACGATCTCGGCCATGTCGTACTCATCTTTATAGGTGAAAGTGCCGGTCTTGGTGAAGGTGCCGCCTTTCTTATAGCTGATGGTGGTGCCTTCGCCCTTGGCCTTCTCACCCTTCAGGGTAATGGTGGTAAAGGGAGCCACATTCTGGCCGTCCACCTTCAAGGTGGGGGTAAGCACCATGGTGGCTTTCTTCTTCATATATTTCGGAGGAATGGCACCTTTGATGGTGTAGGCCACTTGACCTCCGCGGGTCTCCAAATTTTCATCATCCAAAGTGATAGACACTTCGGGATATTTGGTAACCATTTTGCCAAAACCGCATCCACTGCAAAGAATTGCCAGCAGCAATACGCCTAAAAGAGCATTTTTCTTCATTGTTTTTAGTGTTATATTATATTGATAATAGGTTAATTGATGCTTTTTATAATGAAAGTGCAAATTTATAAAAAATTGTTTTTGAATTACACATATCTACAACTTATCCAAATATTTTTGATAAAAAGCGTTTCCGGCGGTAGGGGAAACAAAAAAGGCGGCCTGTTCAAGCCGCCTTTAGAAGTATGTAGGGTGATATATTATTGTGTCACTCTCTCGAGCCATTTCACCATGGCGAACATGATGGCCATGGAGACAAAGCATACGACGGCGAACACTAACCAGCAATACTTGATGGGCCATGCGTTATACATCACAGGTCCAAGCCAGATGAGGAGGTTGCCGAGAGCGGTGGCGCCAAGCCACAAGCCCTGGCACAAGCCCACCATGTGGCGCGGAGCCACCTTGGAGACGAATGACAGACCCAGCGGGGAGATAAACAACTCAGCCACGGTCAAGAAGAAGTAGGTTACCAAGAGCACCCAAGGTGCTGCTTTTGCAAGACCTTCCTTCAACATAGTTGCGGCATCCATTTCGCGGAATACATCTCCGGAAGGATAGTTGTTCACGATGGAGATGATCAGCAGGAAGAGGTAAGCACAACCGGCGATAGCCATACCGATGGCAATCTTGCGCGGTGTGGAGATGGGTTTTCCTCTGCGGGCCAAAGCTGCGAAGACGATCATAATAATCGGGGTGAGCACAATGACGAAGAACGGGTTCAACGCCTGCCAGATTTCAGGGGCAATCTTGTCCGTTTGCACGAAGTCGCGGGCAAACACAGACAAAGACTGACCGTTCTGGTGGAAGGAGAACCAGAAGAAGACAGCAATACCCAGCACAGCGAACAAAGCGTAGAGACGTTGTTTGATCTCTTTCGCCATAGCCAGTTTCTCCTCTGCGGTGTATTCTACCACTTGTACTTTTTCTTTCTTGGTCGGTTGCGGCAATTTGTACTTGTTAAGCAAGAAGATAACCAGAGAGACTACCATGGCCAACACAGATGCGATGAAGGAGAAATGAACACCCTGGTTGAAAACGGTGATGTAGTCGCTGCAGAAAGAAGCTTTGTCGGCCAATTGTGAAGCATTGCTGACAACCGATTCGGAAATCTCTGTGAATTTTTGGGTGAGATCTACGATTTTGCCTTCGTCATTGGTGTAAATCAAGGTGTTGTTCAAGAAACGGTGACACAAACCCGACATGTCGGCATTGTACACAAAATTGTGGGCTTTCAGCCACCACTCACGCAGGAACGGAGCGATGAACGGAGCGAAGAAACCGCCGATGTTGATGAACACGTAGAAAATCTGGAAACCGGAGTCGCGGCGATCCTTAGCCTCAGCAAGAGCCTCAGGGCCCTGCTTGGCAGCCTCAGCCTCGAACTCGTCGTACAGTTTGCCGACGATGGCCTGCAGGTTGCCCTTGAACAAACCGTTACCGAAGGCAATGAACAACAGAGCCATACAGGTGATGATCAAGATGGTCCACCAGCCAGCGCCACTGTCGAGGATAGCGCCCTCAGCGGTCTTGCTGAACAACGGGATAGCCATCACCACATAGCCGATAGCCATGATGATGAGACCCCATTGAATGGTCTTGTTGTAGTTTTGGGTCTTGTCGGCGATGATACCGCCCACCAAACTCAGCACATAGATGCCGAAGTAGAAGACGGAGTAGATGACACCGGCGGTGCCGTCTGGCAGACCGAACTTGGAAACGAGGAAGAGCAGCAGCACGGCGTTCATGATGTAGTAGCCGAAGCGCTCGCCCATGTTGCTCAAAGCAGCGGCAATCAATCCTTTCGGGTGATGCAGCCTGGCTTCCCGCACATAGTAAATCAAAAACGGTATGATGACAATCGTACCGATAAGGCAAATTAATAATGCTGTATTCATATTACGAAAATTTAAAGTTTACAAATACTGGTTCACCTTCTTGACGAGCTCGTCCTTGCTGATGATGCCGACGTGACGATCCACCTCCTCACCGTTCTTCAAGAAGATGAGCGTGGGAATGTTCATCACACCGAACTGCATGGCGATGTCGCCATTCTCGTCGGTGTCACATTTGCCGATGACGGCCTTGCCCTCAAACTCGGCAGCCACCTCCTCCACGATGGGAGCGATATGGCGGCAGGGTCCACACCAGGTGGCCCAGAAGTCAACAACAACCAACGGGTTGTCTTTGACCAACGTTTCAAAATTTTCTGTGGTAATTGCTAATGCCATAATAATTAATGATTTTAGTTGATAATAATTGCTAACTGATGGGCCTTACTTGACGTAGATGGTCAGCACCTCCGGCGCTTCCACCGCCACCAATTCCGACCCGAAATTATATTGGGATAAAAAGTCGCGCATCTCTTTGCTGGTGAAGGTATAGACCGACACTTTCTTCTTGCTCTTGACCAAATCCGTGATAGACACATACACCACTTTGTCTTTGTTGGAATAGGGCTTCATCAGATAGTTGACTCCTTTCTGGTTGAAGGTCAGCGAAATGACCGTATCCGAGAAGGTGACGGAGTTTTTGCCCTCCGGCAAATTGTAGGACACCAACCGATATTCCTGGGTGACTTGGTAATCACGGGAAAAAGTCACCACAAGCCATGCCATGATGGACAGCAGGAGACATATTAAAAAAGCCAACGGAGGCAATTTTATGGGCAACTTTTTATCACTCATAGGGTTTGGTTATTCTTTTTCTAGATTAGTCGATGTTGGGATTGCTGTCGTCATCCATCGGAACGGTGGTCTCCGGCTCTTCCGGTTTGCGGTCGTCATCTTTAGATTGGGCTTTCTTGGCTCCAGAAGCGGCCGGACGATAGTTGATGGCGGTCTTCTCGACCTCAATCACGATGTCGCGGGCAATTTCTATCTGGAAAGTGTTCTCTTTGATGCCGACAATCTTGCCATGAATGCCACCCACGGTGGTCACTTTGTCGCCTTTGGAAAGACTATTGCGAAACTCCTCCATCTGTTTCTGTTGTTTCTGCTGAGGACGAATCATGAAAAAGTAGAAGATGGCTAACAACAGGACGATAAATATCAAGGTGGAAGCGCCTGAGGCTCCTGCTGCTAAAAGTGTAAACATACTCATTTTTAAAAGATTTTAAGGTTAATAATTATTGGATTTTCGAAACGTTTGCTGTGATCGTTAAAATATTCTCTGACGGATAGGTATTGGCGGCCACCAGAATACGCTTGGACACCTTTCCATTCTGTGACTTGGAGTCAAAGGTGACGGTAATCTCGCCCTCCTCGCCCGGACGGATAGGAGCTTTCGGCGGCGTGGAGGTGGTGCAACCACAAGTGGCCTCCGAAGAGTAGATGATCAAGTTGGACTTGCCTGTATTCTTGAATTTGAAAGAATAGGTCAGCTTCTCACCTTGCACCACCTCGCCAAAATCGTAGGTGGTGGTCTCAAAAGTGATGACCGGCATGTTCTTGTTGGCCTTGTCGGAAATTCCTTCCGCCGTCTTCGGGTTATGGACGTCCGACACCTTGAAGTCACCCTCTTCGGCTGCCTTTTTCCGGCATCCGACACATCCTAACAACGTTATAATCAAACAAAAAATGGTTATCTTTCTCATACTGTTAATTTTGATACAAACCCCGGCCTGTCTTGTTCAACTTGCCAGTGTTTCGTAATTCTTCTATTATTTTGTCCAAAACTCCATTGATGAAAATCTTGCTCTTGTCGGAGCTGTACATCTTGGAGATTTCAATGTATTCATTCATCGTCACCTTTACCGGAATCAGCGGGAATTCCGACAACTCGCAGATGGCCATCTTGAGCAGGATAATGTCCATGCCAATCAGACGATCCATGTCCCAATTCTGAATCTTGCTCTCAATCAACTGCTCATATTCGGCATCTTTGGCCAACACGGTGCGGAAGAGATGGCGGCAGAGGTATTCATCATCCTGCTTGTTGATAAAAGCGGAATAAATTCTACACTCCGATCCCTTGTTCTCTTTGAAGGCATCCACGTTTTTGTACAACATGGACAACGCCTCAAAATAATCATCCACCCAATTCGGATCTTTTTCGCCGAAGAACCATCTGATGTACTCACTCTCTCCAAAGACATGCTGAATGATGTCCAGCACGAATTGCTTATCCTCTTCGTAATCCCCTTTAGGCCGTGACATATATTGCTTATAGATGTCAGACTCCTCTATTTGCTTGAAGACGGCGATGATAAAATCCAAGTCGTTGTCCCATTTGACTTTATATTGCTCCATCAACAGCTGAAGAGTTTGGTTCTCTTCCATTTGGGCAATGACTTTGTTGTCCACAAATTTGGTGTTGGGATTCAAGTCTTCCTCTGTAGGATTATTTTTCTCCTTGAAACTCTCCAGTTTGTTGGCACGATAGCGCACCACCTCCGGCAGAATGGAAAAGACCCACACAAACAAGGCGTGGCAGTTTTCCACGGTCTTGAACAGCGCTTTTTCTGCTGCCGCCGGTGCCACGTCTGTCCGTGTCTTATAGGCATACAAAGCTTGCATCACCTTGACTCGAATATGTCTTCTGCTTATCATCTATTCGACTTTATAGTTTTGGTTAGTGAATGATTTTAGGATCCTTTTTTTATGGTCGGTTATTTTAAAGTGAACGAACTCTCACCCAAGAATTGATTGTCGGTGAAGAGCTGCACGATATATTTGCCCTTGATGGCCTTGTCGTCAGAAGGAATGTCCCAGGTAAGGGTTACGTTTTTAGAGCTGCCGCTATAATCCACCGTCTGTTTGCAGGAATATTGCAGGCGTTGACCATCGTGTACGAAGGAGTAGTTGTCCCCACTGCCCATCGACAACACTTTTCCGCTACCCGGGATTGCAATACGGCAATAGACATTCACCTGGCCCGGATCAATGAGCGGGTTTTCTCCCAAAATGAGAGACGTCTTGATACGTTCGGTGCGGGCGGCCTTGTCGGTAACCTCCTCCGTGCCGTTATTTTTAACGTTATAGCCCGAGCTGTGGATGTTGTATGCTTTGTACACAGCGGCATTGTTGATCTTGGCATGCAGGTCCTCGTTAGACTTCTGGATGGTGGCCGTATTCTGGCGTTCTGTTTCCAGATCCGCCTTCACTTGCGTGTTCTCCTCTTTCAAAGCCTTGTTCTCTTGATAAAGCTTATCCATCTCCTGAACATACTCTTGGGAGATATTCTGCAGTCTCGCGAGTTGTTTTTTGATTTTGTTATAGTCGGCTTGAGAATTGATAAGCTTCTCGATTTCGGCAGCATTGGCCATGATGACGCTGTCCTTGGCGCTCAATTGGTCGGAAAGATCGCCGTATTGAGCCTTGATGCGCTCGTGCTCTGCCATAAGGTTATTCAACTCGGCCTGAAGAGATTCTTTCTCGTCAGCAACCTTGATGTATTCCAAATTGGTCACCGGTTTGGCAAAAAAACCAAAATAAAGCGTGGATAAGAAAAACAATCCCGCCAGTATTCCCAAAATAATAACCCACTTTTTCAACGGGTTTTGACTCTCGTTGGCTCCGCCATTAATTTCTTGTGTTGATTGCATTGTATGTTAGTTTTAATGATTAAACATGAACGAATAACGCAAAAATCGCTATTTTAGTAAGAGGTATCTGAATAATTCTTTCGGCACATAGAAAGTTTTGTTGATAGGCATATAGACCAACACCGAGGACAGTTCGTGCTGTTTGTTATTGACTGTCACATAGTTCGTATAACTGTCAAATACCAATGTGTTCTTTTTGTACTTAGCCGTGAAGCGGTAATGATATTTGTCCAGGCTGTCGATTTTGTAGTTATAGCCTTCAAAAACCTTGCGATGATCCACAAAATTATCTTCGGTCATCTCCTCCAGGACACCCGTCAAGCCCATTTGGCGACACATATATTGATTCAGTTCAATGTTGGTCGGACAGCCTTGCAACTCATCGTGCTGGGGCTGATACATCGCAAAGAAGACATTCTCGATGGTGTGGCCGAAGGTAGTGAATCCGAAATAGGTTCTGCCATAGATCACCTGACTGAGCATTTTGACCATGGAAAGGTTGTCTTTGCGGTCCTCTTTGGACAAGCTGGATTTGTCATAATCTTTGGCTGAAGAGAGGTAGGTGATTTCTGACGGTTGAAGATCAATGTCGAAATAGGTCTTGAAGAGGTTGGGCCACTCGGTTGTCTCCGCCGCTTTCAGTTTTTCACCCATACTCCAGAGGGAGAGTTGATAGTTGTCAATGGGCGACATGATCTGCTTGAGGGAGAGTCTGTCGTAGCCGTGGTTGGATTTGGTGTTGCCGATGGTCAGGGAACCCGTGCCGTGATCGGGGACCACCACTACGAGGGTATTGCCGTCTTTTTTGGCAAAATCGAAAGCCACCTTGCAAGCCTTGTCAAATTCAAGGAACTCCACCAGGGCAGCCTTGGCGTCATTGTCGTGGGCGGCCCAGTCCACCTTGCTGCCTTCCACCATCAGGAAGAAGCCATTGGGGTTATGGGAGAGGATCTCCAGGGCTTTTTCGGTGCTCTCCGCCAGAGATGGAACGGCAGAGGCGTCCGTCTCCATATAATACTCTATGGAAGAGGGGCGGTAGAGCGCCCAGAAGGGTCCTTTGTGGCAGTTGCGCATGCCGGAGAGATCGTCCATGAAGAGATTATATCCTTTGGATCTCAAGTATTCGCGTTCGCTTTCTTTCAGATAGGAGGTGCCGCCGGCGATGACCACATCGAGGTCGTTATAGACCATCTGCGGGGCGATCATGCCATACTTGCCGCGGGAGTAGGTATGGGCGGCGCAGTCGGCGGGGGTGGCGTGGGGAAACTCGCAAGTGCAGACGATGCCCGTTGCCTTGCCCTGACGCCAATGGGCCGCCTCCATCAAGGTGGTCAACGGCTGATAGGCGCGTGTGGCATCCACTGGCACCAAATCATGGTCCGTCTTAACCGGATAGGTGGAAACAAAGCCCGTCTGGGTTGGTTGGCCCGTCATGTAGCATGCTGTTGTCGGTGCCGAATCACCGATGGGAGCGTCTGAAGAATGGGTGCGAATCAGTCCCTTGATGTATGGATCTATGTTCAAGGCTGTCTTGGTGGAGTCCAAGTAGGTCTGATACCAGCGGGCGCAGGAGAGCAGACTGGTGGAGGTTCCGTCCGTGATCAGAAGGATGACGTTTTTCACGGGAGCCGGCTGGGCAAAGGCCAGTAACCCCAGTAAAAAGAACAGTTTGCAAAGAACGATTTTCTTCATTATCATTAAAATTTTTCAAACCGCAAAAGTAGCAAAAAAGAAAATATCTTCCTTATACATCACCATAAATAATTACATTTTTAAAAAAGAAAATTTTACTCTTGACAAAAGGATAAAAATGTTGTAGTTTTGCAGGCCAATTTTTGTTTATGAAATTATCAGAATTCAAGTACTATCTTCCTCAAGAATTGATAGCTTTACACCCGGAAAAAGAGCGTGATGAGGCACGCATGATGGTGCTCAACAGAAAGACCAAAACTATTGAGCATAAATTGTTTAAAGATATTTTGGAGTATTTCGACGAGGGCGACCTTTTCGTGATGAACAACACAAAAGTCTTTCCAGCACTCCTTTTTGGAGAGAAGGAACAGACTCGTGCCAAGATCAGGGTCTTCCTGCTTCGCGAGCTGGATGCAGAGAGTCGTTTGTGGGATGTGCTGGTGGACCCGGCGCGCAAGATCCGCATCGGCAACAAGCTCAGCTTCTGTGATGACGACAGCTTGGTGGCGGAGGTCATCGACAACACAACCTCCCGCGGGCGCACATTGCGTTTCCTCTTCGATGGGGATCATGACGCCTTCAAGCAGAAGCTGATGGACCTCGGCACCACCCCGCTGCCAGACGACATCCAACGTCTGCGCGAAATTGAAGAGGAGGATGCCCAGAACTACCAGACCCTCTACGCCTCCGAAGAAGGTGCCGTGGTGGCCCCGGCCGCCGGCTTCCACTTCAGCCGCGAACTGCTCAAAAAGATGGAACTCTACGGCCTGGAGCGCACCTACATCACGCTGCACGCCGGCCTGAGCAACTTCAACGACATCGACGTGGAGGACCTCTCCAAACACAAACCCGACTCCGAACGGATGATCATCCTGCCCGAAGTGGCAGACACCATCAACAAGGCCAAAGATAACGGCCACAAAGTGGTCGCGGTCGGCACCACCACGATGAAGGCGCTGGAATCCTCCGTCTATTCCAACGGACACGTCAAAACCACCCAAATGAACGGCAAAGAGGACATCTGGACCAGCAAGTTCATCTACCCGCCTTACCGCTTCATGGTGGCAGACGCCATGATCACCAACTTCCACGCCTCCCAAAGCTCCATGCTGATGATGGTCGCTGCCTTCGGTGGTTACGACTTCGTCATGAAAGCTTATCACGAAGCCGTGGAGGAAAAATATCACTTCCTGACATACGGTGACGCAATGCTGATTTTATAATTCTCATAAAAACTTTAAAAAATATGGCTAAGACTTACGAAGATGCCGGTGTGAGCCTCGAAGCAGGTTACGAATCGGTCCGTTTGATCAAAAAACATATCAGTAGAACCAACCGCCCGGGCATGATGGGCAACATCGGAAGTTTCGGCGGCATGTTCGACCTGGCCTCCCTGAACTATAAAGAACCCGTGCTTGTCAGCGGCACTGACGGTGTGGGCACCAAGCTGAAACTGGCCTTCATGATGGACAAGCACGACACCATCGGCCAGGATGCCGTGGCCATGTGCGTCAACGACGTGTTGGCCCAAGGCGCCGCGCCGCTCTTCTTCCTCGACTATGTGGCCGTGGGCAAAAACGACCCCAAAAAGATTGAAACGATCGTCAAGGGCGTTGCTGACGGCTGCGTGCTCTCCAACTGCGCCCTCATCGGCGGCGAGACCGCGGAGATGCCCGACATGTACGATGAAGACGAATACGACATCGCCGGATTCACGGTCGGATGCGTCGAGAAATCCAAACTCATAGACGGCTCCAAGGTGGAAGTCGGTGATGTCCTCATCGGACTGGCCTCCTCCGGCGTTCACTCCAACGGCTTCTCCCTCGTCCGCAAAATCGTCCTCAAAGACAACCACCTCGATCTGAATGAACGATACGATGACCTGGACGACACCCTCGGGAACACGCTGCTCACCCCTACCCGCATCTATGTGAAACCCGTCCTTGAAGTGCTGAATCATTTCGATGTCCATGCCATCTGCCACATCACGGGCGGCGGCTTCGACGAGAACATCCCCCGTATGCTTAAGGAGGATCAGGGCGTCAGCATCCAAGAGGGCTCGTGGCAAATCCTGCCCATCTTCCACCTGCTGGAGAAATATGGCAACATCCCTCATCGCGAGATGTTCAACATCTTCAACATGGGAGTCGGCATGATCCTCATCGCCCGTCCGGAAGATGCCAACGCTATCCTCGACCTGTTCGGCAAGCTGGGCGAAAAGGCTTCCATTATCGGACAAGTCACCTCCCAAACAGGCGTACATATCGAACTCTTATAACTAAGCGATTTTATAAAACACTTATTCTAAATAGATTACGAAAGATATTAACAGAGTGTCAACTTTCAAAATTTTTTTTATTTTTGTCGCTCATTTGGTAAAGTAGAAATATATTAATAACTAAACAATTTCATATATGAAAAAAATTACTCTTTTAGTTTGTCTTTTGGCAGTTTCGCTTTGGGGCTTCGCTTCCCATGTGATCCCCGTGGAAACCGCTATGAAAGCATCCAAAAACTTCTTGGCTGAGCGCGTCGGCGTTTCTGATGCCAAGGGCATGGATCTTACGCTCGTCTATACGGAATACACCGCTGCGGGCGATCCCGTCTTTTATCGTTTCCAAATTGGTGACAAGGGTTTCATGATTGTCTCAGCCACGGACCAAGCCACCCCGGTGTTGGCCTACTCTTTGGAAAGCAACTTCAAAGCTGGAACCGGTGCTGATCTTTACTGCACCCAATACAAAAACGAACTGACCTATTTGATCGAGCATCCTTCTGTGACCAGTTCTGCCAGAACTCTTTGGGATCATTACACCAGCGAGAATTTCACCGTGAGCCAGGCCAAAGGCAATCCTTGTGTGCAACCTTTGGTAACCACCGAGTGGAACCAAGACACCTATTACAATGCCCAATGTCCTTACAATCCGCTGAGCGATCTGGACATCGACATGCGTTCCTATGTGGGTTGTGTGGCTTTGTCAATGAGCAACATCCTCTATTACTATCGTTACCCAGAGCATGGTTACGGCGCCATCTATTACATTCCCAAAGAATATGATGACGAAACGGGCGAACTTATCTACACCTACCCGCCGCAATCCGTCAACTTCGGCAACACCCATTACAACTACAACCACATGACCGACAGACTGAATGCCTATAACGGCGAGCAGGCCAAGCTGTTGTACAACTGTGGTGTGGCTACCAGAATGGGTTACGGTCACGATGGCTCCGGCACACAGTCCGAGTATGCCATGGAGGCTTTGCAATCCTTTTTCCACTATTCTCCCAATGCTCAGTTCAGCAGCATTGTAGATGTGGCTCCCTCTTCTGACCTGACTTACTTGTGGATCAACCAAGCTATCAACGAGCTGAATGCCCGTCGCCCGCTGTTCTTCAGCGGCCGCAACGAGACCGATGGCGGTCACGCTTGGATTGTGGATGGTTACACAACCATCACCCAAGACACTGTTACCGACACCTATTTCCACGTGAACTGGGGTTGGGGTGGTTATGACAACGGTTTCTACCTGCTCACCAACCAGAACACCCACTCCGGCAACTTCAATGTTTCCGAAACCAACACCATGATGATTAAGTTGATGCCTGATTCCGCCGAAATCGAGAAACCGGCTATCAGCGACACCAGAATCACCGCCAGCGTTGGCTCTATCAGCGACGGTGCCGGCAACATGAAATATGCCCAGAACTCCAACCGCAGATGGGTGATCTCCTCTCCGAATGCTACCGCTTACCGCTTCACCTTCTCCAAACTGAAAGTGAAAGCTGGCGACAAAGTGAACATCTACAACGGCGGCACCGAGGCTTCCGGTATCAAACAATCCTACTCTGGCGACTGCCTGATGGCTGCTTGCAGTGACTATAGCGGTGTTTCCGGTGGCGTGCATGGCGACTTCACGGGAGATGCTCTCCCCAACGCCCTCACCGTTACCGCTGACAGTGTGCTGATCACCTTCACCTCCACTGCCAACTCCGAAACTGACTACGGTTTTGTGCTGAACTATGAAGCTACCAGCTATGTCTCCTCTTCTACCGCTTGCTCCAGCAACACCCAGATGATCACGACACAAACCGGTACCATCACCGACAAACCCGGCAACGCCATCAACAACGACAACCCGTACCGCCCGAGCCAATCCTGCTCTTGGCAGATCCGTCCCTCCGGCGCCACTGGCTATGTCTTCTCCTTCAGCAAATTCGACCTCAAAGCCGGCGATTTCGTGGATGTGTATGACTACTCCTCCACCACCAGCCCTGTTCTCTATCGTCACTTCGATATCAACAACACCGCTTCTCTGGAAACCGACTACTATTTCCTCACCGCTTCCAAACTCTATGTGCGTTTCGGTTCCGATAACGACCAAGAGGGTACGGGCTTTGAGTTGAACTACCATACCAGCCAAACGGGCATCGAGCATTTCGACAACATGGAGGTGAGCGTGTATCCTAACCCCGCCAACACTTTTGTGAACGTGTCCGTCACCGCTGACGAGGCTCAGACCATCTATGCTACCATCGTTGACATGGCCGGCAAGACTGTTGCCACCGACCAATTCAACTACAACGGCGGCGAGCAAGTGTTCCAGATTCAAACCAACAACCTCTCCGAGGGCATCTACTTCTTGAATCTGAAGTCTCAGAACGGTCAAAGAACCCAAAAGCTGATCATCCAATAATCAGCTTTCCCTATCACAAAAAAGGCGCCCGAAAAGGCGCCTTTTTTTATTTCGCTGTAAAGCGTGGATTACTTCGTCAGCTGGTAGGTCTCCATGGCCATCACCAGCTCTTCGTTGGTGGTCACGGAAACCAGTTTGACTTTGGAGTCGGGCGTGGAGATGATACCATCCTCGCCGGCATACTTCTGGTTAGCCTCTTTGTCGAGTTTGGTACCGAGGAACTCCAATCCTTCGCAGATGGCCTCGCGCTGGAACCAGGCATTCTCGCCGATACCACCCGTGAAGAGAATGATGTCCACACCACCCATGGCGGCTGTGTAGGCACCGATATATTTCTTCACCCGGTAAGCGAACATGTTGAATGCATCCGTGGAGCGCTCGTCTCCGCTGTCGCGGCCGGCACGGATATCGCGCATATCGACACTTTTGCCGGAGATGCCCAGCAGACCGCTCTTCTTGTTGATCAGCGTGTTGGCCTGCTTGGTGTCGAGGTTCTCGTTCTCCATAATGTACAATAAAGCGCCGGCATCGATATCACCCACGCGCGTGCCCATCACCAAACCCTCGACAGGCGTGAAACCCATGGAGGTATCAATGGATTTGCCGTTCTTGATGGCGCAGATGGAAGCGCCGTTGCCAAGGTGACAGCTCACGATCTTGGCGTTCTCGTATGGGATGCCCACCATGGCGGCTGCCTTCGGTCCCACATATTTATGGCTGGTACCGTGGAAACCATAACGCCGGATCTTCTTCTCGCTATAATACTCGTAAGGAAGCGCGTACAGGAAAGCCTCCGGCGGCATCGTCTGATGGAAGGAAGTGTCGAAAATACCCACATGCTTCACATTCGGGAGCAGCTTCTTCATGGCGTCGATACCCGTCAAGCTGGCGGGGTTGTGCAGCGGAGCCAAGGCGCAGAGCTTCTCAATCTCTTCACGCTCCTTGTCGCCAATGACCATCGACTGCTTGAAATACTCGCCACCGTGCGCCACACGATGACCCACTGCGTTGATCTCCTCCAAAGAGCTGATCACGCCATGCACCGGATCGGTGAGCGCTTCCAAAATCAACTTGATGCCCGCCTCGTGCGTGGGAATGGGAGTCTGCGTGTAGTATTTGTCCTTGCCGACCGGCTTGTGGGTGAACTCACCCATTTCCAATCCGACTCTTTCAACAAGACCTTTGGCCTTCAATTCAGGTTGCGGTTCCATTTCCAACAGCTGATACTTGATGGAGGAACTGCCACAATTTAAAACTAAGATTTTCATATCGATATTTTTATTTGTTGTACAAAATAGGCGGCAAATATATGAAAAAAAAGTAGTATTTTTGCAGACCCTCTTAATAAAAATCTACAACATCAAAAACACATAACATTTATGGCAAAAATTAAAATCGGTATCAATGGTTTCGGCCGTATCGGCCGCTTGGTTTTCAGAGCTACAACTGAAAGAGATGACGTTCAAGTTGTGGGTATCAATGACTTGTTGGATGTGGACTATATGGCCTACATGCTCCGCTACGACACCGTACATGGCGCTTTCCAAGGCGAGGTGAAGGTGGAAGACGGCATGCTGGTGGTCAACGGCAACAAGATCCGCGTCACCGCGGAGAGAGACCCCAAGAACTTGAAATGGAATGAGATCGGTGCTGACTATGTGGTGGAATCCACAGGTCTGTTCCTGACCCACGAATTAGCACACGCACACATTGAGGCTGGCGCCAAACGTGTCGTGATGTCCGCTCCTTCCAAAGACGACACCCCGATGTTCGTCATGGGTGTGAACAACAAGGAGTATGCCGGTCAGGAGATCGTCTCCAACGCCTCTTGCACCACCAACTGCTTGGCTCCTTTGGCCAAAGTGGTTCACGACAACTTCGGTCTGGTGGAAGGCTTGATGACCACTGTTCACGCTGCCACTGCCACCCAGAAGACGGTGGACGGTCCTTCCCAGAAAGACTGGCGCGGCGGCCGTTCCATCCTCGGCAACATCATCCCCTCCTCCACAGGTGCCGCCAAGGCCGTGGGTAAGGTGATCCCCTCCCTGAAGGGCAAACTGACGGGTATGTCTATGCGCGTCCCCACCGCAGATGTCTCTGTGGTTGACCTGACCTGCAAGATTGAAAAAGCCGCCACCTACGAGGATATCAAGAATGCCATGAAGAAAGCCTCTGAAGGCGAACTGAAAGGCATCCTCGGCTACACCGAAGACCCTGTGGTCTCTTCCGATTTCATCAACGAGAAGAGAACCTCCGTGTTCGACGCCAACGCCGGCATCATGCTCAACGAGCACTTTGTGAAACTGGTGTCCTGGTACGACAATGAGATCGGCTACTCCAACAAGGTGGTGGACCTCATCTGCAGCATGGAGAACACCGTTCCTTTGAAATAATCAAAGGAGATGCCATGATCCAAAAAACGGGTGGTCAAAAGACCACCCGTTTTTATTTTAATTCGAAGACATAATGATTATTTTTTCCTTTTGGCACCGGGTATTCCGTTATACACCTGGTCCTTGTTTGTCTCGTAGATGTTGCCTTGGGCGCAACTATTGAACGTCAGAGCCGTGGCCGATACATGATAGTTAGAAAAATCGTACTGCTCGGTGTCCCAATCCACCGGAATCGTAACAATCATACCATAACCATTGCTGCCACTGATGCTAACATTGTTGATGGAAAGAGTGGTCTCTTCCTGGGTCAAGAGAGCCGCCCCGTCATGCTGGCCAGCATTCTTTATCTGACAGTTGATCAATTTATTACCACCTTCTGTGGTGCGTGAAGAATAGATTTCTATACCACTCCAGTAACCACTCTCATTCTGCTCGCCGCGGAAAATGACCGGATCATTGGATGTTCCATTCACCTGCAACAGAGAAACTTCGCTGATACGAAGGCCTGCCTCATAAGCAAACACGAACTCTGCGCCTGCATTCACCAACATCTTGTCTTCGCTTTCGTCCAAATGAATGCCTTGTGACACATAATAGGGAATGCCTTGTTTGGAAAACGTGACCGGAACGTTGTTCGTATTGTCCAAATAATAGGCACTCAAACATATCATATTCTTTCCGTTATTTGTATAGTTGTTGCCACTGCCTAAAGAGTTCACCATATTGTGGTCATTCAACCATACAGGAAATTTATCCACATTCTTGATCGTGTTGTTTTCAAAAGCACTCAAAGATCCGCTCACACAAATACCGTTGCCAAGAGCACCATCGATGGTACAATGCTTCATGGATATTTTGCCACCCACATACACCACATCGGCTTCATTGGAGCCACCGTTGATAAATTTTACATATTCAAATTGATTGTCTGCACGATTGGACTGAACATATACCGTATTCCAGGCTCCTTTATTGGGGTTGTTGGTCGGACCTGTGAGGATAATGGGTTTTTCAGCCGTGCCCACCATGCGAAGACCTGCATTTTCTTCCACGAAAATGGCGCCATCAACACCCGTGAACATAATGGTCACGCCTGGCTCGATGGTCAGCAAGGCATTGCCTTCCACATAGAAATGGCCATCAATAATGTAGTCCACCGCCACGCCACGGTCTGGCCATGTGGTGTTGGCATTAATGCTACCGGAAACCTCTAACGCCCCTTCTGTTCCACCACCGCCGGGCGTGTCACTGAAAGTGGCAATATAAGTGGCATTGCCATTTACCACCACTTGACGAGGATTGGTATTGTCACCATCATTCCAGCTGATAAAATAGTACCCGGGTGCAGGAATGGCTGAAATGGTAATGGTTTCTCCTTTGGCATAGATGCCTCCGCCTGTCACAGTACCCCACGCTTCATTGTTGGATTGCACCGTGATGGTAAAACTCTTTTTGCATCCTGTCATGGCCAACATCGCCAACAGGACTAACATCGTCATTGAAATTAATTTTTTCATCGTTTTTATAGGTATTAAAGAGGTTAATAATTGCTTTGTAGTAAAACTATTTTCTGAGAAAAGCCTATCATACTTTTTCAGCGTGCAAAGATATAACATTTTTCAACATTGATTCCTTTTTTTTCTCAAATTAAACCGACCTTTTTGATGGCAAAAAAACCGGCCTCGCGAGGCCGGTCCAAAAAAACAACTTACTATATATTATAAAATCAAACATTGTCACACATCCTTTTCCTCCCCCGCAAAATCGTTTCATTTACGGATGCAAAAATACAGGGATGACGCGACCTGTATCATCCCCTTTTTTGAGTATTTTCCACTTTTTTTAATGGGAATTTATCCCCGATTATGTTTACCGATGAGCCGGTAGGTCTTCATGCCCCCGATCAGGTTGTACACTTCGGCAAATCCAGACTGCATCAGGATGCGGGCAGCCACATAGCCGCGCAGACCCACCTCGCAGAACACCACCGTCTTTTTGTCGGGATCCAGATCCTCCATCAGCTCGCGCAACTCATCCACTGGACAGTTCTCTGCCTCGGCGATGGTGCCAGTCTTAAACTCTTGAATCTCGCGCACATCCACCAGCTGAAGGTCCTCTCCTAGGTCAATCATAGCGTCCAACTCCGCCGCTTGCACGGGGTTCATCAGTCCAGCCATGATGTTCTCGGCCACCATGCCAGCAAACATCACCGGACTCTTGGCAGAGCCGTATGGCGGGGCGTATGCGTGCTCACTGTTGATCATATCGTAGATGGTGCCCTCGTGCTTCAGCAGCAATGAGATAATGTCGATCTGCTTGTCCACATTCATTTTGCCCACGGCTTGTGCGCCCAAGATACGGCCCGTTTCGGAGTCAAAGTTGAGTTTCAGGTGGATGGGTTCACCCCCGGGATAATAGTTCGCATGGGGCCACGGGTGTGTGATAACCGTCTGGAAGGGGATACCCTCCTGACGAAGCCGCTGCTCGTTGAGTCCCGTGGAGGCGGCAGTCAGTTCAAACACTTTGGCGATAGCCGTGGCCACGGAGCCACTATAGCGTACTGTTTCGGGATAGACCATGTTCATGGCCGCTATGCGGGCCTGTGCGTTGGCTGGGCCCGCCAGATAGTTGCAATAGGGCTTGCCTGTGACCGGATGCGGGAACTCGATGGCGTCTCCCACCGCATAGATGTGCTCGTCAGAGGTGCGCAGGTATTCGTCCACCTGCACGCCCCCACTCTCCCCTATCTGCAGACCGCACTGCTGGGCTAAGTTCGTGTTCGGACGCACGCCAATGCTCAGGATGGCCATGTCGCAGGGAAAGGTCTCCTCTCTGTCCGTCTGCACTATCAGACGACCTTCTTGCTCGGCAAAGCCTGTCAGGGCAGTCTCAGTGACCACTCGCACGCCCTTGTCGATCAGATGCTGTTGCACGATGGCGGCCATGGGCCAGTCCAAAGGCGTCAGCACCTGCGAGGCCTTCTCGATCACCGTGACCTGATAACCGATGCGGTGCAGGTTCTCCGCCATCTCCAAGCCGATGAAGCCTCCGCCGATGATGACCGCCGAAGCACCTTCTTTCAGCTGTTCGATAGCCCGCTGCTTGATCTGATCGCAGTCGGGTACGTTGCGCAGGGTGTAGATATGCGGCAAGTCGATGCCGGACAGATTGGGCACCACCGGCACTGCGCCAGGCGACAACAACAGACAGTCGTAAGACTCCTCATACTCTTTTCCTTTGCGCAAATTCTTTACCTTCACCACCTTGCGTTCTCTGTCAATGGCTGTGACCTCGTTCATGGTGCGCACATCGGCATCGTAACGATTGCCAAAGGAAACCGGCGTCTGTACAAAGAGCTTCTTGCGGTCCTCTATGGTGTTGCCTATATAATAAGGTAAACCGCAGTTGGCGTATGAGATGTACTCACCTTTCTCGAAGATGACAATTTCTGCCTCTTCCTGTAATCTTTTCAGTCTGGCAGCGGCGGAAGCTCCTCCCGCCACACCACCGATAATGATATATTTCATAGAAACCTTTTTTAGTCTGTTTATTTTCGTTTGAATGATACTTTGGCTATTGGCCTGTATTCGGGTTTCTCAGGGACGCAGGGATGGTGTCCCCGATAATCGCAAAAGGGTTTTCCACATGCTTGAACAAATCCCGGAAATTGTCTTTCGATTTTTTGGGAATCTTTAAGTTGTAGCTCTTGCCGGGCGGCACGACCAGCTTGCTGTTGCGGATCCAAGGGTTTAGGTCGCGCAACTCCTTGTAAGTGATTCCTTTGTCAAGTGCATATTTTGCCAAGTCTTCAATGCTGGAGGATACCGTAATCTCCTCTGTCGGGATGGGCTGGTACATCTGCGCGGGACAGAGTTCCACGCCATAGAGTTGCGGATTGTCGAACATCAACTTGAAAGCTAAGATGCGGTACACATAGCGGGAGGTCTCGGCGTTGAGCCACAGATCCCAGTAGCTGTTGCACGACTGCGAGTTGATGGCAGCCTGCAGGCCCCCTTCTCCCCTATTGTATGCGGCGGCGGCCAAGGTCCAGCTGCCAAACTGGTTGCGACACTTTTTCAACATCTTGCAGGCCGCCCGGGTGGCCTTCTCCAGATGATACCGCTCGTCAATGTCATTGGTGACCGTCAGACCATACACCTTGGCGGTGGCGGGGATGAACTGCCAATAGCCACCCGCCCCTGCGGGCGAGATTACATTCTCCAAACCGCTTTCCGCCACACAGAGGTACTTGAAATCCTCCGGCACCCCCTCTTCTTCCAAGATCTTCTCTATCACCGGAAAAAGACGGGTGGAGAGCTTGAAGATGCGCAATGTCTTGGAGTGCTGGTAACAGTTGATGATCAGCTCGCGATCAAGCCCTTCCCGCACATAATAGACATCCAACGGCACTTTTTCACCCGCAAACATCATGTTCTCAGGTATATAAGGTGACGTCAACTTATTAGCATAATAGTTGGGGATGGGTTTCGCCTTTAACGGATGGTCATCAAGGGCCAGACAAAGCGTGATACCAGTTGTGACAGCGAGCAGCACCGAGAGGGTGACAATGACAATAATGGCGGTCTTTTTTTTCATATCAGGTTAGAGAAAAGAGAGACTCTTCTTGGTTAAGAAGAGTCTCCCGATTTTAATTTTATTGCAATATTGGATTATTCAGCGGCGGGAACCTCTTCCTTGACGATGTTCGGTTGCTCCAAGCCGAGACCTTTCTTCTTATCCACAGCCTTCAGGATGATGCCGAGAATCAAAGCGGCAACGCCGAGGCACGCAAACATGGCCAAAGGAACGGTATGATTCAGTTCTGTGGCAGGAGTTCCTTGAGGGTTCGTCATATCCAGGATCTTACCATAGAGCAACGGGAAGAGCCACAAACCGATATTCTGAATCCAGAAAATAAGGGCGTATGCGGAACCGATGATCTTTTCATCCACAAGTTTCGGAACACTCGGCCACAAAGCAGCAGGTACCAAAGAGAAAGAGGCACCCAACACAAGAATGGTGGCATAAGCTATCACCACGCCACCGATGGGGCTTTCTTTGAACATAGGCAGGATGAAAGCAAAGGTGAGGTGGCAGAAGATAAGCAGTAAGGAGCCTATCATCAACATGGATGCAGCTTTACCTTTGTGGTCCACATAATTACCCAAAATCGGCGTGATAGCCACTGCCAACAACGGGAACACGGCGAAGATGGAACCAGGTGTTCCTATCATGAATCCCATCCAACAATAAACAATCAAAGCCACAACAGCAATACCCATCAAACCATATTTCGCGCCTTTATTCTTGGAGAAGTTGCTCGTGAAAGAACAGGCAGCTACAACCAGCATGATGAGGTATTGGATGATGGTAGCGGCGCTGCTAGCCCAAAAACCATCATGAGGATTCAAAGTGAGATTGCACTGCAACACGTTGACAGCATATTTCTGGAATGGGAAAATGGCACTGTAGTAAAGCACACAAAGCAAAGCTACCAACCAGAAACCACCAGAGGAGAGAATCTTGCCAATGTCAGACACTTTGAAAGGATCGTCTTTCTCTTCTGCCTCGCCTGTTTGGGAATCCAACTTCTTGTCCATGAAGAAATAAACAATGAACATCATCAAAGCAATGCAGAGCAACACCACACCAAAGGCAACGGAACGGGAAACATCCACTTTGCCGCCAAGATTGGCAAAGAATGGTGAAAAAATCATACATGTGGCCACACCCAGACGGGCCAAAGCCATCTCAGAACCCATGGCTAATGCCATCTCACGGCCCTTGAACCATTTCACAATACCACGGGAAACCGTGATACCTGCCATTTCCACACCACAACCAAAGATCATAAAACCGACAGCGGCCACTTTGGCGGAAGCAGGCATTCCCTCATAGAAAGGTGCCACTCCCAATTCTTGGAAACCAGGAATGTAATTCAAATGCTCAGTGAACCATACTTCAATTCCGCTACCCATAAAGGCCTCTGATACAGCATAATACTTGATCAAACCACCTAAGAGCATCACGGCACCTGATAAAATGGCGGTGAAACGGACACCCATCTTATCCAGAATAATGCCGGCAAAGATGAGGAAGAAGACAAACACATTCAAGAATGTCTCCGCTCCCTGCATCGTACCGAAAGCTGTGGAATTCCATCCACGCGTGGTCTGCATGAGATCCTTGATAGGCGAAAGGATGTCCATGAAAATGTAGGAACAAAACATGGCCAACGCCAATAACAAAAGTGCCAGCCAACGCACGGCAGCATTGTCTCTTAAAGTTTTAATTGTTTCTGTCATAAAGTTTATTTTTTAATGAATATTAGATTTCTTCACACAAAGCCGCAAAGATAACTTTTTTATTCTTGCTCTTGTCGTTTATTTTCATCTTCTTTCCGCTTTTGGCTGTTAAAAACCAAATCGCAAAGAATATAACCAATCAAGATACCCCAAATGGCCATCAACACAGGACTTTTCTTTAAGAAATTATCAGAAAACTGTCCGGATTTTACCCAATATATCATACTGAGACCAACACCTACAACCATGCCAATGATATGATAGATGTTGAGATTCTTCTTTATAAAATCTTGTCCTGACATACCCAAATCCTAATTTTTGTCTTGATTATTCAATTTTTCGTATTGATAGGTGAAAAATTTGTTTTTTACTTGCGCTGCAATGTTTTCCCGATCCCAACGAACCAAATCATAGTAGCTGAAATGACAATAGGTCATAAAATCCAACAACTCATCTCCCTCCAGGCCCGTCAATTCATGAACAACCTCGCGATTGTATTTTTCCTGCACCTGATCCAACTCATCTTCATAACTGCTCATCTCATTGTACAATCGCTGCATCTGAGCTTTTCGGTTATATTTCTCGTAAAGGAAAGAGATGGGCGACATGGTGGCCGTTCCACCCAACGATAAAAGATTGCCATTGGGATTCTCTCCATATTTTATGTTCGCCTTCTGCCATTCCGTAAGCTGAACATCCTGCGCCTGCTTATAATAGTCAGGTAACTTCAACGACACAATATCTTTTTTAAAACCTTCGTATGAAGGATTTATCGCGATAATGCGCACCTCCTTCAACATCGTGGCTTTGTAATACAGGAAAATGTCATCCTTGTATTGTAAAACCTTTTTGTTTATGACAAACACCAACTGACGAAAGGAAGATTTAGAAATGAAAAGCGTGTCGTTTTCCTTCACAGAGATAGTAAATCTGCCCGATTTATCGGTAAATGCAAATTTTTGAGTGTTCACATTGTAAACACTCGCTCCTTCCAAGGGCTGATAGGTCACCCCATCGAAAACCCGTGCAGAATAAGAGGAACGCTGCGCATAAGATCCTATCGTCAACACCAACAGGCAGGCTAATATGAAGGCGGTTTTTTTCACGGCGGCAAATATACTCTTTTATTACGTTATTTACCCCCCTTATTTTACTGTGTAAAATAACGCAGATTCTAGACAAATATAAACCTTTGATATTATGAAAATTAAGATTTATTAACAACTAAAAGTTAATAAAGTGGCGAGTTATCAGAAAAGTTGAAGTTACGGTTTGATTACTCTGTTGACAAAAATTGATAAGAAAAATTATCCAAAAAAGTGGCTGTTTTTGAACATAAGTTGTCAACGAAAAAAGGGCCTTCAAAACCTAAAAGTTTTCAACGAAAAATAATGATAACTTTTTTTGGAAATATAAAACCCTTTCAAAATGAAAAGGATAATATATTCCACAGATGCTCTTTTTTGTTGATTAAAATTAATAACTAAAAAAGTCAAGAGAAAACCCATTTTTTTATCAACGTTATCAACCTGCATACAATATCTCATCTTATAAAAATAAGAAAAATAATGAATGAGAAACTTGATGATTTTGTGTGTGTCGAAACATTCTATTTTTTGTATTTTTGCAGACTTAATAAAAAATGATTAGAATGAAAGTAATTATCGCTTCAGATCATGCAGGATATGCTTTAAAGGAAAGATTAAAGACTGTTTTTCAGAATGTTATGGAATTTGAGGATGGCGGTACTTTCTCTGAAGAAAGTGTGGATTATCCAGATTTTGCGCATCCTTTGTCTGAAAAAGTGGCCAAACAAGAATTTCCTTTCGGTATTCTGATCTGCGGCACCGGCAATGGAATGGCCATGTGTGCCAATAAGCATCGCGACATTCGGGCAGGCCTGTGCTGGAATGCCGACATAGCCCGGCTCGTCCGCCAGCACAATAATGCCAACATCCTCGTCATGCCAGCCCGTTTCATCCCTGAAGAAACAGCTGTGGAAATCATGCATGCCTTCTTTGAAACAGACTTCGAAGGAGGCCGCCACCAACGCCGAATAGATAAAATTAATATCTAACAACTTGGATATGAAAGAAATACCTCAGGATATAAAAGACTATGCCCACTACTATAGATCCTTGTTCTTCAAGGATATGGAAAAAAATGTGTTGGCTTTTGAGTCCAACCTGTTGAGAAACGGAATCAGTGTTTCCTGGGCTAAAGATGTCAATTCCCTCAATGATCATATTGCGCAACAACTTCCCAATAAACCTTATAAAAAAGTTTGTCTGGATTTAGGCGACAATACGGCCAAGGATATACATAAAGCCGATTTCAACGAATGTTCCATATCTTCCTTGGTGAATAGGGAATATAATGTAGATGCTCTGATTATTGAATCTGATTTTGCCATTGCCAATGAAGGTGTTTTGGTTTTTGTGGACCGTGCCACCCAATCCTGTTTCAATTATGTGGATAATATAGTGGTGATTGTCAATATTGATCAGATTTTGCTTAATATGCAGGATCTTCCCGTCTTCTTGTATATAAAGAGCCCTGAAAATGCTGATTTTCCTTCCGACATCAAATTTATCAAATCGAATATCAACCAGGTTATTCCCGACCCCATTATTTCTTCCGAATCCAAAGGCTATAATACTATCAAAAGCAATGTCTCTGTGATCCTTTATGACAAAAACATTGAATATTTGCTGGCGGATGATTTGTTGATGAATTCGATTTTCTGCATAAACTGCGGAAAATGTCGCGAGGTTTGTCCAGTGGCCAAGACCACCAACATCTCCCCTATCGATATTGTGAAGAACAATTGTCTGGATGAATATAATACCACGCAAAATATATTCAAACAGACCACTTTGTGCGGATTGTGCCAGGAGGTTTGTCCAGTGAATATTCCGCTTACTGAAATGCTCGAACATGAGATGAACATTGTGAATATGAACTTTTCTAACTGGAAGAAAAAGAATATATTCAATATTTTCAGCAAACGTCAAAAACTCAACAAAACCACTAACTTTTTCTTGTACAGGTTTTGGATCAAACTTTTGTTCGGGAAAAACAAAAATCTCTACAATTACTTTTTGAAGAACAAAGCTACCTATTTTTCTATCCAGGAAGAATCAGATAGTACGGATATTGATTCATCTGATAATGCAATCCTCTAATACTCAAATATTAAAAGATAAGATCAGGGATTTCCTGAAACAGTTTTACCTAAACAAACTGTATAGGGGAATTGTGTACTTGGTTATCATCCTGCTCTCTGTTTTTATCATTTTTTCCCTGTTTGAATATTTTTCCTACTCTAACACGGTCGTCAGAGCTATCTTGTTTTTCTCCTTCATTGCTTTGAGTGTCGCAACTTTGATTGCTTATGTCATTGTGCCGGTTTGTAAAATCGCCGGATTGGGAAAACAATTGACCAATGAGGAAATAGCAAAAATAATAGGTGAGCATTTTCAGGAAATTGACGATAAACTGCTGAACCTTTTTGATCTTCAGAGACAGCTGGAAAGCGGCAACTATCAAAGTTATGATCTCCTCTCAGCAGCTATTGACACAAAAATTGAAAAACTCAAACCTTTCTCTTTTGTCCAGGCTATACCCTTTGACAAAACAAAAAAGTTTGCCCGTTGGGCGCTGATACCGATACTTGTCTTTGTCCTTTTGATGTTGTTGAAAAAAGAGGTTTTTGTAGAACCTGCCGAACGTATTGTTCATTATAATCAACAATATGAAAAGCCTGCCCCCTACTCTTTTGTCGTTACCAATCCCAATTTGCGCGCGTTTCAACATGACGATTTCACCGTTCATGTGAAGATTGAAGGGGATGAAACTCCAGAAGAGGTGTTTATCCATTACAAAAACAGGACATACAAGTGTAACAAAGTTTCGAATACAGAATTTGACTATACTTTTTCCAATATTCAGCAAGATATTGATTTTAATTTACTTACAGATGAAACATCTTCTATTACCTATACGATTGATGTCTTGCCTAAGCCTGTGACCATTGGGTATGAAATGCAGCTCCACTACCCTGCTTATTTGAACAAGCCGGACGAGGTGCTGGATAATGTGGGTAATGCGACCGTTCCTGAGGGAACTCGCATAGAATGGAAGATCTTCACCAAGAATTCCGATAATATCATTTTCATCATTGACGATGAAGTGAAGACCATTTCTTCGGAGGGAGATCAGTTTTTAATCCAAAAAACAGCCAAAAACTCATTTTCTTACGCTCTTTTTAACAAGAATTCCTACTTTACTAGCAAAGACACCATCAAAGACAATATCACAGTCATCAAAGACATGTATCCTGAGATTATGGTGATGAGTCAGCAGGATTCCGCCTATAGCGAACGCTATTACTTCAAGGGCAATATAAAGGATGATTACGGTTTCTCGAAGCTGCAATTTGTCTATAACCAATATGATGCGAATGGCCGACTTGTCAAGCAGAATCAAACCGTCAACATTGCCATCCAAACAGGCGTAACGCTCCAGGATTTCTACTACTATTTTGATGCGAATACTTTTGATTTGAAACCGGGAGAAAAGATAGAATACTATTTCCAAGTCTTTGACAACGATGGTGTTAACGGACATAAATCTGCCAAATCTTCTGTTTCTTCCTATAGGTTAAGAACACTGGAAGAGATCAGTGACGATTTGGAGAAATCAGAAGATCAGGTGAAATCTGATTTTTCGGATCTTGTTTCGGAGTCCGCCCAATTGATGAAGGATATTGAAAAATTGCAAAGCCAACTGCTGCAGGAAAAAGAGTTAAGTTGGCAGGACAAGAAGAAATTGGAGCAGTTGATGAATCAGTATCAGGAGCTGAAAGATGCCATCGACAAATTGCAGAACCAGCAGAAGAATAATCAGGCAATAGAATCTCAATATAAAGATATTCAAGAAGATATCCTTAAAAAACAGCAAGAGTTACAGAAGAGGATGGAGGATGCCCTGTCGGAGGAAATGAAGCAGATGATGAATAAGCTTCAGCAGATGATGGATCAATCAGCCAAGAAGGACGATGTTCAAAAAGAGATGCAGAAGTTGAAGAAGAACACGGAGGACATCAACAAGACGCTGGATCAGCAATTGCAGCTCTACAAACAACTGGAAGTAGAGAAAAAGTTGAATGAAACGGTTCAAAATCTTCGGAATTTGGCAGATGAGCAAGAGAAAAATGCTAAAAACACCGAAAATAAGAACATTTCTAAAGAGCAACTGCAGAAAATACAACAGGAGATTCAAGAGAAATACAAAGAGTTGAAGGAGGATCTCCAAGAATTGATGAAATTGAATCAACAGTTGGAGGAGCCTACCAAATTCAAAGATACGCAAGAATTGCAGCAGAAGATAGAAAGTCAGATGCAGCAGAGCCAGCAGAATCTGGAGAAGAACAACAGATCCAAATCTTCTGACAATCAAAAAGATGCGTCCGAATCTATGGATCAATTGGCTAACCAATTGGAGCAGGATTTCAATGAAAGTGAATTAGAAAGTGTTTCCGAAGACATTGAAACCTTACGCCAGATTTTGGATAATCTGGTCAAGATATCTTTCAGTCAGGAAAACATTCTGACCTCCACTCAGAAGATGAATGCCAGATCCTCCAGTGTTTCCAATCTGATGACGGAGCAGTTCCAAGTTAAGAATAATATGGCGCACATTGCCGACTCCTTGAATGCGTTGGCCAGACGGCAAATGTCTGTCAAGCCGTTCATCCAGACGGAAGTCAGCAAGATAGAGGATTATCTCAAATCTGCTCAGACCGACTTGAACGACCGGAAGTTGCCTAATGCTTCAAAGAACCAGCAGTTTGCGCTTACTTCCATGAACAATTTGGCTTTGATGCTCAATGAATCCTTGCAAGAGATGCAGAAAAAGAAGGAAGAGTGCAAGTCAAAATGCAACAAATCCGGCAATGGCTCTTGCAGCAAGCCTGGTGGCAAGGGGAAGAGCAAGAAAACATCTGCCCGTGAGTTACAGCAGCAGTTGAACCGTCAGATGGAGGCTTTGAAGAAGAGCATGGAACAACAGGGTCAGCAAGGTCAAACGGGTCAGCAGCAGCAGATGAGCGAGAAGTTCGCCAAAATGGCCGCCCAGCAGGAGGCGATCCGAAAGATGTTGGAGGATTACAATAACGAGATGAAGTCCGAGAACGGGGTAGGGGACCGCACCCTGGAGCAACTCATCAACGACATGAAAAAGACCGAAAAAGAGCTCGTAAACCGCACTATAACGCAACAAACGATACAACGGCAACAATCTATCACCACCCGCCTTTTAAAGAGCGAGAGGGCCGATATTGAGAAGGAGAAAGACGAAGAACGCAAGTCCAACGAGGCAAAGTATGTGCCGCAGTTGAATCCGCCCAAGGATTGGAAATTTGATACGGAGCACCAGCAACAGAACGAAATGCTGAAATCTGTCCCGGCCGATCTGAACCACTATTACAAAGAGAAGGCCAACGAATATTTTTATAACATTGATTAAAATGCAACACTATGATATACTTTGAATTAAACAACCTCAACAAAGAAAATATCTATCGAAAGACACTCTCCATGATAGAGTATTTATGTGATAAGTACTCCTTTACAGAACAAAGGGGGGTGATAGAGATGACCAATCAGTGTTTTATCGAGCAATTACAAGCCCAGCAGGATGATTTTTCCGTGGACATAACCGCTCATTTAGAGAATAATACGTTAGTTTTCAATTATTTATCAGAGAAGCCCCTTTTCCAATTTGTCGAAGAGACCAGCACCGATTTAGCAGCCGATAACATTTGGGGTGTTTTGGTGGAGAATTTGGACTTAAGTGCTGATTATAAATCTCTTACAATAGATTTTTACGTAAAACCACACCAGAACGTTACACGTCCAGTGGTGAATACCATACTACAAAAAAAGGATTCTTACCAGATATGAAAAGATTTCTCCTTTTTTTCGTTTTGACCATACAGGCGCTCTTCTTATGTGGTCAATCTTATGATGTTCTTTTCATCGGTAATAGTTATACCGAGGTCAATAATCTTCCGCAAATGGTTACCGACATGGCACAATCTACAGGAGATGCCATCACTTATCAGGCCCACACACCTGGAGGGTGCACCTTTCAACAGCATGTCTCCGGCGCAGCACCTCTCATTCAACAGGGAGGATGGGACTATGTGGTGCTTCAAGAGCAGAGTCAGTTGCCCTCGTTTCCGATCAACCAGTTCATGAATGAATCTTATCCTTACGCGCAGCAATTGTGTCAGATGATAAGACAATACAATCCCGAGGCCAAGATAGTTTTTTACATGACTTGGGGCAGAAAAAACGGGGATCAGCAGAACGCGCCTTATTATCCTCCGCTAGGTACATACGAGGGGATGGATAGCCTTCTTTTTGCACGATACATGATGATGGCGGCTGATAATCAAGCTTGGGTATCACCTGTTGGCTATGTGTGGCATTATATCCGTGATCATTATCCAGACATTGAGCTCTACAGTTCCGATGAGAGTCATCCTTCCTTGATTGGTACATACGCAGCCGCTTGCTGCTTTTACACGGTCTTTTTCCAAAAGAATCCACAAGACATCACCTTTGACAGTTCGCTGGAACCAGCCATGACACAAATTGTGAAGGATGTTACCCGCACCTTGGTTTATGATAGTCTGTCGCGATGGTGCATGTCCGTTGATTCCATTATCCCTGAAGATTCCACCGCCATATCCGACATTTCTGTTACAATGCCTCAACTATGGTATAATCCGGCAACTTGTCAAATTGTTATGGAAGCCGAGAATCAACAGCCATTCAAGCTGACGCTCTTTTCTTTGAATGGTCAGGCAATTTCTGTATATATCGGAGACGGAAACGAGTCCCAGTGTTATTTTCCTGTGATGGGTTTGTCCCCAGGCATCTACTTGATCCAGTATCAGACAGCTACTGCTATCTCCACTAAAAAATTATTCATCGGAAAGTCATGATCGATTTCACATTTCAAATAGACGTGGACTTCCAACCCACCATACAACATAAAAGTTGGCTGAAGGCGGTTATCAGGAACGAGCAGCTCCAACCAGGTGATATTCATTATCTGTTTTGCGATGATGCCTACCTCTTGGAGCGCAACATACAATTTCTCCACCATGACACATTTACAGACATCATTACTTTTGATAATAGAGTAGGGGATTTTGTTTCCGGTGAAATTTTTATCAGTGTTGAGCGTGTCCTAGAAAATGCCAAATTGTTGAGGGTTGCCTTTTCGGACGAGATGCTGAGAGTCTTGGTGCATGGTGTCTTGCACCTCTGTGGATATAAGGATAAAACCGAAGAGGAAGCAGCCCAGATGCGCTCTTTGGAGAATAAATACATGGTCCTGTTTCACGACATGTTTCCCGCCTAAATAGTTGATTGACAAAATAATATTTTTAGTGTTTTACGTAGAACATGGATGATAGATTCGATATAATTGTGGTTGGTGCCGGTCATGCAGGATGTGAGGCGGCGGTGGCGGCGGCCCGATTAGGCAGCAGGACGCTCCTCATCACGATGAACCTCGCGTTGGTCGCGCAGATGTCGTGCAACCCCGCCATGGGTGGTGTGGCCAAAGGACAAATCGTACGCGAGATCGATGCCCTTGGCGGTATGTCGGGTATTGTCACTGACCATGCGACTATCCAGTTCCGGATGTTGGGACGCTCCAAAGGACCAGCCATGTGGAGTCCCCGGGCGCAATGCGACAAGGCCCAGTTTTCCCAGATCTGGCTTTCCGTTCTACAACGTACCCCCAACTTGAATCTTCGACAAGATACGGTCACGGAACTCTTGTTTGATGGTGAAGACTTGGTAGGCGTAAAGACCCAGCTCGGCAAGAATATCTATGCGCCTAAAGTCATCCTTACCAACGGTACTTTCTTGAATGGAAGAATCCATGTGGGCGAGTATAATTTTTCCGGCGGTAGAATAGGGGAGTCCGCCTCTTTTGTTCTCTCTGACCAATTGAAGGAACGCGGAATTGAGACTAAGAAATTAAAGACAGGTACCCCCGTCCGTATTGATGGCCGTACAATCGATTTTTCACAGTTGTTGGAACAACCCGGTGATGAAGATCCCCAGACCTTCTCTTTCTCCAACACTCTCCCCGTCCAAAATCAGCTCAGTTGCTGGATAACATACACCAACACCCAGGTGCATGAGGTGCTCCAAAAAGGATTTGAAAAGTCCCCTCTTTTCCAGGGTAGGATCCAAGGTGTGGGACCGCGTTATTGTCCTTCTATTGAAGATAAGATTGTCCGTTTCTCCGACAAAGACAAGCATCAGCTTTTTCTCGAGCCTGAAGGTCGCAATACCGTGGAATATTATCTCAACGGCTTTTCGTCCTCGCTTCCGGAAGACATTCAGGTCGAGGCCATGCACCTGATTCCCGGTCTGGAAAAAGCGTCCATCTTCAGACCTGGATATGCGATCGAGTATGATTATTTCAACCCGACGCAACTACATTATACACTCGAGTCGAAATTGATCCCTAACCTTTATCTTGCCGGTCAGGTTAACGGTACAACAGGGTATGAAGAGGCAGCTTGCCAGGGTTTGATGGCCGGTATCAACGCCCATTTAGCTTTGCATGGCCAAGAGCCTTTAATTTTAAAACGCTCCCAAGCTTATATCGGCGTCTTGATTGATGACCTCATCACCAAAGGAGTGCAGGATCCTTATAGGATGTTCACCTCCCGTGCTGAATACAGAATCCTGCTTCGTCAGGATAATGCGGATGCCCGCTTAACGCCCATCGGACACGAACTCGGCTTGATTGACGATGTTCGTTTTGCCAACTTCGAAGCCAAGTACCAGCAGCAACAGGATGTGGAAGCGTATATGCAATCCCATCTGACCAAGCTGGCGCCTTTCAACAAGATGCTCGAAGAGAAAGAAACTGCAACCTTGCTGCACAATGTCAAACTGGCGCAGATTCTTCTACGCCCGCAGCTCACTATTCACGATATTATCGATACAGACCCCGACTTTGCCCAGTTTCTGCAAGAGCATGAAATCACAGAAGAGCAGATTACCAATGTGGAGACAAGTATCAAGTATGAGAATTATATCCAAAAAGAGGAGCAGTTAGTTCAAAAGTTTTCTCAACTTGACCATATCAAAATCTCACCCGATTTTGAATACTTTTCCCTTCAGAGCATTTCCAAAGAAGCGCGGGAAAAATTGTCCAAGGCTAAGCCGATGAATTTGGGTCAGGCATCCCGAATCAGCGGAGTCAGTCCTTCCGATATTACCGTTCTCATGATTTATCTGAACAGTAATAAATCATAAGGATTTGATTATCAATACTATAATATAAAATTCAGGATATTTCAGCTTTATTTCCACGAAAAGTCCTGCGTTTCATTTTTTCATTTTTTGTTTCTCATAGCCCAATTTTTTACAATGTGCACTGAATATCAGTGTGATATTGTAGTTCATGCCGGTTTTTGTGAGAGAATATATACCTGATGACATTCACACTCCTTTTATTTTAGAAAAGAAGCCAACAGGTTTGAAAAAATTAATGGAAGTAGTCCCGCTGGGAATCGAACCCAGATCTAAGGTTTAGGAAACCTTTGTTCTATCCATTGAACTACAAGACCAAGAGGCGGCAAAAATAACAAATTTATAGCGCCTCGACAAAAGTTTCTTTTTTGGTCATCTAGAGGAAAGGAGTTCCTCGTGGACATCAAGCCGATCTTTACAAAGGTAGTTTGCTTTTGAGTTCGTTTTTGAAGGATCTGGTGATTTTGAAAGTCATCTCGCCAATCCGGCAGGTGTCTCCACGCAGCATCTGGTCTATTTTCCGGACATTGACAATCGTTTTTTGATTGATTTTCTGAAAGCAGTCAGCGGGCAGACGGTTTAGGAAATATTTGAGAGACTTTTTCCGTTCATACCGCTCACTGTTTTCCATGTAGAATAGAATCTTGTCGCCCTCAAGCTGCAAAAAGAGGATTTCACTTAATAGAATTCTGACGGACGGCTGGGATTTGGTGGCGGGTAGAAAAATGGATTCTTCCGTGAAGATGATCTTGGCCATGGATGCCCGGTATTCCAGCTCTTTTTCGCTTACTATGCCATGGTGTCCTTTAGCCGATCCGTAGAAAGCATGGATATTTAATATTTTCCCCAAGATTGCAGTTAACTGTTCGTCCCGATTTCCCGGGAGCAAAATGTCAAAACACCCCATTTTCATTAGTTTTTTCATCCTGTTTATATTGATTTTTGTACATATAGGCACAACAAACACGGGTTTGTGGATGGTATATAATAGGTTTATGAACACCTCATCCAGAAATAGTAACGTGTACGAGTCTTGGTTCAAGAATTCAATAGCCTCTTCCACGTCCGCCAGCACAGACACCTTTTTACAAGTTGAAAATCTTGACAATGAATCCTTTAGCCATTCAGATGTTTTTTCTTCCTCTACCAAAATAGCAGTATGAATTTCGCTTTTCATAATAAATGAATTTAATGGATTAATAAATTAAAAGTAGGAAATATTTAAACACAAACAAAAAACATCTAAAAGCGATATTTTCTGCCGGGTTTTAATCAAAATCCATCAAAAACGAATGATGAAGCAACAAAATTCACAATAATTTCCTAGAAATCAAATAATGTTGTTAACTTTACAAAAAATTTCGCAAAAAGGTCGTATTTGGAGATGTTTTTGTTAATAATTATTGCTTGTAGAAAAAATGACATCGTAAGAAAAAACCAGCAACGTCTTTTTTTTCTTTGAGTGGAGTAAGAATGGAATTTTTTAAGTAATTTTGCGGGTTGTTTCAAGAAAAATCTTAATACAAAACTATTATGGCAAAAGTATTGATTATTGGAGCTGGCGGCGTAGGAGCCGTGGTAGCCCACAAATGCGCTTCCGTTCCCGAAGTGTTCACAGAAATCGTTCTGGCATCCCGCACAAAATCCAAATGCGACAAGATAGCCGCGGAAATCGGTGGCAATCGCATCGTTACCGATCAGGTGGATGCAGACAATGTTCCCGAGACCATCAAGTTGATAGAGAAGCATCGTCCTGATCTGTTGATCAATGTGGCATTGCCTTATCAGGATCTGCCATTGATGGACGCCTGTTTGGCCACGAAAACGAACTATATGGACACGGCCAATTATGAGCCTCGCGACAAAGCGAAATTCGAATATAGCTGGCAATGGGCCTATCAAGACCGATTCAAAGAGGCTGGCATCATGGCTTTGCTGGGTTGCGGCTTCGATCCCGGTGTGACCAGCATCTATACTGCCTACGCCGCCAAACATTATTTCGATGAGATTCACTATTTGGACATTGTCGATTGCAATGCCGGCGACCACGGCAAGGCGTTTGCCACCAACTTCAACCCCGAAATCAACATCCGCGAGATCACGCAGCGCGGCAAATACTGGGAGAATGGCCAATGGGTGGAGATTGATCCCATGTCCATCCATCGTCCGGTGGATTACCCCAACATTGGCGAGCGCGAATCCTATCTGCTCTATCACGAGGAGCTGGAGTCGTTGGTGAGAAGCTATCCGACCATCAAGCGCGCCAGATTCTGGATGACCTTCGGCCAGAAGTACATCACCGTGCTCAACGTGTTGCAGGAGATCGGCATGACCAGCATCAAGCCCATCAAATATCAAGGCATTGACATTGTGCCGTTGCAGTTCTTGAAAGCCGTTCTGCCAGAGCCTTCCTCTCTGGGCGAGGGCTATCACGGACAGACCTCTATCGGTTGCCAAATCCGTGGCATTAAAGACGGGAAAGAGCGCACCTACTATGTCTGGAACAACTGCGACCATGCTGCTTGCTTCAAGGAGATCGGCGCCCAGGCGGTTTCTTACACCACCGGCGTCCCGGCCATGTTGTGCGCCAAGATGATCCTTACCGGAACCTGGAAAGGCGAGGGCGTCTTCAATGTGGAGCAGTTCGACCCCGATCCATTCATGAAGGAGATAGGTGGTTACGGATTGCCTTGGAACGAGCAGATCGACAAGCCGCTGCCCGTCTATGCACACGAGTAGCCAGTAGCTGCCAACATCTGACAAGGTGCAAGTTTTTAGGATAAGACTTGCACCTTTTTTTATGCGATATGTTTTATGCGGAAAAAAGCAGAAACGACAAAAAACACGACAATAGAGCCATTGTCTTTGTAATTCATTAAAAATCAATATGTTTTACTAAAAATCCTATTATTGTTCTTCACTTGGATTTTTTTTATATTTTTGCGCGTAATAAAAACGCCCCACTATGTCTTTTATTACAGATCGAATTGCCTTAGAGGGATTGACTTTTGACGATGTTCTGTTGATCCCCGCCTATTCGGAGGTTTTACCGCGAGATGTTGAACTCTCCACGCCTTTTACCAGAAACATTAAGTTGAATTTGCCGTTTGTGTCTGCGGCTATGGATACGGTTACCGAAGCGAACATGGCCATTGCCATTGCCCGTGAGGGAGGTATCGGTGTCATTCACAAGAACATGACGATAGAAGAGCAGGCCAAGCAGGTAGCTTCTGTGAAGCGTGCGGAGAATGGCATGATCAATTCGCCCATTGTCATCACAGCCGACAAGCGGGTGGGTGATGCATTGCGCATCATGTCGGACTATCACATCGGCGGCATTCCGGTTGTGGATGAGAAGAATGTGCTTATTGGTATTGTAACCAACCGCGATCTTCGATTCGAGAAAGACTTCAACAAGAAAATCGGCTTGGTGATGACGAAGGAAAATCTCATCACCACGTCCAAGAATACCGACTTGAACAAGGCCACGGACATCTTGCAACAGTACAAAATCGAGAAGTTGCCGGTGGTGGATGACGACGGCACCTTGTTAGGGTTGATCACATACAAAGATATCACGAAGGCGAAGGACAAGCCTCATGCGTGCAAGGATGCGCAGGGGCGTCTGCGCGTGGCGGCAGGCGTGGGCATCACGCAGGACGCGGTGCAACGTGCCGAGGCGCTGGTGGCCGCCGGAGTGGATGCTCTGGTGCTGGACTGCGCCCATGGCCACTCCAAGAATGTCATCACCGTATTGACAGACATCAAGAAATCCTTCCAGAATGTGGATGTGGTCGTTGGCAACATAGCTACGGGCGAAGCGGCGAAATGGCTGGCGGACAATGGCGCGGATGCGGTGAAGGTCGGTATCGGACCGGGCTCCATCTGCACCACCCGCGTGGTGGCCGGTGTGGGCGTGCCGCAGCTTAGCGCGGTGTATGAGGTCTATAAGGCCTTGCAGGGCTATGGCATCCCGCTCATCGCTGACGGTGGCATCCGCTACTCTGGTGATATTGTCAAGGCGTTGGCGGCAGGCGGCAGCTCTGTGATGTTAGGCGGCATGTTGGCCGGCGTGGAGGAGTCTCCCGGCGCCACCATCCTGTTCAACGGCCGTAAGTTCAAAGCCTATCGTGGCATGGGCTCGCTGGAGGCCATGCAGCACGGCTCCAAAGACCGCTACATGCAGAGCGATGTGGAAGATGCCAAGAAACTGGTTCCCGAAGGCATCGTGGGTCGCGTGCCCTATAAAGGTGATCTCTATGAGGTTGTATATCAGATGGCTGGCGGCCTTCGCTCAGGCATGGGCTATTGCGGTGCGCACAACATCGAGGAGCTGCACAGTGCACGCTTCTGCCGCATCACCAATGCCGGTGTCCTGGAGAGCCACCCGCACGATATCTCCATCACCAGCGAGGCACCCAACTATTCCAGCGGAACGAACAAATAATCGTTGGATAAACAACGGTTGTTTTCGTTATAAAAAAAACCGACAGTGGATCTTTTCCATTGTCGGTTTTTTGTTTTGGATGTCATGCACGGCGTCCAAGCTATTGTTTGACGATCTTTTTAATGGCGCCATGCTGGTCGTTGTACAGATGCAGCAGATAGACGCCTTTGGGCAGCGGGTCAAGGGGCACGGTGATGTTTCCATCCTCTTCGCTGATGGTAGAGGTCCAGAGAATCTGTCCGGTGAGACTCACCAGCGAGCACTGGATCGGCTCGTAGGTGTCGCTAACGGTGACATGCACATAATCGGTGGCCGGATTCGGGAAGACGGTGCAGACGGCGAACAGGTAATCGTCAAGGGCAGTCTGGAAGTTCACCAGCGTGTCGCTTCCGAAGATCATATTGGCCAGCTGGGGAAAATCGATGAACGGGTTGCGGTTGTGCTGGATGGCATAGACGGCATTGTTCCGGTCTATCTCCTTCTGGCTCACGGGGTCTTCGGCGCACCAGGCCAGCAGCATCTGCAGCGCCCAGGGCTTGAGGGAGCCCCCGTCGTACATAGACTGGTCATATCCGAGGTTTTTGTCCATATAGCAGACAGCCATATAGAGGTAGGTGCGAGCCAGGTCTCCCTTGTAGGCATCGATGGGTTCAAAGGCCTGTCCGCTATAGCCACTGACCGAGCAGGAGCCCACCTTGGAGCCGTTGAGACTGGTCCAGGAAGGGTTGTTCACCTCGCCTAAAGGCAGGTTGCCGCGTTTGTTGTTCACCCAACCGTCAGTAGGGTAGATATGGAAGAGGTCGGTGTACATGGGGGTGGCGTCGTTGAACCAGCTTTTGGGCACGGAGTGTTCGCGGTTGTAGCAGTCGCCCTCTGAATTATAGTTGCCGCACTGGTCGGTGCCGAAGTTGTAGAGGTAGGGGGCTTGACCATTTGGATTGTCGGAATAGATATCCCACACCTTGCCATCCGGGCGTGCGTCCGTGGAGTAAAAATCCGACCACAGGGCGCTATAGGACTCTTGAGAATGGTTTTTGATGATGTTGTGCAATGCTACGCGCAAGGCATAGCCATGTTTGTTCACCGCTGTTTGATAGTAGCTGGCAGGAACCTGGGCTGTTAAAGAGAGGGAACCCATTACTAATAATATCCAGAAGAAGCGTTTCATCATGTTATATTTGTGCTTGCAAAAATAACAAATTATACTTTGCAGGGGAGTTTAAATTTTAGATGATTATGTACATTATGACACAAACACTATTTCGCGGCGGCACGCGATGTCATTCATGTTGGCTTGTTTTTTGCTTTCCACATAATGACAATATAGTCGTATGTAATGAGGGTGAAAAAGAGGCCGGCCAAAAGTAATTTTGGCCGACCTCTTTGCCATAGAGGTTTTGAAACCCATGACTATTGTTTCACCAGCTTCAGATAATGGACCTGATGATCGGAGGTGGTCACGCGGACGATGTAGGAGGCCTTGGCGAGGCGGCCGATGTTGAAACGACAGTCGTTGCGATAGTCAGCGACCCGGGCGCCCTGCATGGTGAGGACGGCGATTTCCGCCACCTCCCCGGGTGCCACACCCATCACCGTCACCTCCCCGTCAGCTGGATTCGGGGCAAGCCACAACTTCCCGGATGGCGGGGTGTCCGCCTGTAGACTCCTGGTCGTGTCGTTGTCGGCAGTGCTGGAGTCGGACAGCTGTCGGAAGTCTTCGGGGATCACATAAAGATAGTCCGAAGCGTACAAGCAATCCTGCAGGTGGCACAGCTTCTCCCCGTCGAGGCAGAGAATGGCGTGAATGCATATCTCCTCGCCCGCCATCGCCATCTGGGTCAAACGTCCGTGGCCGAGCATCAGTAACGCGTCCACATCCGTGTACGGCTGGTAGTTGTACGACAGCAGCTGGGGTGGGTCGCTCCACATCGTCAGGATGTCCAGCGTGTTGGAAGGTAACTCCAGATAGACGTTGAAATATGATGTCTGGAGCAAGGTGCTAAGCGCACTCAGAAAGGTTGCGTCCTCCTGCACGGCGTAGCAGTCGTCCAGATGACAGTCCTGCCAGTCGAAGTATTCCGAGAAAACGAGTTCGCAGTCGTCCAAGTCGCTGACCAGCGTGAACTCAATATAGGGGTTGGCAAAGTCCAAAAATTCCAAGGAGACAGTGATGGCATTGCTTCCGTTGGCCGGGACGGTGACAGGCAGCGTGTTGACCGACAGGACGTTGCTGGCGTTATGGAATGACAGTTGGTCAAAGACCATGGCCTGGGAGCTGTTGTTGTGAATGGTGACGGTCATGGAATAAAGCAGGGTGCAGTTGTTCTCGAGGCACTTCTTGTCCACACTAACCTCCACATTGTCGCAGGGGCAGACATCCAGCTGGGCAATGTCCAATGCCGGGGATATGGCCTCGCATCCGTTGCCGTATTGCGCCCTCAACACATACTCCCCCCAGACGTTGACAGGCAGGTTGGCATACGTGGTTGTGCCCTGGTCGATGGGGATGTCGTCCTCCAGCCAGTACCACAGCAGGTCATCGCTGTCGTATGGGTAGAGGTTGTACACGGGCAGGACGGCGGGCAGGTCCTCGTCGCATATCTCATAGCAGCCTGTGAGCAGGGCGCCGAAGTTCGGGGCGGGCGGGATGAAGAGATACTTCCTTTCGGACGGGCATCCGCTCAACGGGTCGAGGTAGTACGCCGACAGGAATCCCGGCACATAGTAGTCGGCCGACACGCCGTGGTATCCGTTGCTCCACAGCAGGCTCTGGTTGGCGGTGGAATGGACGTTGACGGGCGGCGTGTGTATGCATTCGTTGTTGTAGAAGGCGATGGAAGGGGGTGCCGGCTGTGGGTGCACGGTGACCGTGGCCGTGGCTGTGGTCGAGCAGCCGTCAGTCTGGTTGGTGACGGTGAGGGTGGCCTGATAGACGCCTGCCAGCGTGGGCGTGAAACTGATGTTGGGGGTGCTGAAGGTGTAGCTGGCAGGCCCGGTGACACTCCACGCATACTGGTTGGAGGACCCCGTGTTGCCGTTCAGCCTCACCTCCTCGCCGAAACAATACTCGGTGCTGCCGGTGATGCTGGCTGTGGGCGCGTTTAGGAAACCGACATTCGTTATTCTTTCCACTTTGCATCCGGCCGTATTGGTGACAAAAACATAGTAATCCCCCGTCTGATACGTATTATAAAAAGAAGAAGTGACTCCAATGGGTGAATATTCCCAATAATAAGTACACAGGGGGTGATTTGGTGTGATGTGAATTTGTCTAATACTTCCTGGACATACAGGTGATCCTATGCTTGAAAGCATAACATCGTTTAGTTGGTTAATAATTATATTTACAGCAACTGACTGAGATGTGGCACAGCCGTCCACATTCGAGACGGTCAAGGTCGCGTATGAGGAATTGTTGAAAGCGTGGTAAATGCTGTTCCCGTACTGGTACGTTCCGTCCCCGAACTGCCACCGGAAGACACTGCCCGTGGCGTTGGCGGAGAACAGGTACGGCGTTTTCTGGCACATCTGGGCCGGGACGTTCAGGCTGGTTATGTGGGGCAGATAGTCTATGGCCAGCGTCCGGGTCGCCTGGCACTGGTGCCCGTTGGAGAGCGTCACGGTATAGACGACATGGTTCGTCACGCCCTCCTGGAAAGCGGCAAAGGGTATGGAGACCCCGTTGAAGCTGTTGTCCACGTAGTTCGTCTCCAGCACCTCCAGCTTCCTGGAGGTGACGGTGACGCCCGCAAGGCACAGGGTCCTGTCCACGAACCCCGCGGGGTTGTCGCACATATAGAGGATGGAGAAGTCGGGCACGCACTCTATTGTCACCAGGGTCTCCCCGTGGTGGCACTGGCCGCCCACGGTCGTCCCCGCCACCACGGTATAGACACCCGGATAGCTGAAGACCAGCGAGGCGGAGTAGTCGTCCTGATAGTCGAAGCCGTTGCCGGGTATCTGCGGGCTCACGGACCAGGACACCGTGCCGCCAGTGGTGTTAGTCAACGACACGTTCGCCGTTGTGCAGTTTACCATGGCCGTGCACGGCATGGTGATACAGCTGCTCGAGCTGCCGCCCGCCACGGAGACGCACCCCGAGGCGGAGCAGTAGGGGGCGGTCGTGTAGGTCACGGTGCAGCAATAGACGCCCGCGGTGGCGCTGGGATAGACGCTGCCCTGCACCTGCGGCTGCGCCACCCCGTCCTTGGACCAGCTGTATGTCGCGTTGGGATAGGCCACCACCCCCACATCCTGTCCGTCAAAATAGGGCGCGGCCACCGGCGGCTCCACCACCTCCACGGTGCCGTGGACCTCCACGGCCGGGCACTGGGGGAACGGCTGGTAGCTCAGGGTGAAGGGGTGCGTGCCGGACTGGGTGAAGAGATGCGCGGCGGTGCTTCCCACGACAGTGCCTCCTCCGACATGCCATGTGTAGTCGGACGGGTTCGTGACCGTCGAGGTCACGGCGAAGGAGGCGCTGCTCCCGAGGCAGACGGGCGTGCTGCAGGAGACGGTGGGGGCGGGGGCGTCCATCGTGGTCAGGACGAAGGTCTCCACATACTCCAGCCCCGAGCAGCATATCCTCTTCAGTGTCACCACCGCCGTGGCGGGCTGGTGGCTGGTGAGGTGGCTGGCCAGGAGGGTGACGTCGTTGCTGAGGTGGTCGCTCTGGACGACCGCCACCCCGGCGGGCGACACCGTCCACTCGTACAGGACGTTGTCCTGCAGGGGGACGACGATGTTGTGGCTCTCACCCGCGCATAAGGCGAGGGAGGAAGGCAGGCCTGACGGTGCCAGGACGAAGGGGGCCACCGCATGCACATAGGCGGCGGAGCGGCATCCGTTCTCGCCGTCCACCTGATAGACGGCCACGTTGCAGACGTCGTTCCCGTAGCTGATGGTCACCTCGTCCCCGTCCACCGATGACGGCGTGGCCGTGGCGCACACCGGTTCCCACTCCAGGTAGAAGGAGGGGTGTGTCGGGGTGCCGGCCAGCAGGATGGAGCTGCCCGTGCATGCCTCGTGGGGGCCGCTCGTGGCGGTCAGGGCCGGCGGGCCCGCCAGCACGGAGACCCAGCACTCCGCCCCGTCGCAATAGAGGCTGCCCGAGGCCGTCACCCGGTAGCTGCCCGCCGTGGTAAACGTGTAGTCCAGCGATACGCCGGCGGCGGTGTACAGCAGCGTGTTGTCCTGGCTGTACACCGCCCAGGTCACCGTGTTGCCGTGGTAGGTGCCGTAATGCCCCGTGGCGCCCGCGCACAGGGTGCGGTCCACCGTGTTGACGCTCATGGTGTCCTTCACCACCACGGTCTTGGTCGAAGTGTACGGTCCGCAACCGATGAACTCGCATGCATGACAGGCGTACTGCATACTGCAGATTAACAGCACAAGGAATAGGGAAGGGCCTTTTCTCTTCACAACACGTTGACCTTATGTGTTAATAACGTTCTTTGACAAACTTGCCGGTGTATGTCTTCCCCGCGCACTCCACCTTGACCACATACATCCCGTCCGACAGCGCCGACACGTCCACCTCGCACCTGTTGCCGGAGACCGGCCTCGCCAGCAGCTCCCTCCCGCTCAGGTCCGACACCGCGATCCGCTCCACGGGCGCCTCCCCGTTCTCTATGTGGAGAAGGCCGCCGGTGGGGTTGGGGTATATTCTGACGGGGCTGGGCGCCTCATGCTGTGCCACACCGGTGGAGTCCACCGGATAGGGGGTCAGGATGGAGGGGTCGTAACGGCAGGCGATCATCGCGTGGCTGCGTTGATGGTCGTCGAAGTAGAGGGAGATGTCCTGCCCGAAGGTGGGGTCCTGGTTGCAGACAAAATTGCACAGGATACGGCCGTCATCGTTGAACAATACTCTCTCTCCCCTTGTGGCATTGTTGTTGGTCATGTAGATGGTGTCCGCCCGCTCGAAGGTGCCGTCAATGTTGAAATGAGCCAGCAGATAGTTTTTGTCGGGATACAGCCTTTGCATTGGCAGGAAGGCCAGGTGGTTGTTGATGACGGCCGGTGTTGCGGGGAGTCCCAGGGATGTCACAGTTTGCCCGTCCGGCACCACCCCGAAACTCTCGAAATGGCCGTCCTGGCTGTTGAACCGAACAAAAAGCGTGGAGTACTCGGGAACGATGACCGCATTGTCCTCGTTGTCGAAATAACAGAAACCTTCCATCTCTGGGATTGGGAATCTGGTGTACATTCCTACAAGATAAACGCTGTTGTTGTAGTATGTATTGTCGGTCCACACGATACTGTTTGTGGCACCGGTACTGGGGGATCCTTTCATGTAAGCCTGGTTCGACCACAGAACGTTGCCGTCCGAATCATACTTGATGATAAAAGGCAAGCTCCAAGAAAGCCCTGGATCGTCCACGGTCGCATAATGGGTGCTGTCCCAGTAAAAAAGCATGGGATATTGATTGTATTCATTCATTAAAAACATTTCCCCTATGTAGCCGGACAGATACAAATTATCCTCGTCGTCAATACTCAAGCCATAAACATAGGAGTTATAATACGGATTAATCGTGTCATAGGGCAAATACATATACGGTGAAACTCCTACTGTATGATCCACAAGGTGTTTTGCCCATAGTAAATCAAAATCTGGAGAAAATTTGAATAACATCATATTCGATATCCCAGTTGAATCGCACGATCCAGGTAAATAACAATCATACATCTTGGTTGAGTCTTCGTCAATCATAATAGTCAATGGAAGAGAATCAGGGCCATCATATACCATGGATGTTGCCATGTAAATATTACTGTGGCTGTCTATGCACATCGGGCATTCTCCTGCTCCATTATGGATGGGATAATCAAATCTGTTCTCTTGGCGCCGAGACAGTATCTTTACAAAGTGATTCTCCAAGACATTCCCGTCCAAATCCAGCACGGAAAAGAAACTGTATAATCCCAACGAATAAGGTGGATGGCACTCTCCGGTCATCCAGTATGCTTGGGCTGTCTGCTGCGTTACAAGCGTGTCCAAAAACCACAGATTCTCATTCATACTGTAGTCAAAATAGTACTGGCCTGCAATGTAAATCCGGTTGCCGTGCAGAACCATGTCGTAGGGTTGGCATTCCCCCTGCTTTGATTTTTTGACCATTCGGCTCCACTGATAGTTTCCCAGAGAATCAAACTTCACCAGGACACATCCTCGTGTGTTTGCCGCCACCACAGGGGCGATGTCGGAAAACCAGGTTGACGTGGTTTGGTCGTAAAGTCTCGCGTTGCCGCCTATGCTGCCGTACACATACACATTGCCGTCGTCGTCAAAGGCGGTGCTCACCACATGGTTGAGGCGATGGTTGCTGTCGAACGGGTCGTCGTTTCCTGTCCAATAGTTGACCCACATCCACTCGCCTTGCGAAAAGGCTGTCTGGGCAACGCAGAGGGCAAATAGGAATGTAAGCAAAAAGGGTATGCGTTTTTTCATGTCGGAAGAATTATGGTTTTTATCAGGTGTAAAGTGTTTGTTTTTTTTACGCGGTAAAGATAAAAAAAATATAGACCGGCCATCCATATTTTTTCAAGATGAATGAAGGTAGAGTGACTGATTCTTTGCGCCGCGTTTTTCAGCATTGGAATCATGTGTATGTAAATAGCTACCAAATTTTAAGCTAAAAACAAGCCATTTCAAAATCCTAAAAAATCCAGTAGATTAGTATGCAAGATTATGATAAAATGATTATTTTTGCGCTTTCTTTTATAAGACAACAATATGGCTGAAGAAAAATTATTTACCGAATTTCCACCCATCTCCACGGAGCAATGGGAGGCTACCATTGAAAAGGATTTAAAAGGTGCTGATTATCAGAAGAAATTAGTGTGGCGCACAGACGAAGGATTCCAGGTGCCGCCGTACTATCGTGCCGAAGACCTGAAAGATCTGGACTATCTGAATACCCTGCCGGGAGAGTTTCCTTTCCTGCGCGGCACCAAGGCTGACAACAACCAATGGGATATCGTTCAAACCATTGATGAGTCTGATCCCGCCAAGGCCAATGCCATTGCGCTGGATGCCCTGATGCGCGGTGCCACCTGCATCTGCTTTGATGCTAGCAAGATAGACAATGCCGCGGCGCTGGCCACCTTGCTTAATGGTATTGAACTCACAGCTGCCGGCGTGCAGTTCAACCATGTGAAGAGCTATGTTGACCTTATGAAGCTCTTCGTGGCATACGTGGAAGAGAAACAATATGACAAAAAGATGATCTCCGGACACATCAACTTTGATCCGCTGATCTATCGTCTCAAACACAACAAGTTCTACTTCTCCCAGAAAGAAGATATGCAACAGACGATGGAGTTGTTGAAGATGGGCGAAGGAATGCCGAAGTTCAAGGTGATCAATGTCAATGGTGTGGTGCTGCACAACGCCGGTGCCACCATCGTGCAGGAGATGGCCTACACGCTGGCGTTGGCCAACGAGTACATCAACTTCTGCGTGGAGCAAGGTCTGCCGGCCCACAAGGTGGCTTCCCGCATGCAGTTCACCTTGTCGGTGGGCTCCAACTACTTCATGGAGATTGCCAAGCTGCGCGCTATCCGTCTGCTGTGGTCCACGATGGTGGATCAGTACAAGCCGGAATGCGACTGTGCTTACAAACTGCGTATCAACACGGTAGCTTCTACATGGAACAAGACCCTGTATGATCCCTATGTCAACATGTTGCGAAGCACCACAGAGGGCATGTCTGCCGTGATAGGCGGTGCCGATGCGATCTCTCTTCAACCGTTTGATGTGGCTTACAAGCCGTCCGATGAGTTTTCCCGTCGTATTTCCCGCAATGTCCAGATTATCCTGAAGGAAGAAGCCTTCTTGGATTATGTGGTGGATCCCGCCGCAGGTTCCTATTACATTGAGAACCTCACCAACTCCCTGGCAGAACATGTGTGGAAGCTTTTCCAGCAGGTAGAGGCCAACGGCGGCGCCTTGCAGGCGATAGAGGATGGTTCCATTAAGGCAGCCATTGAAGAGAGCTGCCAGAAACGTGACATGGACATCGCCACCCGTCGTTATGTGCTGCTGGGCACGAATCAATATCCGAACATCAACGAGAAGATGGCAGACAAGATCGAGCGTCTCATCGAGGATGACAACGAGGGTTTGAAAACCTACCGTGGGGCTGCTGCTTTCGAGGCTGTCCGTTTAGAGACCGAGAAGTATGCCGCCGATCATAAACGTCCGTCTGTCTATCTGCTCAAGCTGGGCAACCTGGCCATGCGTCAGGCACGTGCCGGCTTCATCACCAATTTCTTCGGTTGCGCCGGGTACGAGATCATCGAGCCCGCAGGCTTTGCCACCGTGGAAGAGGGTATCAAGGCCGTGGCGGAAGCCAAGCCGTCCCTGATCGTGGTCTGCAGCTCTGACGAGGAGTACGCCACCCTCGGCGTGGAAGCTGTGAAACAGGCCAAAGCCCAATTCCCGAACACCCCTTGTCTCATCGCCGGAAACCCGACCGAGGCAATTGAGATGCTGAAAGAGGCTGGTACAGACGATTTCATTCATGTTAGAACCAATCTTTTGCAAAGCTTGAAGAGCTATAATGAAAAATTGTTGAAATAGCATGTCTCGAAACAGATTCCTGATATGGATTGTCTGCTTTGTCTTGTTGTGCGGGTGTAAAAATCCGCAGCATACGGAGCAGACAATTTTTTTAGACTATACAGATTCTTATAATCGCGAGGTGGTTTTGCAACAAAAACCGCAACGCATCGTTTCCCTGTCGCCGGCCATTACCGAGTTGCTCTTTATGATTGGTGCGGGCGACCGCTTGGTGGGCATCTCCGATTATTGCCAATATCCAGAAGAGACAAAGAAGATCCAGAAGGTGGGAGGGATGCAGAATATCAACATGGAGACGCTTCTCTCTTTGCATCCTGATGTAGTCCTCATCGGGTCCATGGTCTCGCAGGAGGATGTAGACAAGATAGAGAAACTGAACATTCCCGTCATTGCACTGATTGAGGAGTCGGACATTACCGGCATCTCCACGTTGATGCTGAATTTAGGCAAAATCACAGCTCAAGACTCTGCGGCCAAGGTGGAGGCGGACCGCTGGCAAAAGACCTTGGAACACTTCCGTCAGCAGAATGTCTGCCGTCAGGAAGCGCCCAAGAGTGTCTATTATGTGGTTGGATTTGGCGAAACGGGCGATTTCACAGCCCCCAAAGGCAGCCATATCCATCAGATCATCGAGTTGGCGGGCTGCCGCAACGTGGGCGAGGAGGTCACCACCTGGAATGTCAGTCGCGAATTTCTATTCCAAGAGGATCCGGACATCATAGTGGTGCGCAAGGAGGATATGGAGAACTTCTGTTCCCTTTATCCTTACACCCTGTTGCGGGCGGTGAAAAACCACAAGGTGTATCCCATTGAAAGTTCGTGGATAGACATCGTGACGCCGCGCAACCTGCAGGCGATTGCCTATTTGCAGCAGATTACTTCCGAATAATGGTCACGGAGCCCTGCAGGGTTTCTTCAAACTGGTGGAGTCCGAAGGTGAACTGGTAGAAGTAGGTCCCGTCCGGACAGTCGCCACCGTCCCAGTTGTTCTCGTATAGATTGGATTGATAGACGACTCTTCCGTTGCGGTCGCGGACGGTCAGTTGGCGTTTGGCGCAATGGTCGCTGCCCCGGATGACGAAGAGGTCGTTGATGCCATCGCCATTGGGCGTGAACACATTCGGGATTTCCAGTTTTTGGAGGGCTTCTGGAGTGTCCAGCACCTCAGGATGTTCTTGGACCACAGGGTCTGCTTGCGCCGAGATGACCTGCTGGGAGGGTAGGGTCACGTTGGTGGGCAGCGCCATTGGGTTTTGCGGTGCCAGTGGGTGCGGGGAGGGCGCTGTGGGATGCGTTTCCACGATGGCGGGCGCGGGTTGTGGTGTACTGACCACCGAAGGATGATCGTAGGGGTTGGATTCCGCCGGAGGTTCCGTGCTCACCATCTCGTTACGGGACACTGCTGGAGCACTTTCTGTTAGCGTGGGCTGGTATGTTGATTCGGGTTCGCTATCGGTCGTCACGGTGTCGTTAGTCACGATGGTGGTGGCAGGTGCGGAGGTGGGCGGGGTGGGGGAGTCTTTGAGAAGGGCCACGGTGGTCAGGGTGATGACGCCGCCCGCGATGCCAAGACCGACCATCGCCAAGATGAGCTTGCTCTTGGCAACCGTTGCGACACGGGCCATGGAGTTCGTGGCGCCATGAGTGGCCGAGGCTCCGCTGTCAGAAGCGCTGCCCTCCGCCTGCGGCGTCAGCTGGTCCAAGCGCTGACTTAGCTGCTGCCAGCAATGGTCCGATGGCGTCATCTCATGAGTCTCTAATATGTCTTTGATGTTGTTCATCCGTGTCTTTTTTCTTCTTCTTTGATTCGTTTCTGTAACCACTGTCGGGCCCTGAACAGATGCACCCGCACCGTGTTGATGGGCTCCTCGGTTATCGCTGTTATTTCTTCAAACTCATATCCTTCCACCTCTCTTAAGTTGAATACGAGCCGCTGCTTCTCCGGCATCTCGTCCATCATCTTCAAGATCTGGTTCGCATCCAGGCTGGTGACTATCTCCCCCGCAACATCCTCCATGGTGCCCAAATCCATCGACATCTCCATTTCATATTGCCGCCGATGCGCCCGCAAATAGTCTATGGACAGATTCACCATAATGCTCTTTATCCACGAATAGAAAGAACAATCGTTCCTTTTCTGATAAAGATCCAATTTCTGGAAAACTTTCATAAAACCCTCCATCATAATGTCTTCCGCCTCTTCTTGAGAGTTGCAGTATCTACGGCAGACACTGAGCATCTTCGGCGCAAACTCTTGATACAATGCGTATTGTGCCTTCCTGTCATGCTTCAGACAACCCTCCAGAATGGATTCTATGTTCATTTTCGCATTCACACCCTAAAGACGAAAAAAAGGTCTCTTTTATTACACCCTATTTTAAAAAACCAAAAATATAACAAATTCCCTGAAAATCCAAATGATATGAAAGAAAACAAAAACAAAGGCAACCGGATTTTTTAAAAGAGTAATTGCCAATAGTAGGAGGGAACAAGTGTGATTAGAAAAAAAAGGAGGGACTACCGGTTGCCTTTGAACGTTGTCTCACACACCGCAAAAATACGAAAATCAATACAAATAAAATAATTTTTTATTAACAGCGTATTAACAACAAAATACCCTTGAAAAGTTTATTTTTGCATTTTTATTGAGAATGAAATGTTGAGAGAAGAAAATTTATTATCCTCGTTAAACAGACAGCAACAAGAGGCTGTAAAACAGATAGATGGTCCTATTATGGTGTTGGCAGGCGCCGGTTCGGGCAAGACGCGCGTCCTGACCTACAGGATAGCCTATATGTTGATGCACGACATCAGTCCGTACCGTATCATGGCGCTCACCTTTACCAACAAGGCGGCAGCGGAGATGCGCGGACGTATTGTGGATCTGGTGGGTGGCGACAAAGCCAAAGCCGTAACCATGGGCACCTTCCACTCCGTATTTTACCGCATCCTTCGCATCGAGGCGGAGAGTCTGGGTTATACCCACAACCTCACCATCTATGATACCGATGATTCCAAATCTTTGTTAAAGAGCATCATCAAAGAGCTCAATCTTGATCCGAAAGTCTATACGGCTTCCCTGGCTCTCAACCGCATCTCTTCCGCCAAGACCAGCCTGATGTCGGCGGAGGAGTATGCCAATGACAACGAGATCCAGCAGGCCGACAAACGGGCCGGAAAACCGATGTTGGCGCAGATTTTCAAGGTCTATAATGCTCGCCTGAAGAATGCAGACGCGATGGACTTTGATGATATCCTCTACTATATGAACGTCTTGCTGCGCGATTTCCCGGAGATTCTGTACAAATATCAGCAGCGCTTCCATTATATCTTGGTGGATGAGTATCAGGACACCAACTTCGCGCAGTATCTGATCATCAAGAAGCTGGCGGCCCTCAACCAGAATATCTGTGTGGTGGGCGATGATGCCCAGAGTATCTACAGTTTCCGTGGCGCCGACATCCAGAACATCCTCAACTTCCGCCGTGACTATCCCAATGCCGCCACCTATAAGCTGGAGCAAAACTACCGTTCCACGCAAAACATCGTGAATGCGGCCAACGAGATTATCAAACACAATAAAAATCAGATACATAAAGAGGTGTTTTCTCAAAATGAGATCGGTTCCAAGATCAAGTTGCTGAGAACTGCTAGCGACAAAGAGGAGGCTTCCACCATTGCCAGCAGCATCTTTGAAATCAAGATGAATGAGCATGCCGACAACAAGCAGTTCGCGGTCTTGTACCGAACCAATGTGCAGTCTCGGTCTCTGGAGGAGGCTTTTGTGAAACGTCATATTCCATACAAGATCCTGGGTGGCCTCTCTTTTTACAAGCGTAAGGAAATCAAGGATGTGCTGGCCTATTTCCGTCTGATCATCAACCATTATGACGAGGAGTCGTTGCGGCGTGTCATCAACTACCCGCAGCGCGGCATCGGCGACACCACCTTTTCCCGCATTTTAGCCACCGCTAATGAAAAGGGAGCCCATATCTGGGATGTGATGTCTGATCCAGCCGGATACCAGTTGCCGGTGAACGGTCCGACAGCCAATCGTCTGATTGAATTTACCGATCTGATCAAAGGATTTTCTGCCCAGTTGAAGAAGACAGACGCTTACGAGCTGGCTAAGCAGGTGGTGTTGAAAACGGGCATTGCCAAGGCGTTGAAGGAGATTCCGGACGAGAAAGAGCGCCTCGACAATGTAGAGGAGCTGCTGGATGCCGCCAAGTCTTTCATCGACAATCCCCCCGACAACATGTTCAATGAGCAGACGGGCGAACTGATAGAAGAGTATTTTCCCTCTCTGGATTATTTCATGGAGTCTGTGGCGTTGCTCAGCGATACGGACGAAAACAAAGGAGAGGATGACGAGGACAAGGTCAAGCTGATGACCATTCACTCTGCCAAGGGATTGGAGTTCGACTATGTCTTTATCTCCGGCATGGAAGAGAACCTCTTCCCTTCCGCGTTGAGTGTGAACACCTTGTCGGAGATAGAGGAAGAGCGGCGTCTGTTCTATGTGGCGCTCACCCGTGCCCGCAAGCAGGTTATCCTTACCTGTGCGCAGTCCCGCTATCGTTTCGGCTCGTTGGAGTTTTGCGAGGAGAGTCGTTTTTTGGAAGAGATTCCGGAGCAATATCTGAACGTCACCAAGAAGGCCTCAGCCGGCAAGGGGTTGTTTTCCAAAGAGCGTCATGATGACAGCTTCTCTTTTGCCCGCACCTCCTATTCGCGCCCGCGCACCACGTCCAGTGCTCCCGCCGCGCCCCGCGTCAAGAGCAAACAGGAGGTCAAGACCGACCAGATCGGCACCCTGGCCACCAACGACCAGATACAGCCCGGCGTTCGGGTTTATCACGCCTCCTTCGGTTATGGCACCGTCCAATCTACCGAAAACAAAAACAACGATGCCCGCGCCGTGGTCGTCTTCGATTCGGTCGGCACCAAGACCCTGATGTTGAAATTTGCCAAATTGATCATCCCTAAATAATTGAGAATATGCTTTTCAGATCCAACATACCCGCTCCGGAATACCCGTTCAAGATTGATTACAACAGCACCATCATGCTGCTGGGTTCCTGTTTTTCGGACAATATAGGCAACTATTTTGCCCGCCATCAGTTCAACGTGAACTCCAATCCTTTCGGCGTGCTCTTCAACCCCATCTCCATTGAGCGCTCCCTGCGTCTGTTGATGAATCCAGACCTGTTCGACAAAGACCGGTATTTTTACAAAACCCGGGATCTATGGGTGAGCTTTGCCCATCACGGACGCTTCTCCCGCGAGAACTTTGAGGACTTTGAGCAGAATATCATGGAACAGCTGGAGCTGGCCTCTGGTTTTCTCCATCGCACAGACGTGTTGTTCATCACTTTCGGCACGGCTTTCTGCTATAAATTCATCCCCCGTGATCTGATCGTCTCCAACTGTCACAAGATCCCCAACCATCAATTCCAGCGTTTTCGTCTTTCCGAGAAGCAGATTGTGACGCAGTGGAAGGATACCATCGATCAGCTGTTGGCCGTCCGTCCCGACCTGAAGATTGTCTTCACCGTCAGTCCGGTGCGCCATGTGGGAGACGGGTTGCACGAGAACACGCTCAGCAAGGCGGTGTTGCTGTTGGCCACGGAGAAGCTGGTGGACAACGAGCACACCTTCTATTTTCCATCATACGAGTATTTGATGGACGACTTGCGCGACTATCGGTTCTATGCCAAGGATCTTTACCATCCCAATGACTTGGCGGTGGAGTATATCGAGGAAAAAGTCGCAGAATCGTTCTTTGACCCGCAGACGACCGAGCAGGTCCGTTTGGTGGCGCAGCAGAACAAGTTCCGCAATCACCGGCGGCTAAGGGTGGAGTAAAAGACAGTGTGTAAATAAAAGAAAGAGAGGAAGTTGCAAAACTTCCTCTCTTAGTACCGAAGGCCGGGATCGAACCGGCACGAGTGTTACCTCATTGGTTTTTGAGACCAACGCGTCTACCGATTCCGCCACTTCGGCTTAGCGGGCTGCAAAAATACAAAAAATATGATACGCTCCAACAAAAAAATAAAACCGCTTTTTTGCCGTTATTTCAGCGTATATTTTGTAATTTTGCCGCCTCATTTCAAGGAAAATATGAAAAAAACGATTTGGATTTTGGTTGTGTTGGCGCTGCTGGCCACGTCTTGTTCCCGTAAAATAGTAGGCAGTCCACGCCATCGCCGGGATCGCAACTGCGGTTGTGAAATGCCATCGCCGCACCCACAAGACTCTTTGCTAACCCTAACGACCTGTCATGAGTAATCCCGTTGATATCTGTAAGCATTTCATCCTGTTGTTGATGCTGGGCTGCAGTCTGGTTGCTTGTAACTCATCGAACAAGCAGACAGTCATCAGCGGTGAGATACAACACGGCGGCAATCGTGTGATCCGGCTGGCCCGCCTGGACAAAGGCGGCTATGTCGTGAAGTTGGACTCCATGCGGATGCATAACGGACATTTTGAGTTCGTGCTGCAAGCCTCCACGGAAGAACAACAACAGATACTGGCTCAGCCGATGTTGTATCAGCTAAGCCTGGAAGAAGACAACACTTTGACCACTATGGCACAACGGGGCGATCAGATTCATATCACCGCTGATGCGAAAAACCTGATACAGACCTACAGGGCTTCCGGCAGCCGCAACGCCAGCCTGATGTCCTCCTTGGATAGCGCGCAAACGGTCTTTGTCCAACAGGTGCAACCTTTGTGGGAAGCGTACCAGCAGGATATCTCCAACGACTCATTACGCGCAAGTCTGCAAGCTCAATATCTGGAACTGATAGACCAACACACCCGTTTTCTCCGTCATTTTATCCAGGAGCATCCTTCAGACATGGCTTCCTATGTGGCTTTTTATCAAAGCTATAACCGACTGCGCTTCTTTGATAACCAACGAGATTTTGACCTTTTGAAAATGTTGACGGACACGCTGTCGGCACGATATCCCGACCATCCATATCTGCAGCAGATGCAGCAAAAAGTAGAAATTCTAGAATTACAACAACATGATACTGATTAATATTGGAGACGAATTATTGATTGGGCAGGTGGTGAACACCAACGCCGCGTTTATCGGCCAGCAGATGGCTTTGGCCGGAATCGAGATGCAGGAAGTGCTGACCATCGGAGATGCGGGAGAGGCTATTCGTGGTGCAATAGCTTCCTCTTTTGAGAAAACAGATTTGATCATCATGACCGGTGGTCTCGGACCCACCAAGGATGACATCACCAAGAAGGTGGTCTGCGACCTGTATCACAAGACGTTGGTGATAGACGAAGCCTCCCTGCAGGCTGTCACCCAGCGCTTCGCCGACAGAGGTATGGAGTTGACGGAGACCAACCGCCAGCAGGCCGCCGTGCCGGAAGGTTCCGTGGTGCTTCCCAACCCATTGGGCACCGCACCGGGATTGTGGATAGAAGAAGAGGGCAAGGTGCTGATCATGTTGCCTGGCGTCCCCTTTGAGATGGAACGGCTGATCAAAGAGGAGGTGCTCCCTCGCCTTCAGGCTCGCCGTGCCGACCAGCACTCCATCCAATATCGAGTCTTGCAATGCACCAACATTACCGAAAGCGGTCTTTCAGACTTATTGGAAGACTATGAAAAACAACTGCCGGAGAATCTCTCGTTGGCTTATCTTCCCAAGCCGGGCATCATCCGGCTGCGTCTCACCGGCAGAGGGGAGGATGCTACGGCCTTGCAAGAGACCCTGGATGGTCAGTTTCAACAACTGAAACAGGTGGTGGGCGAATATGCCTTCACCGATGAAGACATTGAAGTGGAGGAGGTGGTCGGCAGACTGCTGTTGAAGCGGAATTGTCGGCTGGCCACGGCGGAGAGCTGCACGGGTGGCTATATCGCCCATCTCATCACCTCGGTGCCGGGCAGCTCCCGGTACTTCCAAGGTTCTGTGGTCTCCTATAGCAACGAGGTCAAGAGAGACATTCTGAATGTGCGGGAAGACAACTTGCGCAAGCGCGGGGCCGTAAGCGAGGAGGTGGTCAGCGATATGGCCCTCAATGTGATGGGACTACTGGATGTGGATTATTCGGTGGCCACTTCCGGCATCGCCGGTCCTGACGGCGGCACGGAGGAGAAGCCCGTGGGCACGGTATGGATCGCGGTGGCCACGCCCGTGCGCCTGGTGACACGAAAGTTCCAGTTCGGCAAGCGGATGGGCCGCCAGCAAATCATAGAACGTGCCGCCCGCGCTGCCCTCAATATGCTCCGTGTTGAGATTGAAAAAGATATCCGATGAAGTCTCTTGTAGATCGGTTCCGCCAATATCTGATATTGGAACGCAACAACTCCCAGAACACCGTGGAAGCCTACGTCCATGATGTGGAGTTGTTGCTGGACTATCTTGGCGATACTCCTCCCGAGAAAGCCACTACCGAACAGCTCAAAGGTTTTTTGCAGAATCTCTACGATATCAACATGACCCCGCGCTCTCAAGCCCGGATTTTGTCGGGACTGAAAGCCTTCTATTTTTTCCTTGTTTATGACGGAATCTTGCCTGATGGAGAGAATCCCACCGCGTTGTTGGATGCACCCAAGATAGGCATGCACCTTCCCGATGTGCTCTCCATAGAGGAGATAGAGGCCATCATCGGGGTGATAGACCTTAGCAAGCCGGAAGGGCATCGCAACAAGGCCATGGTGGAGATCATGTATGGCTGTGGCCTTCGGGTCAGCGAGGTGGTGACGCTGAAGATTTCCAATCTCTCTTTTGACGAAGGTTTCATCCGCGTGGTCGGCAAGGGCGACAAGGAACGGCTGGTGCCTGTCGGGGAGATGGCCAGCAAAGCTGTAAACCTGTATCTTGAAGGCGCCAGAAAACAGTTGAAAATCCAGAAAGGGGAAGAAAACTACGTCTTTTTGAACCGCCGGGGACATCATCTCACCCGCGAGATGGTCTTCATGTTGGTGAAGAAATGGGCGCAAGAGGCGGGGATAGAGAAGACCATCAGTCCGCACACCTTCCGGCACTCGTTCGCCACACATTTGATTGAGGGAGGAGCGGATTTGCGTGCGGTGCAGCAGATGCTCGGGCACGAGAGCATCACCACCACAGAGATATACACGCATCTTGACCAAGACTATATCCGCAGCAATATAGCCTCGTATCACCCCAGGTATCGTGTCAGCCAAGACTGATCGGCGTCCCACGCCATCTGGATCGGTCATTTTTACTTAATTTATAGTATATATAATTAGGATAAACAGAGGAGACCCCTTTCCATTCTCTCCCGTCCACCCGGGTTTTGAGTATTTTTCAGCGGTTAAAAATGATCGGTTTTTGCGGTTTTTTCTGAAAACTCTCCGAAAATGGCCCTTCAAGGGGTGCAAAAAACACCCCAAAAACGCCGAAAAACGGGTGATTTTGGGGTTTGAAACAGGGTAAAAAACGAAAAAACAAAATTTTTTCTCACTGGTTATCAGTGAGTTGGAAGAAAAAGTAATTTTTTTTGGTTGGAGGTAGTACAACCTATTGTGAAAAACACTATTTTTGCGGTCCCAATTGAGAGGGAAACAGAGGCGCGAGGAATTGGGGAGAGTACATTGAAAGAATGAGGAAAGATGTAGCAAATACTCAAGGAAAAATTTCTTTGGAGATTCGCA
>JAFZZT010000022.1 GCA_017615595.1 Bacteroidales bacterium
GAGGCATGTGGACTGCCAAGGGGCAGGGAACGAGTGCCTGACTTCCTCCCGTGTGGCGCTGCAGGAGGTGGAGGGCGGCTACACCATGACCACGCTGGACACCCTCGGGCTTACTTCCGAAGACTTTTGCAACATGCCGGCCCGCTCGCTGCAGTGTCCAGAAGAGGTTGGGTTCGCCTATCTGAACATCCCAGCGCAGCTGGTTTTCCGCGATACCGTAACCCTCCAGTTTACCTTCACCGGACTCACCTTCACCGAAGAGCCGGCGTATAGTAATGAGTAAATTATTCGTTGACAATATTCTACACCAAGAGTATAAAAACATTGTTTTATTCTTAAATTGTTATTCGTTATGAAAAAAAAGTACTTGTTTCTTTTATTGTTCACATTGTATTTTTTCTGCGGTCATGCTCAATCGTATTTTCATGAGCAAGTATTGAGCGAGAGTGATAATCCTCTTCAGGTTGAGTCTGGTTTTTATGATACCGTTCTGATAAATCAATTTTTAACTAAAAATGAAGTGCAAAACTTTTTAAATTGTATAGATTCCCTGGGAATACATAACAATGCTACATATAATATACTTGAAATACCTAATGATACAATCCTTTCGTTGTTGTATGACACGCTTATTTTTTATTCTCAAAAGGTTGATTCGTTAATAAACAATGCGCAAGATTATTTAATCTTCCAGGTTGAGGATAGTTTTCCAAACAATCCTATACTTTATGTTTTCAATGCCTACTTAAATTTTTCTTCACTCCGAAGTAAAATCGAAGCAGAACTATTAACCTTAGAGCACAGAAGTGGCGTAAATCTCCTCTACAATCCTGATTATCATCATATAGTTTCAGATTATATGAGGAGTTTTCTTAACACAAACAATGCCATTGTAATTGATAACAACATATATCTATATGGAGAAGAACAACAAATTGTCATACCCAATAAAAACTTTAATAATTTAAGTTCCGTCCTATCTTTCTGGTATAACTTTGGAGAATTTCACGGCACGTTTAAAGCTTTTAAGGAAAACATTGCCAGACCTATTATTGAAAGCAAATCTGTCGAAGATCTTGACAACGACGAAAATCCATGTGATTACATGCGATTGATTGTGGACATGGTAGACGATCATTGTCCACGGACCTTTTATTTTGATGTACTTTCACATCTTGGGAGTATAGAGTCCATATATTGGGATTTTGGCGATCAAACGACATCTTCAGACTTAACTCCAACTCACGAATATGAGTCGTCCGGATTATATAACATAGAGGCGATCATCAGTTTGAGAAACGGAGATGTCTTACAATGTTCTTATAGTATAAGAGTGTCAGATTGTATTGTGTTTTTTTCACAGCCAGTTTCAACAACAACCGATGATGGGTTACTTTGTGAATTTGGTTTATATCCTCATCACTGCGATGAAGATGCGGAGATTGTGAGTTATAATTGGTCTTTTGGGAATGGGGAGACCTCTCAAGAGGCAGAACCAACAGTGTTGTTTGAGAATGATGGGCGTTTCAACGTTAACGTAACCATACAATATTCTGATGGTTGTGTTGCGACCAATTCGATGATTATGCCTGTCTCAGGCACAGGTAATTGTTGCAAAAACTTCTCAAAGGACACAATGACGGTCATATCTTTGGATAATGAATATAAAATCACTCATACTTTTTCAACATATAATATCTGGCCTTTTCATCGAATAGTAGTAAAAACGATTCATTATAAAAAGAAACTAAGTGGTAATTGGAAAAGAGAAAAAGCTTCATTTATTGAAAATTCTTTTGGTGGTGTTATTACACATAGCACAAATCGTTTATGTGATAATTTTGAGCATATTTATCCTAATGGACTTACTGTATATAATAAGAAAGTCAATAATTACGATTATGGTGTTGGAGAGAGATTTAGAATTAGGAAAAATGACCTTTATTCAATATACAACGTTAAATCCAATGATATGACGGAAGCGCGGGGTTCTGATGACGCTTTATACCTACATAATAGAAACTGTCAATAAATAGACAAATAACATTCTAATCTCTAGGACTAACATGAAAAGAAGTGCTTTTATCTTGACGATGGTCTCCTTTGTGTTGATTTTGCAGGCACAAGAGGCAGATACCATTTCCTTAAAGACGCATGCCTACCATGCTGTCGAGTTGGATGGTCTGTTTAACTTTAACTCCAACAGATTCGGAGCCGGAATCGGCATCCATGAGGTGTATGGGAAGCAGTTCAATCCTCACCTGATTTTGGGTGGCGGACTAAGTTTCGACTATTTGGATTATAGAGGAGTGGAACACTTTGCCAATTATGACGAGTTTTTTAATGTTGATGAGTTCTTTTTCCGTCTATATGTCAATTTCCGTTACATTATTATGGCCAAGACCAAATGGAGTCCATTGCTTATGCTCAGTGCTGGAGCAATATGCATTCTAGATGTTCCTCAAAGCTACAGAGGGTGTCAACCTATACAAATGTCATCCGATTTCGGAGTTTTTGCTTCCTTTTTTGCGGGTGTCAATTACAAACTGACAGAAAAGCATTGTTTATATGGAGGGTTCAGTTATGGTATGGATGTGCCGTTGCTTACGGGTTTCACATTCAAGCTTGGTGTTAGCTTTTAAAATGTTTTACTGGCATAAAAATAGATAAAAAACGAAGAATTGGAAAGAACCCGAGCCACCGTAACCCTCCAGTTCACCTTCACAGGACTCACCTTCACCGAAGAGCCGGCGTATAGCAATGAGTGAGAAAAAATTCTTATTATTGCAACCCGAATTTTTTAAAGTTAAGAAACTAAGAAGTTAAGAAGCCAACGGCTAACAGCCAACAACTAATAGCTAATGGCTAACAGCTAAAGTCAAATCTTATAAAAACGCATCACAATGAAAACGACAGAATCCAAGACCGCAAAAATGCACTGGCTGATGACAGCCCTGCTGCTGACAGTGACTCTCTTCGCCGCCGCCCAGAACACATCCTGGTTGCTTTCAGGCAACTCGGACGCCACCTCGTCCAGTTTTGTGGGCACCACGAATGCTGTCCCTCTCCTGTTCGGCACCAATAACACTGTCCGGATGGCGTTGCTTCACGACAATCCCTATTTAGGTGTCGGAACCACGTCACCCGTCTCAAACCTGCACATTCATGGTTCGCAATCAGCCAATCCGAGACCCGTTCCCACCACCTTCCAGATGACGAACCCCTCAACGGGCAGCACGACCACTGACGGGTTCAAGATTTTCCAGTCCTCCCTGGCAGTCACCATCTCACAGTTGGAAAAGGCCAACCTGAACGTCTTCAACAACGGCAACGGCTTTGTGGTGGACACAAACGGGTATGTGGGGTTCAACACCCAGTACCCCAAGCAGAAGATCCATGTGGTGGACCACAACATCTTGATAACCAAGACCTCCTCGCGGGCGCCAGGCTCCACCAACGGTTCCATATTGTTTGGTTCCGCCGCCAGCGACACCGACCCGGCAGGTTCGTGGGGGATCGAGTACTGCAACACTGAGAACGAGGGCTACGGCTTGAATTTCTGGAAAACATGGGAGACGGGCTACAACGGTTTCAACAACGCCCTGTTTCTTTCCAATGACGGCAACGTGGGCATCGGGACGAACACCCCGCAGGAGAAGTTGACGGTGAACGGGACGGTGTGCGCCAAGGAGGTGCGGGTGTCGTTGAGCGGAAGCCCATGCTGGCCCGACTATGTGTTCGGCAAAGAATACGACCTGATGACTCTGAAGGATCTTGGCAGCTATGTGGACGAGAACAGACATCTGCCCGACATCCCATCCGCAGAGGAGGTGCAGCAGAACGGAGTGGAACTGGGCGAAATGAACGCCCTGCTATTACAGAAGATCGAGGAGCTCACGCTCTACATCCTAGACCTTCAAAAGCAGATTGACGAACTGAAAACGGAAGGAGGAGAGAGATGAAAAAGATCTTATTGCTGGGGTGCATAATATTGTTTTCAACACTATTGTTCTCACAGACAAACAGCGAAGACTTGCCCGGAGTGACGCTGACGCACCGGCATGGGAACTTGTATAATGCATCCACTCTGAAGAAGCTGGATGTGCCCGCTCTGGGCAGCATGCTCACCAAGGATTCGTTCTTCACCTATTGCAAAGCACGCGCGGAATACACGGCCTCCATTTCCATGTGGGCGATCTTCGGAGCGGGAGCTATCGCATCTTTATCCATAGCAATGGCAGAGCATAGAAATATGCCAAATTACTCGCTAATGGCTTCTACTTTTTATTATACTCCCTTTATATGCACGTTTGCCTTAACAGCAGTGGCGCTGATACCAGCAGTGGTCCTCACAGTCGACAGCCACATGAAGCTGAACCGAGTGGCGACAGGATACAACAACGGCAGATCCCTTTCCCTAGGCCTAAATGGGCACGGGCTTGGTTTAACCTTGAAATTCTGAAAAACATGAAAAAGACAGTATTCACACTTACCATCATAGCGTTTGCTTTGATGTTGAACGCTCAAGAGTCAGATAGTACAGGTGCTTATCCCATGCAACTGGCAAGACACCATGGGCATCTTTGTGATATGCACAGTTTGGAAAAAATTTCCTTGCAGTCATCATTATATATCCTTTCACCGGAGAACTTCAACATGTACTATAAGGCCCGTCGGGAATATGTATCGGCCATCACTTTGTGGGCCGTAGGAGGAGTCGTGACAACCTGTTTTATGGGATACGCTTGCGGAACTTTAATAGTGTCCGCCCTGCATCCGCCACACAATCCAGAAGGGCATGAAGTGGTGGATATGAGCCCTGTTTTTGCCAAGATTTCTGCTGGAATCGCCGTGGGCTCTGCCATCCTTTTTTTCACCCCCGCCCTTGTATTAACCCTGGATAGCCATAAAAAAATTGACCGCATTGTGGCTGATTACAATCAGAAATCTAACTCGCCATCCCTGTCTTTCGGCCCCACCCGGTACGGAGTCGGTGTGTCTCTAAACTTTTGAACATCATGAAAAAATTCTTTTACACACTGTCATTTCTCTGTTCCTGTGTTGTGCTTTTCGCACAAGTTCCCGCATCCTTGTCGGATTGAGACACTTCGGAATATGTGGCACACAGGGAGATAGTATTGCAACCTGGTTTCACCGCAGAGAGCGGAAGTGTGTTCACCGCCAAAATCGAACCCTGCGCTTCGTGTGACGAAAACAATGGCTCCCGTTCCCTCCCGGTTCAAAGAAAACCTGTGGACTTGGCAAATCAACCTAGTGATCCTATGCGGGATATGGAAGGTGTTACGCTGCATAATATAGAAAACTCTGGACTTTCCCTATATCCCAACCCCACGGACGGCACCGTGACCGTGGAGTCCACAGGGGGTGTGCTAATAGAAATAATCATGGTTTACGACTCCTTCGGGCGCATTGTGGCCACATACGAAATCAATGATCTCCTCGGCACCTTCGACATGCATAGTCTCCACGGCGGCCTCTACCTCCTCCGTGCACAGATGTCAGACGGCACCGTGCAGTCGGGAAAGGTGATGAAGCTATGATGCTAAGAGGGGGTAAAGGGTTGAAAGTTTACGGTTTACCGTTTACCGTTTACCGATGAGGCGATTAGAGGAGAAAGAGGAGAAGGGAGGAGAAGGGAGGAGCAGGGAGGAGAACTTCTAACTCCAAACTTCTAACTCCTAACTGACAACTGACAACTGACAACTCTTCACTATTATCTCCTCCTGGTTGGCCAAAAACTTTCGCACTGAGAAATCGTACCATTTTTTTTGTATTTTTGCGCTCTAAAACAAGAAAGTGCAATTAGATTATGCGTTGTGATTTTAGTAATGTAGATTTCAAGCAAACTACAAGAGAAAAGAAAGACTTCCGCGAGTGGGAGAAAGAGCATGGCATCTCCACGGATTGGCTGACTTCCGAGCAGATTCCCGTCAAGCAGGTGTATGGTGAGGATGACCTTTTAGGCATGGAGCATCTGAACTATGCTGCGGGTATCCCGCCGTTCCTCCATGGTCCCTACTCCATGATGTATGCGTTCCGCCCTTGGACTATCCGTCAATATGCGGGTTTCTCCACCGCCGAAGAGTCCAATGCCTTCTACCGCCGCAACTTGGCCGCGGGCCAGAAGGGTCTGTCCATCGCCTTCGACTTGGCGACCCACAGAGGCTACGACTCGGACCATCCGCGCGTGGTGGGTGATGTGGGCAAAGCAGGTGTGGCCGTGGATTCCATCCTCGACATGCGCATCCTCTTCGACCAGATCCCGTTGGACAAGATGTCCGTCTCCATGACGATGAACGGCGCCGTGCTGCCCATCCTGGCCTTCTACATCCTCGCCGCCGAGGAGCAGGGCGTCAGCATGGACAAGCTGTCGGGCACCATCCAGAACGACATCTTGAAGGAGTTCATGGTGCGTAACACCTACATCTATCCTCCGTTGCCATCCATGAAGATCATCGCCGACATCTTCGAGTTCACCTCCAAGAACATGCCCAAGTTCAACTCCATCTCCATCTCCGGTTATCATATGCAGGAGGCCGGCGCCACGGACGACATCGAGTTGGCCTACACGTTGGCCGACGGTCTGGAGTACCTCCGCGCCGGTGTCAACGCAGGTATGAGTGTGGACGACTTCGCGCCGCGCTTGTCCTTCTTCTGGGGTATCGGCATGAACCACTTCATGGAGATTGCCAAGATGCGCGCTGCCCGTATGCTGTGGGCCAAGATCGTGAAACAGTTCAACCCGCAGAATCCGAAGTCTATGGCGCTGCGTACGCATAGCCAGACCTCCGGCTGGTCGCTCACCGAACAGGATCCTTTCAACAACGTATGCCGTACCTGTGTGGAGGCTATGGGCGCCGCCCTGGGCCACACCCAGTCGCTGCACACCAACGCGTTGGACGAGGCCATCGCCCTGCCGACCGACTTCTCCGCCCGTATCGCCCGTAACACGCAGATCTATATCCAAGAAGAGACCAAGATATGTAAGTCCATCGACCCGTGGGCTGGCTCCTACTATGTGGAGAGCCTCACCCATCAGATTGCCCACCGTGCCTGGAAACACCTCCAGGAGATTGAATCCCTGGGCGGCATGGCCAAGGCTATCGAGACTGGCGTGCCGAAGATGCGTATCGAAGAGGCCTCTGCCCGCAAGCAGGCCCGTATCGACTCCGGCAAGGAGGCCATCATCGGCGTCAGCAAGTACAAACTCGACAAAGAGTCTCCCATCGAGACCCTCGAGGTGGACAACACCACCGTGCGCGAAGCACAGCTCAAGCGTCTGGCTGAGTTGCGCGCCAACCGTAACGATGACGAGGTAAAGGCAGCCTTGAACGCCCTGACCGAGTGCGCCCGCACCGGCGAAGGCAACCTGCTCGACCTCTCCATCAAGGCCGCCCGTGCCCGCTGCTCCTTAGGTGAAATTTCCGACGCCCTCGAAGTGGTGTTCGGCCGTTATAAAGCAAAAATAAATCTGATTTCAGGCGTGTATAGTGCAGAACAACAAAGCAACGAAGCCTTCAAGAAGGCTTGCAAGATGTGCGACGAGTTCGCCAAGAAAGAGGGCCGTCGCCCCAGAGTAATGGTAGCCAAGATGGGCCAGGACGGCCATGACCGTGGTGCCAAGGTGGTAGCCACCGGCTATGCCGACATCGGCTTCGACGTGGATATGGGACCGCTGTTCCAGACTCCGGCAGAGGCTGCCAAACAGGCTGTCGAGAACGACGTCCACATCCTCGGCGTCTCCTCCCTGGCCGCCGGTCACAAGACCCTCGTTCCGCAAGTGATCGAGGAGCTCAAGAAGCTGGGCCGCGAGGACATCATCATCACCGTGGGTGGCGTCATCCCTCCGCAAGACTATCAGTTCCTGTACGACTGCGGCGTGGCGGCCATCTTCGGACCGGGAACACCCATCGCCACCTCCGCCATCGCCATGCTGGAACTGCTCATGGCAGAGGAGTAATCGGACAAGACACTCATACGGAAAGAGCTTCGGATTCCCGAGGCTCTTTTTTTTCTCCCTATCGTGGATTAGTGAAACTGATAATACATCTTGAGGCGGAAGCCGGATCCCTGCATCGGATAGTTGCGCACAATCTCATAGTTGCGGTCGGAGAGATTCAACAACTCAAACTTGAAGCCGAGGGTGTGGCCCTTGATGAGAGACTCGTGCTGGATGGACAGGCTGTGGTCTGCATAGCCCGCCACCAGATTGGCCGGAATGTTCTCCCCCAAGGCATAGCGATCCCCGCAGAGCATCAACGCATAGGAGACGGTGACGAAAGGCAGATGGATGGTGGCAGACACCGACCCGGACCAGCGCGGGGTGTAGGGTATCTGATGCCCGTAGGTAGGATACCCCGGATCGGTGCGGTCCACCGCATACTGATAGGTACAGCTGCCATGGATGATCAGCAGATAGTCACGCTTGATCGTATATATGGCATTGAGGGTCATCTCGGCACCGGCAATATGCACCAGCCCGTAGTTGAGCATACTCCACGAGAAGAGGTTGTGCGTGGGGAAGGCCACGATCTTGTCCCTTACAATATTATAATACCCATCCAACGTGACCGCCATATTGAAGGTGCCGCGCCACAGCTTGGGCGTCTCCACGATGAGGCCAAGGTCCCACTGCTGCGTCTTCTCCGGCTTCAGCCACAGGTTGCCGACCTCCCGATAGTAAAGGTCGTTGAATGTCGGCATCCGGAAGATGTCCTTGTAGAAAGCACGCAGCTGGATGTGCTTGTGGGCTCGCCAAGAGATGCTCAAGGCCGGCGAGAGATGCAAGAAAGCCTTTCCGACCGCGGTGTCCTGCGCCATGTTGTTGACCGTGGTAAAGAGCAGGTTTCCGTTGATGGTCACCGGCCGACTGTCGTAACGCGCACTCAAGGCGGTCAGCGTGGTGAAACGGGCAGGATGCTCGTAGTCGATATTGGCGGACTCCAGCTGGTTGTAGAACAGGTCGTTGGCCAGACCTAAGTGAAGGTCGTGGCGCAACACCCGACCCGGCTCTTCCCCTTTTTGGTGCAAGGGGGCGAAGCTGACCGCATTGGAGACGTATCCCTCGTATTGCTGATAGGTGTTATCCAGACAGTGGGCCTCGTTGAGATAGGCAGAGTCCACATAATGGGTGTAGTCGGAATTGAACTTGGCATTGAGCAGGTAGCTCCATCGGCTGTTGAACCATTTCCGGTAGGTCATCTGCCCGAAATAATTGAAGTTGTGCAATCGCTGTTTGGCATCGAGATTATAGAAGATGGTCGCATTGGGCAGACCAAGGTCGGAGTCATAGCCGTAAACCTTGAAAGAGAGCTGTTCCCCTTGTTTCAACTGTACCAGCACATTGGCCTCCACATCCCAGGTCTTGATGTCCGTATTCTGCCTCTCCTCGTGCGAGATGCTGTCGGTAACCCCGCCATAGTGCAGGAGATAGGGATAGTCTCCGCGAGACCTCAAAAAACGACCGCTCAGATTCCACAACACATATCGCTGGGGGTTCTTTTCACTCGGCATCAAACTGGTGAGTTGAAAGAACGGGGACACCAGTCCATAAGAGCCTGTGACGCAAGAGGCTTTGACTTGAATACGCTCATCCGGGTCGGGAAGGGTATGGAAAGTGGTCAGTTTGAGGAGGTTGCTGTATGAGTGCACCCGCGCCGGCAGAAGGATCTGCTCGTCAGTGCCAACGGTCAGCGCGATAGAGCCGAGTTTTTCCAAGGAATACTTTCCCAAATCAATTTGGCCTGTCTGGCAGTCGGTGAGCGGGACGCCGTCATAGAGCACGCCGGTGTGCTGGGAGCCCAACCCGCGCACCGAGACGGTCTTCATGCCGCCGATGCCGCCGTAATCCTTGACCACCACGCCTGACATGAACTTCAGCGCATCAGAGAGCTGAAGGGTGGGCAGGTGCTGGATCTCTTTGGCCGACAGTGTCTGGATGGCTGCCGTGGAGAATTGGGCCAGCGACCCCTGGCTCCCCTCGCCCTGGATGAGCACCTCGTTGAGTTGCTTCGACTGGGTGCTGTCCAGCTGAGCCAATGCCCCGAACGACATGACAAACAAGAGAACGCCAAGAGACAGCATCCTCTTCAAAAACCGATATGGGAAAGTACCCCAATGCATCGGAAACCTATTGGTGTTTAGACATACTTATTGCCGAAGTCGGTCTGCACATCCGTGACAAACTGCCGGATCTGCTGTTCGTCCGATTTCTGACATATCAAGAGCACCTCATCCGTGTCCACGACAATATAATCTTCCAATCCTTGGATGACGGCCACCTTCTTGTCTGCCATCTGGATGATGCACTTGGAGGTATCATAGAGGCGAACACGCGACCCCTTGACACTATTAAGATTGGTATCCTTTTTGCTCAGCTCGTACAGAGAGCCCCAGGTGCCCACATCCGACCAGCCGAAATCCGCGGCATAGACGCGCACGTTGCTGGCTTTCTCCATAATGCCGTAGTCGATAGAGATATTGCGGCAGACCTGATAGATCCGGTCGATGAACTCCTCCTCTTCCGGGGTGTTGTAGATTCCTTCCCCCTCTTTGAACAAATCGTCGATATCGGGCAGAAATTCCTCGAACTGCTTTTGGATGGTAGGCAGAGACCACATGAAGATGCCAGCATTCCAGAGGAAATCACCGCTCTCGATGAAGCTCTTGGCCATCTCCAAAGCCGGTTTTTCGGTAAAGGTCTTGACTTTGTATATAGAATTATTGCGTGGATATACCTGTTCCTCATCATATTGGATATAGCCGTAACCGGTATTAGGAGACGATGGACGGATGCCGATGGTGAGCAGACACTGGTCTTCGGTGGCCGCCTGCATACCTTTCAACACCACATCTTTAAAGACATCTTCTATGAGAATAAGATGGTCAGAAGGGGCCACCACAATGGTAGCATTAGGGTTCTTGGATCTGATTTTGTAGTTGGCGTAAGCGATGCAGGGAGCGGTATTGCGGCGATAGGGTTCCAGCAGGATACGGTCCTCCGAGACCAAGGGCAATTGCTCCTGGACCAGGTGCTTATAGGCTTTGCTGGTGACGATGTAAATATTTTCGGGCGGACATATCTGGACAAAACGGTTGAATGTCTTTTGAATCATCGTGGAACCGTCACCAAAGATGTCCAGGAATTGTTTGGGAAGAGCGCTGGAACTCATGGGCCAGAAGCGGGCTCCAATGCCGCCAGCCATGATCACACAATAATAATTCGGATTGAGCATAAGCTTTCTAAATAGTTCAACAATAACAAATTAGCGTCCGCCATCATCGCAATGGCGGAGCGCTTTAATTTTTGGCAAAAATACGTTTTTTTCGGGAATAAATGGCAGGCGAAAAAGAAGGAAATGCCGCAGAAACCATTCCATTATTTTTTATTTTTTGTCATGTACTAATCAGACTGCCTTGTAATGGATTTGAGAAGGGGAAAAACGGAGTGGATTTCGGAGAATTTTTCAAAAAAATGAGTTTTGTGCGCAAATGAATATCGGGAACAAAACACCCTGAGCAAAGATGATTCTAACGATTTAATTAACAACAACTTTTGTGGCATAGTCGTCCGCGCGGACAACATAGAATCCCTTTTGCAATGGGATGAAATGCTTGCCTGAGGACATTCTTCCGCCATATACCGTTTGGCCTAACATATTCACCACCTCAACATTGCTGAAATCCGAGATGGCCGTTACATATAATCCGCCAGGTGCATTTTGTACGGTAAAATTGGGATTCTTGGCTTCGTGAACGCCCACATTCCCTGGCAGAATTTCCAAAAACTCCGTCACAATTCCCCCGCCCGCTGTCACTATGGACAGACTGTCAGGATTGAAATACGCTCCTTCTGGGATGGCGATATGGCTGTCTATCAGTTGGAATCCTGAAATATGACCAATGCATCTGGTGGCAGTGACTACAAGCCTGCTATTGTCTATAACCAACGTTGTTGTGTCTCCTGTTCCCACGTTTGTTATTGGGCAAAAAATTCCTGTTGTGTATTGGGAACTCATGCATATTCTGACGTCAGCGCCTTGGCATATTCTGATAGAGGTGGTGCCTAAATCGCCACATATCCCCCAGCATTGTCCATTGAGAGTCAAAGAACCCGGTCCTTTGATGTCAAAATCTCCTTCCAGAAACGCAATGGGGACCAATCCGACAACCACGTTGTCGCCGATCAATTCAATGGTGAATCTCTGGTTCCTGCCGCTTATATATATCGAACGTCCACCATCAATGTAGTCGGGAGGAGATACATATTCGCTGATGTAAGCGTTTTGCAGCGTGAGCGTGCGCGTTGTGGAGTCGTAGCGGACAGTCCCGGAGATATAGTCGCTGGTGATGTTGTCCTGATTGTCAGGCGACACCTGCACATCGGCAATTTGGATAAATGGATACTGGGCAAGTGCTCCCAATCCCAGAGACATTAACATGAAAAACGTAACTATTCTTTTCATATCTTGTTGATTTTATAGTGAATAATAATTTTCCAAAACAATTATCCTCGATCCTCTCAATTGTTTTCATACTCCAGCACGCTGTTCTTGCAATTTATTATGCTTGTTGTCTGCCGTATTTGGCGGCAAAGATACTATCTTTCTCTGAATATTTTTATACACCATCCCAGAAATATGTTGCTTCATTCCTAAAATATGACGATTCGCCATATTTTTCTGAACGTCATGTAGAGACGTTCCATGGAACGTCTCTACGAACCCCTCCGTCTTGCCAACAATTCAACGCGCCATTTCTCATTGGGACTTATATACTTGATGGCGTCCAGTATGGTTATGACTCAATGTGTTTCGCAAATTGATAATTGCTTGGTAGAAGAAGGGAAAAGCATCTTGGCAATTGACTCCCCAAAATATAATTCTCCAACTTTTCTCTTGATAGAAAAGTTGACAAAAGATCAAGCCGACATGAATGCCGCCCGCTCTGTCCGCCCTCTGACAGCGGCGGCAAACGTGAACAAAAATGCAGCATATAGCAAAAGGGAAGTCACACGGAAGGCATGCATTTTTGTAAACGCAAGCGCCTTTGCACGCCGCTGTCAGAGGCCGGACATTCACGCCGCGTCCGCACCGCATGTCGGCATCCCCACCCGCGTGCTCTATGGGCAGGTGTTTCGGTAAAGCATTGTGAGATTAAAGAAGAACTGTTGATTTTGCCGTTGGCCTCATCTTTGTTGTGCCATCATGTATATAAGTACCTTTATTTTTTCCGCAAAAACTGGTGCTTATATCATAATAACGGCACCTGAAACAGAAGCTCCAGGTGCCGTTGTGTGGGGTTTACCAATAAAGATGGTATTTTGTCAGAAACCTTCAAAGGTTCCCTATAGAAACCGGATTAGTTCTTGTATTCAAACTCCGTTACGGTTGTTTGATTGTTGCTTATCAACTTGCGGCTTACAGGGTATTTTCCTTCGTAGCTGTATTCATAATTGGCCAACGAGGTGGCAGTCTGACCGGCAGAGGTCACCATAGACTCCATTAAAACGATGTTGTTCTGAGAGAAGTAGCCGTTCGCGATATTGTTTTCAAAGAAGATCTCCGTCATGGCTCCGTAGAAAGGATTGGCCATCTTGTCATACTCAGCCTTCAGGGTGATGGTTTGGTCGGAACTGGTATTGGTTCTCAACAATTTAACAAGGTTGTTTTTATCCCAGGTCAGTTCGTAATTGGAGGTAACCGTTGACTTAGGATTCTCACAAGGATAAGCTTGGGAAATGGCATCCACCATCGTGATGATCTCGTTGGGAAGAACATATTGCAAAGGATTGATCATAATATCAACGGCATCCTTGCCAGCGAAATAGGTATCGGTGATGCGGGAGATTTTACCATTCTCGTAGGTGAAGGAATAGGTGTCAATCAAATTTCCGTTGCTGTACAGCGCCACCTCTTTCAACTGGTTTCCCTGGTATGTATAGTCAACATAAAGATTGGAAGAATAGACATTCATACGCACCAGTCTTTTCTTTTCGTAGGAGAAATTGAGGGTGTAGGCCAGGGCGCCGTCTGAATAATAGTCGATCTTGTCTAAGGTGTTGTCGCTGTTCCAGCTCCAACTTTCCTCCAGATTGCGGGCTCCATTAGCATCGGTAAAATAAATCTTGCTGATTTTCTTGGCAGGATTGTAAACACCTTCTTTTTCACAAGAAACAAAAAGCATGGCTACACATGCGATGACGAGAATTGATAAGATTTTTTTCATAATGATTTTAATTTAAGATGAACGTTATAGATTATTTTGTTATTTCTTCTTCAACCACTCGGGGTGAGCGTAGGGTTTGTCCTCCAGATTGAACTTGCCCTTGTTCCAGCCTTTCATGCCGTAATAGTATTGCAGGATTTCTTCAATATCTTTGTCATAATCTCCTGTAGGGTAGAAGATTTTGCCCACGCCCATCGTGCGGCTCACATAGTCGATATGGCTGCAGAAAATGGGTACGCCGGCACCCAAGGCAATATAGTAGAAGCCCTTTTTCCAGGTCTCCACCCGTTTGCGGGTGCCTTCCGGACAGATCAGGAAGGCCACCTCGTCGCGACTGTTGATGAGATCGACAGCATACGACACAAAGTTGGTGGCATGTTTGCGGTCCACCGGCACACAACCGATGCGTTTCAAGATTCCCTTGAGGGGAAACACGAAAAACTCCTTCTTCATCACCATGGCCATCTTCAGACGCAGCCAGCGGATGCAGATCATGCCGTAGAAGAAGTCGATAATACTGGTATGCGGTGCCATGATGATGACACACTTCTTGACGGGTATCTGCTCGTAGCCCACAGGACGAAAGCGGAACAGCCACATTAGAAAACGGTAGAATTTCATGTCAGTAGGTTTTAATCAGCAAACATATATAATTTTTCTGTATGCCATAACAGAAAATCATAGCAAAACGGGTTTGATGGCATTATCCACATGATAATCACCAATCATAGTACGTCGGAGGGCGGTGAGATGAGCGCCGGAGTCAAGCGCTGCCCCGAAATCGCGGGCGACAGAGCGGATGTAGGTACCTTTGGAGCAGCGGATGCGGAAATCGATGTCGGGCAGGGCAAAGCGCGTCAGCTCAAAGTCATAGATGGTGATCTTCTTGGTCTCCAGCTGGGCCTCCTCACCCTTACGGGCAAAGATATAAGCGCGGTGGCCGTTGTGGCGGACGGCGGAGAAGATGGGTGGCACCTGATCCAGCTCGCCCGTGAAGCGCTGGGCTGTCTCCCTCGCCAGCTCTTCCGTGATATGCTCGTATGGATAGGTGGCGTCCACCGGATGCTCCAGGTCGAAGCTGGGCGTGGTGGCCCCCAGGCGGAAAGTGCCGGTGTATTCCTTGACCTGCTGCTGAATCTGGTCAATCCGTTTCGTCATCTTGCCCACACAGATAATGAGCAGGCCGGTGGCCAGCGGGTCGAGGGTGCCGGCATGGCCGACCTTTACTTTGCGATTGGCTTTGCGTTGTACGATGCCGCGGACCTTGCCCACCATATCGAAGGAGGTGCACTGATAGGGTTTGTCGAAGAGCAGGATATCCTCCTCCACGTTGACTTCCAAGTCGGGGAGCTGGAAGACGGCGGCGTGAACGATCGGATTCTTTAGCATAAGCCGAAGATAATGGCGATGATACCGACTATGGCGCAATAGAGGGAGAACCAGGCCAGGTTGGCTTTCTTCACGACGGCGATCATAAAGCGGCAAGCGAGCACGCCACTGACGTATGCGGCGAGAAAGCCACAGAGGATGGCCCCTGCCGACAATCCGCTTTGTGCGAAGGAGAAATCACCTCCCACCAGGTCGAGGAAAGCCTCTCCGAGGATGGGGATGATGACCATCAAGAAAGAGAACTGGGCAACCTCTTCCTTACGCACGCCACACAGAAGGCCGGTGGCGATGGTGGAACCGGAGCGGGACAATCCCGGCAGGACGGCCATCGCCTGCGCACAGCCGATGATAAAAGCACGGCCGAAGGTGAGCGGCTTGTTCTCTTTGAAACGGACAAAACGGGTGAGCGCCAGCAACAGCGCCGTGACCAGCAACATGCAGCCCACCAGCACCAGTCCCTCGCCAAACAACGACTCCACCGTATCTTTGAGGAATACGCCCACGATGAGGACTGGAATCATGGAGACCAAAATCTTGCAGATATACTGGGTCTCCTCATTCCATTGGAACTTGAAAAATTTGGCAAAAAGGTTGACGATCTCCTTCCAGAAGACTGTCAGCGTGCTCAGGACGGTAGCGGCGTGAACCAGCACCTCAAAGGTGACGTTTTCCGCCACGCCCACGCCCGAAATCTCGCGGCCCATGATCAGATGGCCGCTACTGCTGACTGGCAAAAATTCAGTGAGGCCCTGAATGATTCCCAGTATTAAGGCTTGTAACCAGGTCATTATGCTTCAGATTCTGATTTTTTACGAGGATGCCACATGATGGCCACCGCTTCCATGACAATACCCAAAAACATCAGAATCGGGGAGACCACCAGGCGGCGGGTATTGAAGATTTCACCATCGAAGGTATTCGGATCGGCCACCTGTCCGCCACGGAGCAGGAGGTAGCCCAACAGCAACAAAACCAATCCCACTGCCATCAAAATGTAGTTGGTGGTCCGGAAAAGAGGCGCCTTGCCTTCCTTATTTTCTTTCTGTTCTAATTTCATATTTCTATCGTTATAATTCAATTACAAATACAAACGCTCATCTTTGATTCGGATGTAACGGTTCACCGACAAAGAGGAGATGATGATGGAGAAAAAGATGCTGAATACCAGCACCGCGCCCAGGATGATGGCCACATACGCCATCTGGGAGAAGTCCACCAGATCAGGGATCGCCTTATTGCCAAAGTAGAGCACCAAGGCAATCAAGATCACGGCGATGATGCCGCCCCAGATACCCTGCACCAGTCCTTTCATCACAAACGGCCTGCGGACAAAGCGCGGGGTGGCACCCACCAGCAACATACTCTTGATGTTGAAGCGTTGCGCATAGATATTCAGTCTTATATTATTGGCAATCAGGATCATGGATATCAACATAAAGACTCCGCAGATGCCCAGGACAATCCATTGTATCTTATGAAAATTATTGCTTAAGGATTTGACAATGACGTCCGGGTAATCCACATCCTGCACGATCTCATTGCGTTTCAGCTCGCGGGAGATCATGTTCAGGGAGTCGGTATTGGCATATTCGGGGGAGACGCTAAGCATGATGGACGCGTTGATCGGATTCGTGATGATGTCCGTGTAATTGCTGCCGATAATCTTCTTGGCGATGGCCGTATTCTCCTCTTTGGAAGAAACGCGGGACGAGGTGATGTAGGGTTTCAGCTTCAGCTGTTGCTCCAGCGCGTTGATGTCCGCCTCTTTCACATCGCTGTAAAACAAGACTTCCATCTCGATGTTCTGGGACAGGTTGCGGACAAACCGGGTCGTGAAGAAAGCGAAAAAGACGAGCGTGCCAATAAAAAACATCGTCAGGGCGATGCTCATCACAGAGCCGAAGGCGGAGAGGCGAAGCCGAGCTTTGGTAATGCTGTCAATGGTATCGGGATAATTTGCCATATTGAAAATTTAACGCGGCAAAGATAGACTATTTTTCGTAATTTTGCACCGATTTTTTTACGATGAATCTTCTCAAGCGGTTATTGCGATATCTGACGAGCTACAAAGGTCTTATCATGCTGGTAGTGATGGCGAACTTGCTGTACGCGGTTTTTTCCATCTTCACCCTGTCGATGGTGATTCCTTTCCTGACGGTGCTTTTTGACCAGGTGACGCCTGTGACGACCCGTCCGGCCTTTGCGCTGACCTCCCGTTTTTTCATCGACACGTTCTACTATTACATGGGACAGGTGGTGGCCGCGCACGGACCCCATGCGGCCCTGTTCTTCATCGCCGCGGTGATGGTGGTGCTGTCGCTGCTCTCGAACCTCTGTCGCTACCTGAGTTTTTACTGGCTCGCGCCCATCCGCGCCGGCATCCTGCACGACCTCCGCAACGACCTCTACAGCCGGATTCTGATTCTGCCCCTATCCTTCTATTCCAGATTCAAGAAGGGCGACATACTCAGTCGCATGGGCTCTGACGTACTGGAGGTGGAGTGGTCCATCTTCTCATCGCTGCAGTCTTTGTGCCGCGACCCTTTCCTCATCATCGTTTTCGTCATCACCCTTTTCTCCATCAGCGCCAAGCTGACGCTTATAGCACTGGTCATCTTACCCGCGATAGGCTATCTGCTAGGAGTCATCGGCAAGAAGATCTCCGCCTCTTCCCTGAAGATGCAGCAACTGTTGGGCAACATCAGCGCTTTGTTTGAGGAAGCTGTCGGCGGGCTGCGTGTCATCCAGGGCTACAATGCCGAAGAATATGCGGAAGAGAAGTTTGGCAAGCAGAACCATCGTTTCTACCAGCTGCACAAGCGTATCTTCCGTATCAACGAGTTAGGCTCCCCGCTGGTGGAGTTCCTGTGCATCGTAGCCATTTTGCTCATCACCCTCATCGCCTTGTGGCTGATACCGTCGTTGATGCTGCGCACGAGCGCCCTGTTTCTGCTCTACTTTGTCGTCTTCGCCCGTCTGATCGTGCCGGCGAAGGCGCTGGTCTCCACCTACTACACCCTGCAGAAGGGCCTCACCGCCGCGCAACGCGTGTACGAGGTCATCGATGCCGAAGAGGAGATCGTGGAGTGTGACAATCCTCTGCCGCTCTCTGAACTGCAGCATGAGATCCGTTTCCAAGATGTCTCCTTCTCCTACCATCCCGTGGATAACGCCGACCAGTGCGATGTGCTGCGCTATCTCAACCTGACCATCCGGAAAGGCGAGACGGTGGCCATCGTGGGTCCCTCGGGAGGCGGCAAGTCCACCCTGATGGACCTGCTGTCACGCTTCTACGACCTCACTTACGGAGAGATCCTCCTGGACGGCGTGCCACATCATCGCTATTTCATCCGGGATCTGCGCGCGCTCTTCGGCGTGGTGTCGCAAGATGTGATCCTCTTCAACGACACGGTATACCAGAACATCGTCATGGGGCACCCCGAAGCGACAGAAGAGCAGGTCGTGGAGGCTGCGAAGATGGCCCAGGCCCACCACTTCATCTTGGAGCTGGAAGATGGCTACAACACGATACTTGGAGACCGCGGCATGCGGCTTTCAGGTGGCCAGCGGCAACGCATCAGCATCGCGCGCACGCTCCTGCGCAACCCTCAGGTGCTGGTCCTGGACGAAGCCACCTCCGCGCTCGACAACGAATCTGAATACCTCTTCCAGGAAGCCCTGGCACCCCTCCTCAAAGAGCGCACCGCCATCATCATCGCCCACAGGCTGAGCACGATACGGCTGGCCGACACAATCTGCTTCCTGCAAGACGGGACCATCGTGGAACAAGGATCCCACGAGGAACTGATGGCGTGCAAAGGGCATTATTACCAGTTCTACACCACCCAAAAAGGCGAGAACTAACGAGGAATCTTGATTTTCTGTCCTACCTGGATGGCGTTCACATTGGAAATCTTATTGTATTTGGCGATCTCGGCAGCGGTCTTGCCGTATTTCCGGCCAATAGAAGAGAGCGTGTCTCCCTTCTTGATCACATAGGTGATGTAACCGCCCGTCTGTGTGGAATTGGGCTTGGGCGTCTGCACCGTGGGCGCGGGGGCTTGTGCGGGTGTCTGCACTGTGTCTTGGGCTGCAACCGATGAGGAGTCTTTGGCAGTGGCGGCATTGTCGCTAACGGCAGGTGTAGGCGCAGGCTTCACAACCGTGGTGCCCTTCTTGACCAGCAACTTTTGGCCTATCCGAAGATTGGTGCTCCGCAGATGGTTCAACGCTTTGAGGTTGTTGACGGTCGTGCCATATTTGGCAGCTATCTTCGAGAGCGTCTCTCCCTTCCTGACGGTATGATACTTGTTGGGGGTCACCTGCACAATCTCGCCGTTGGCATTGGCGGTGGCCGTATTCAGGTTCTTGGTAGGATTGAAGTACTCGTCATAGTGATACTTCTGGATCGTATCCTGGAGCGCGATGAAACGAATGACGTCATGAGGCTGCAGACGCAACGGACAACGCACGCCGTTGAAGGCCGGGATGATGGACTTTTTGTATTGCGGGTTCAAAGAGGTAATCTCCTCCATACTGATATTCAAAATGTTAGCTATCTGCTCAAAATGCAGTTCCTTGCTGACCATGACCGTATCCACATTGAGAGGGATGGTGATGTTGGCCGGCTGGATGCCGTAGAGGTTGTGATAGGTCATCATGTAGAGCGCCCCGATATAGGCAGGAAAGTAGTTCTGGGTCTCGCGGGGCAGATAAGGGGAGACGCCCCAGAAGTCGGTCTTGCCGCCGGAGCGCTGGATGGCCTTGCGCACATTCCCGGCGCCGCAGTTGTAGGCGGAGATAGCCAACCCCCAGTCGTTGAAGATGTTGTACAGGTCGCGCAGATGGCGGGCGGCGGCGTCCGTGGCCTTGTAGGGGTCGCGGCGGTCGTCCACATACGTGTTCACCTCCAGGCCATACAGCTTGCCCGTGCCATACATGAACTGCCAGATGCCCGTGGCGCCGGCAGGAGAGACCGCCAACGGGTTCAACGCCGACTCGATGATCGTGATATACACCAACTCCTCCGGCACATCATACTTGTCGAAGATCTCTTTCATCCAAGGATAGTAATACTGCGCCAACCCCAAGATGACAGAGGAGGAGCGCTTTCTCTGAACAGAATACAACTCTATGAACCGTTTCACGCGGTCGTTGTAAGCCAAGGGCACCGCCGTGACGATCTTGGACAACCGTTTGAAAATCAACGAGTCGTTATTATCATACACCGTAGTATCATCATGCAGTTTGGAGAGTACGGATTTGCCTGCATGCAACTCCTTTTGGACATACCAGAGGGACATCATCGAATCCATTTTTCTAACTTCTTCGTTGACGACCACATAAAGACCCGTGGTGTCGTCAGTAGCAGGACGCGGGACGCTGACAATGGTATTTTGGGCACAAACCGAGGTTAGTGTACTAAAAAGAATAGCCAAGACAAATAGGTGACAATATCTCATAGGTTTTTCGTTAGCTGTTAATAAAAAAGCTTTTTCAGAAGTGGAAACAAGCCCAGTCTTCATAGGTTGGTGGCGGACACACTATTGGGCAGCCGATGTACAAACTGAAAAAAACTTATTTTATTGTATAATCGTTCCATTTTATTTCTCTTCCATCTTTAAACAATGTGGTGAGCAGGGTGTGACCTTCATCATCGAAGAAAGTCCATTGACCATCCTGCAATCCTTTATTGTATTTTCCCAAGGTCTTGACGGCGCCATTCTCCCAATAGGCGGTATATTTGCCATCGCGGACATCTTGGTCATAGCGAATTTCAAAAGCGACATGGTCTTTGTCGAAGGTGGTGATCCACAGACCCTCCTTCTTGCCGCCGTCGTATTTACCTGTCTCTTCGGAGGTTCCGTTGCGATACAGCCACTCCCCTTCTTCATAGCCAGCCACATACTCCCCCTTCACGAAGGGCACGCCTTGTTCATCGTATTCGGCATAATAGCCGTCCAGCTCGCCATCATCATAATGGGCAATAGTCATGGTGTCACCCGTGGGGTAGAACCACACCCACTCGCCGTCCTTGCGGCCCTTGGCGCTATAGGCTCCGGTGATCTCCACGGTCTGATCGGGGAAATAGAACTTCCAGTTGCCGACGGTCTTGGAGTCTTTATATTTGCCTTTGGAGCGCAGTTCTCCGGTCGGGTAATACTCTTTCCAGATGCCTTGTCGCAGGCCGTTCTCGTCTGTGATGCCCTCATAGCGCATCCAGCCGTCCTCATAGAGATAGCCTTTAATGATTTTGCCGGTGGTGTCGTATTCGCGGCGCACCCCGTCTGGCACGTTGCGGCAGTAAGAGGCCTCCACCGCCACCTTGCCATTGGGATGGAACGACACACGCTTGTCCATCTGCTTGGTCTCCTTGGCATCGACCACCAGCACGCCATGGTCATATTTCTCCACATAGAGGAAATCGCCGGCCGCGTCATAGTATTTGAAGAAGCCGTGCTTGTTATCGTTGAGGTAGCTGCCTTCCGCCCGCATGTTGCCATTGGGCCAGAAGAGCTTCCAGTTTCCCTGTTTCAGGCCTTGCTTGTCGGTACGGTTGATGCGCTCGCGGCGGCTCTGGACGCCCCGGTAATACTTGGTGACGGCGATCACCAGTCCCGTGTCATTATACTCTTTGGCCAGTCCGTGGGGTTTGCCGTTCTCATAGGGAACGCTCATTTTCAGCCACCCGTGCGTGTCGTAGGTGAGCACCTGTCCGATGATGGTGTCCGCGTGCCATTGGGAGACGGCATACTCATCGGCCCTGTACACTATCTGCTCGCCCTCTTTGAGGCCCTGACGATAGTGGGTGGTCATCACCTTTTTGCCATCGTCATTGTAAAAAGTCCAGAGGCTGTCCAGGAGAAAATTGCGGCGATTGCCTTCCGAAATCAGCACGCCGGCTGTATTGTACGACTTCCACCACCCTTCCGGCTTGCCATCCACGAGCTGGCCCTCGCTAGACTTCTCACCGGTAGGATAATAGAAAATGACATGTCCGTCTGTGGGTATCGTATCTTGAGCATGGGTATAGGGGATGATGCCGACCAGCCATAGCGCCAGCAGCAGCACCCTGTCAAGAATCCGGGTTTTTGTCCGTGTCTTCCATAGAATCTCACACATACGAGGCGGCAAATATAGCATTTTTCTGCGAGACAGCCGCCGTTAAATCAAAGAGGGCCTTGACAGCCAAGCGTCAAAGCCCTCTCTGGAAAGTCTGAAAAACGGCTCTGCTATTTGCTTCCGTTGAACTCGATGATCTTGATGTAAGAATTCAGCAAGTCGTTCAGCAGCGCCACTTTGTACTGGATAATCAGGTTGAGATTATTGCCGTCAACGGTAGCAATGACCTCAATATTCTGAATCTGTTCAGAAGCGGTATTGATGTAATTGTTGGCACCTGCGATGGAGTTGAGAATCGTGGTCATATACTCCACATTGTCGCTGTTAGCCTTATAGACGCCAGGGGTATAATAGTCCAGCGGAAGGCAGGCATACAGAAGCAATCCATTGGTGGACAGGGGGTTTTGCGTCAATCTCACGCTACCATCCTTGGTAGTGTTGCTGGATATGAACTTGAAAGTGCCGAGGTATTTGCCGGCATACTGGGCAGCTTCATTGGTCGTACAGGCAGCAAAACCGAGAATCATCAATACGATTAAGGGGAATAATGTCTTTTTCATTGTTTGGGATTTATTGAATATGTTATGATAAATTACAGATGGCAAAAGTAAAAAAAATATTGTTTGTCGGGCAAAAAAAACTCTTACCTTTGCCGCCCGAAAAACGACCGCCGTCATGCTGATGAAAATAAGGAGTTATGTGTTGCCTGCCGCTATCCTGCTGGGACTGCTGCTGCATAAGCTGTGGGCCACGATCGCTTTCCTGGCCCCCTATTTCATCTTCGTCATCCTGCTGCTCAACTTCGTGGCGGTGGATCTCCGCAAGCTGCACTTCTCCCGCCTGCAATGGTGGATTCTGGCTTTCCAGGTGGTGGTGAGCATCGGCTCTTACTATCTCGTCAGCATATTGACACACAACGCCTTGCTGGCACAGGGCATCCTCATCGGCATCCTCTGTCCTGTGGCCTCCTCCGTGGTGGTCATCGCCTGTCTGCTGGGTGCCGACCGCCAGACGGTGACGGCCTACACGGTCATCGGCAACCTGGCCATTGCCATCGCGGCGCCGCTCTATTTCTCCTTCATCGGGGTCCATCAGGAGATGGGTGTCTGGGCCTCTTTCTGGCTCATCCTCAAGCGCGTGGGCCCGACCATCGGTCTGCCCTTTTTTGTGGCCCTGTTGCTGCAGCTCTGCTGGCCCCGCGCCAACGACGCCCTCGCCCGCCTCAAAGACTACACCTTCTATATCTGGGCCTTTCTGCTCACACTCACCTTGGGCCAAACCATCGACTTCATCTTCCTCCACGGGGAAGGCAATGGTCTCAACATCCTGTGGTTAGGCATCGCCTCGGTGACAATCTGCGCCATCCAGTTCGGGGTGGGCAAGTGGATTGGCCGGCACTACGGCGACAGCATCGCGGGGGCTCAGATGTTAGGACAGAAAAACACCGCCATGGGTATCTGGATGGCCAACACCTATCTGATACCGTTGGCTTCGGTCTTTTTAGCTTTCTATTCTATCTGGCAAAATATCTTCAATAGCTGGCGGATCTGGCGTCACGACCATCAGATGCCTACTTCTGCGCCATCTTCAGCAACACAATCGTCACCGCCAGAAAGATAATGTTGGGAATCCAGGTGCCCAACACCGGGGGCAGGCCGCCCGACACGGAGAAGACGGTGGATACCTGCTGGAGGAAGATGAAGGTGAAGGCCAATCCCATGCCTATGAAGATGTGCACGCCCACACCGCGGGCATTCTTGCGCGAGGAGACGCTCACCCCCAGGAAGGTCATAATGATGATGCCCAACGGGTTGGAGACACGCTTGTGCGCCTCTATCTGATAGCTGGCCACCAGGTTGGAACCCCGCCGTTTCTCTTCCCGGATGAACTGACGCAGCTCCTTGTATGGCATGGTCTCACTATAGAAGACATCCTGACTGAAATTCACCGGCAACACATTGAAGGTGGTATCCAGATAATCACCGGTGGTCACATATTCCACCCCATCGACAATCTGGCGGCGCACATATTTGTGCAACAACCAATGACCTGTATTTTCATCATAGCGCATCGTCTGGGCCGTAATCTTGTCCACCACCTGATTCTGACTAAAGGCCTCGTAGGTCGCGAAGTAGCCTTGGTCCTGACGCCGGTCCCAACGCTCCACAAAGATATAGCTGTGGCTGTCGTTCTTCACATGGATATTGGTGGTGGAGATGGCCGCCCGACCGAAATAGGCATATTTGAACTCATTGAGCCGGGCGTTGGTGTGCGGCACCACCAGGTTGGCTAACAACAACGACACCAGCATGATGATGATGGATCCCACCAGGTAGGGTCGCAAAAACCGTTGGAAAGAGATGCCATTGCCCAGGATGGAGATGATCTCGTTGTGGGAAGACAGCTTGGAGGTGAACCAAATGACGCTGATGAAGGTGAACAACGGGATGAAGAGGTTGATGAAATAGGGGATGAAGTTGAAATAGTAGCCCGTGATGATCTGCCCCACGGGAACCCCTTTGTCCATGAACCGCTGGATATTCTCCGACAGGTCGAAGATGACGACTATGGTCATCAGCAGGGCGATAGCATAAACCACCGAGCCGAGAAATTTCCTCAGCAGGTAGGAATCCAGGATCTTCCACCCTGTCGCCTCGCGGAAGAACTCCAAAAATCTATGCCATTGTTCCCTTATCTTCATAGCTCAACAATCAAAGTTCAATATCAACGACCCTCCTTCAGCCATTGGTCGAGCCAGCGGAAGAACTCGCGTTGCCAGAGCATGGCGTTCTGGGGTTTGCTCACGAAGTGGCACTCGTCCGGGAAGAAGAGGAAACGGCTGGGGATTCCCTTCATCTGGGCCACATCGAAGGCCTGCATGCCCTCGGTGTAGGGGATGCGGAAGTCGTTGCCGCCATGGATGACGAGGATGGGCGTGTCCCAGTTGCCCATGAAGCGATGCGGGGAGAATGCGTAGCTGCTCTGGGCGGGGAATTTCTGGTTGGCATAGTCAGGCGTGTCCCAATAGTTGCCTTCGAGGTCGTGGTTGGCGAAGAAGAGCTCCTCGGTGGTGCCGTACCAGCTCTCGAAGTTGAACATGCCGCAGTGGGCGATGAAGGCCTTGAAGCGTTTCTCGTGGTGACCGGCGAGCCAATAGACGGAGAAGCCGCCGAAGCTGGCGCCCACGCACCCGAGCCGGTTCTCATCGACGTAGGGCTCCTTCGCCACGTCATCGATGGCGGAGAGATAGTCCTTCATGCACTGGCCGCCGTAGTCGCCGCTGATCTGGTCGTTCCACTCGTGGCCGAAGCCGGGCAGGCCGCGCCGGTTGGGAGCCACGATGATGTAGTCGTGCGCCGCCATCATCTGGAAGTTCCAGCGGTATGAGAAGAACTGGCTCACCGACGACTGCGGGCCGCCCTGACAGTAGAGCAACGCCGGGTAGGTCTTGGTGGAGTCAAAGTTTGGGGGCAGGATGACCCAAACCAACATGTCCTTGCCGTCAGTGGTCTTCACCCAACGCTTCTCGGTACGCGCCGGTACAATCTGATCCAGCACCTCCTTGTTGATGAAGCTCAGCTGTTTCACGCTCTTGTCCTTCAAGTTCACGGTGTAGATCTCGGAGGGCTCCGCGTGCGTGGTGCGCGTCACGATGAGCTGGTCGCCGCACACCTGCAGGGTGTTGTAGTCGTAGTCGCCATCGGTAATCTGCTCAAACTGCCGGGTGGCCAGGTCCAGACCGTAGATCTGGTAGGTGGCCTCCTGACAGGTGGTGAAATAGATCTTGCCGCCGTCAGCGCTCCAGCCGAAGTTGGTGGCGTCCTGGTCGAAATCGACGCTGTAGTCGGTGGCCTTCTGGGTGGTGAAGTCATAGACCATCAGACTGTGCTTCTCCGACTCGAAGCCGTCCGTCTTCATGTTCCACCACACCAGCTTGGTGCCGTCAGGAGAATAGACGGGGTCCATATCGTAGCCTTTGTTGTCTTCGGTCAGGTTGACGGTCTTTTGGGAGGCCAGGTCATAGAGATAGAGGTCGGTGTTGGTGCTCTCGGCGAAGGCCTTGCCGGTGAGCTTCTTGCAGCAATAAACCAGCTGTTTGCCATCCGGACGCCAGGCCACCTCCTCCATGCCACCGAAGGGCGGTTTGGGGGCGTGGAACTTCTGACCCTCCAGCAGATCGACAGGGTTTTTCATCCTGGGATAGTCGGCCACGAAGAGATGGCTGTAGGTGCCGTCGGCCCAGTAGTTCCAGTGACGGTACATGAGGTCGTCGTAGATCATGGCGTTGGCATTGGGGAGGTCGGGGTAGCGCTGCTCGATGGTGGGCTCCAGGCGCACATTCATGGCGTAGCAGACATGCTTCATGTCGGGGGCATAGCTGAAGGCGTTGATGTCGCCATCCACATGGGTGAGCTGCTTGACTTTGGAGCCGTCCGGGTTGCACTCGAAGACCTGCAGGCCCTTGTCATCCGGGTAGAGGTAGGCGATCTTCTTGCCGTCTGGGCGCCAGATGGGCTGGGCCTCATCAGCCGCCGTGGTGGTGATACGGGTCGGCTCGCCGCCCTCCACCGGCATGGTGTATAACTCCGCATTGCCCTTGTTGGCCCGATAGTCGTAGTATTTCACGCTGTAGAGGATCATCTTGCCGTCGGGCGACACCTGCACGTCCGACAGTCGCCCCAGATACCAGAGGATCTTCTCGTCCATCACATGTCTGGAAAAGTCAGGCGTTTCGCGGTTTTCTTTCGTGATGATATCCTTGTTTTTTTTCTCCGCTTTGTTGTCGTGACAGCTGCAAAGGGTCATAATGAGGAGGGTTAAAATGATGAGATTCCGTTTCATAACGAGATTATTTTAAAAAATGCAAATCTGGATTTTGCAGCCGCAAAAATAATAAAAAATGGGATGTATGGAATGATTTGCTCAACTTGTTGGAGACGTAGAGTTTTTTTGTATCTTTGCCCACTTTTTGAGGTGTAATAAGGGTGGGGTTTAGTTCGTCTTACAGACGTGTTCGAAATATTAAAATATGTTTAAATACATTTGGAAAAGAATCGTGTTGATGGTGCTGCTGGCTTGCGCCACGATGTCCTATGCCCAGATCGACAACCTGTTCTGGTTCGCGGCGCCATATATCTCCCCAAATCACGCCCACGACCCCATCACCTTCTGCTTCACCTCTTTCAGCAACCCGGCCACGGTGACCATCTCGCAGCCGGCCAACCCGAGCTTCACACCCGTCACCGTCAACCTGAACCCTTACAGTCTCTATACCTTGAACCTGACGAGCCAGGAGAACATCGTCCAGACAAATCCGCCCAACACGGTCTGCAACTACGGTTTCAAAATCCAGTCCACCGCCAACATCACGACCTACTATCAGTTGGGTGCCAATAACAGCGAGATCTATACCTTGAAGGGACGCAATGGCTTGGGCACCGACTTCATCGTGCCGATGCAGAACTATCTGGTGGACGGTCCTCCCTCAGACGCCCGCAACAGCATCGAGATTGTGGCCACCGAAAACAATACAGTGGTGACCATCGTGCCATCCCGGCCTTTGACAGGCGGCGCGCCTGCCGGGATGCCCATCATCATCACGCTCAACGAGGGTCAGTCGTATTGTATCAAGTCCGCCGACCAGACTGCCAACGGACATCTGACCAACACGCGCATCACCTCCAACAAACCCATCGCGGTCAACTCCACCGACGACTCCGTGGCCAGCAATCAGGTGTCGGGCTATTCCGGACAGGACCTGGTGGGCGAGCAGCTGGTCCCCATCGACTATGCCGGCGATCTCTTCATCGCCATGTACAACAACCGACAGTTTGAGAATCTCTGTATCATCCCCACGCAGGACACCACGCATGTCTATATCAACGGCAACACGACCCCTGCGGCCACGTTGAATCTGGGGCAGAGTTACACCTATATGCCCAGCAACTCGCCGACCATCGCCACGATGATCACCGCTGACAAGCCCATCCAGGTCTTCCAGCTCACCGGCTCAGATGGCGAGGCTGGCGGCACACAGCTGCCCGCCTTGGGCTGCACCGGCTCCCAAGAGGTCGTCTATGCCCGCCCCTCGTACTCCACCCACCTGCGGCTCTCCATCCTGGTGCCCACCGCATACGTCAACGGCTTCACGATGACTTGCGGCAACAACAACATCCCATTACCCGCCTCCTCTTTCACCCAGGTCCCCTACAACCCCACCTGGTCCTATTGCTACCAAGATTTCTCCAGCCAGGTGCCTACCCAGACGGTCATGATCCTCAAAAACAACCTCGGCCCGTTCCACCTGGGTATCCTTGACTACTACACGGGCATGTCCTCCTCGCTGGGCTACTTCAGCGACTACAGCAATAACGGCCGCATCACCTTGATGATGAATGATGTCTATTGTCTGCACGACAGCCTCCCCTTCCACTATGTCACGGAGAATGTGGACTCCATCCGGCTGATCACGCCCGCGGGCGACACGCTGACCCAGGAGCCGTATGTGCTGCAGGATATCTCGCTTGCCGATGAGGGCCTCTACTACGTCATCGCCCACAGCACCACGGGATGCGACGGCGCCTGGGTGCATGACAGCATCCAGATCCGGGTGGTCAACTCCTACAAACCCGACCTCGGCCCCGACCGCTATCTCTGCAACGGCGAGTATATCTATATCGGCACCAACTACACCGACTCCACCGCCAACTATCTATGGAACACCGGCGATGAAGACTCCACCATCATGGTGCTGGCCTCCGGCGAATACATCCTCAACATCACGCTGGAAAACACCGGCACAGACATGCCCTGCCAATCTTCCGACACGGTGCAGATCTTCTACTATCCACAGCCTTACGCCCATTTCGAGGCCAACACGACCTCGGGATGCTCCCCCTTGACCATCCACTTCACCAATCTGACCACACCCGACACCTTGTCCTTTACCAGCGTGTGGACCGTTTGGAACGAAAACGAAGAGATGGTCTATTCCTCCGTGGAGTCGTCTCCTACCTGGGAGTTCAACGACAACGGCACCTTTACCGTCAAGTTGCTGGTGTTCTCGCAAGACGGCTGTGTGGACTCCCTCATCCGATGGGACTATATCCACGTCTATCCCCAGCCTGAGTTGGACTTCGCCTCCGACCCCGAGATCTCCATGATGAGCGACCATGGCGGCACGGTGCAGTTCACCTCTTACCTCTCCGGCAATGTCATCGGCAACCCATCCAACCATCTCACTTGGGACTTTGGGGACGGTGAGACGGAAGAGGAAGACTATAACCCCTCGCATACCTACGCCACATGGGGAGATTATGTCGTGACGCTGACACTCTCCACAGACGGGGACTGTTCCGACCAGGTGAGCCACATCGTGGTTCTTGAAGACGAGCTGATCTTCCCGAATGTCATCACCCCCAATGGCGACGGCATCAACGATGTGTGGGCCATCGGCAACCTGAGCACCCTCATCAACCCGGAAGACCCTGATGAATACCGCACCAACAAGCTGTTCATCTACAACCGGTGGGGCAAGCTCGTCTTCAAAGCGGAGAACTACGACACTTACGCCCGGGACGGACAAGTCTTCCTAGGTGACAACCCGTTCAGCGGCGAGGAGCTGTCTGACGGGGTCTATTATTACACTTTCTATTATAAGGGGAAAGCCAAGGTGACGCAGTACCATGGCTCGCTGACCATTATTCGATAGCCAGCATCTCAGCCCACGGATAGCGCACATCCGTGAGGAACAGCGCTTGCGCAGGCATGGAGATACCTGCGGCGCAACGGTCTCTTTGCGCGATGACCTGTCCAAACTCCTCCACACTCATCTTGCCCAAGCCTACCTCCAGCAAGGTACCCACCACCGCTCGCACCATATTGCGCAGAAAGCGGTTGGCCGTGATGGTGAAGACTAGCTCGTGCCCCCGCTCCGTCCATTCCGCCTTGGTGACGTGGCAGATGAAGTTGTTGACCTGTGTATGCACTTTGCTGAAGCTGGTGAAGTCCTCGTGTCGCAAAAGCAGCGCAGCAGCCTCGTTCATCTTGGCCACGTCCGGTTTTCGATAGCTGAAATAGCGGAGAGGTGCCAAGAAAGGATCTTTCCGGATAGTGATGAAGTACTGATACGTCCGCTCTATGGCATCAAAGCGGGCATGGGCTCGCCCATTGACGGGGAAGATGCGGAAGATGACGATGTCGGAAGAGAGGAAGTTGTTGAATTTGTCGGTGAACTGGTCGCAGTCGCCGATGCTCACGCCCTCGGGCAGGTCGAAGTGGGCATAGTAGCAGGAACTATGCACGCCCGTGTCGGTGCGCCCGCAGCCGGTGATGGGGATACGGTCGCAGTGCAGCAACAACGACAGCCCGCGCTCCAGCGTCTCCTGCACTGAGGGATGGTTCGGCTGTATCTGCCACCCGAAAAAAGGGGCGCCATTGTAGGCCAGATGCATGAAATAGCGTCTCGACTCCATGGCGTTAGAGGATTGCTTCTCGGATAGAGTCCACGATGTAGGCGGCATCTTCCTCGCTGACACAAGGGCCGCTGGGGAGGCAGAGTCCCTGTTTGAAGAGCGCTTCCGAGACGCCGTTTTCGTAGGCGGGACAACCGGAGAAGACCGGTTGCAGATGCATGGGCTTCCAGAGAGGACGAGCCTCGATGCCTTTAGCATCCAAGAAGACGCGCATAGCCTCGACGTTGGGGTTGGGCTCGCAGGCAGTGTGCGTGTCGGCGGCAGCGTGGACCACGCCGCCCGCGCCTCCCACCGCGCCCTGCACACCCGTCTGGTAGGCCTTCTCCTGGCCGGCAACCTTCAGCGTGGGATCCAAGAGAAGGGTGTTGAGCCAGAAGTTGGACGCATAGCTACGGTCAGGTTCGCCATGCACGGTGATGCCCTCCACAGAGCGCAACAACTCGGAGTAGAGCTCATAAAGACGGCGGTGGTGGGCGATATGCTCCGCGGCCACCGTCATCTGTCCACGCCCGATGCCCGCACAGACGTTGCTCATGCGGTAGTTGTAGCCGATATGCTCATGCTGATAGTAGGGATATGCCTCGCGAGCCTGCGTGGCATAGAACATCACCTCGCGCCAGGCCTCCTCATCCGGACAGATGAGCGCGCCGCCGCCAGAGGTGGTGATCATCTTGTTACCGTTGAAACTCAACACCCCGTAGCGTCCGAAGGTGCCCAGGACTTGGCCATCCACCCGGGAGCCAAAGCCCTCGGCGGCATCTTCGATGACGGGGATGTCGTAACGCTCCGCGATGGTCATGATACGCCGGATGTCGTAGGGCATGCCGTACAATGCCACCGGGATGATGGCCTTGGGCTTGCTGCCCGTGCGTTCCATCCTGTCGATGATGGCCTTCTCCAGCAAGACCGGGTCCATATTCCAGCTGTGCGGCTCGCTGTCGATGAAGACCGGCACGGCACCCAGGTAGGTCACGGGGTTGGCGGAAGCACAGAAGGTGAAGCTCTGCACCAGCACCTCGTCACCGGGCTGGACGCCGCAGGCAATCAAGGCGAGGTGTACCGCCGCCGTTCCAGACGACAACGCCACCACGCGCTTGCCCTGCCCCACGAATTCCTCCAGGTCTTTTTCAAATCCATTCACATTGGGGCCTAACGGAACCACCCAGTTGGTGTCAAAAGCCTCCTTGACATACTTTTGTTCCATACCAGCCTCACTCATGTGGGCCAAACACAGGTAGATTCTTTTATCCATAGCAATCCTAATTATCGTTTTGAGCGTATCGTTATCACTTCCGAAGGATAACCAGCGCTCTTATTCCTTGGGTTTCTTCTCCGATGTTTTCTTCTCATCCAGCTCCTCCGGATAAGGGCAGACCGGGTAGCTCGGCTTGGCAAACGAATAGATGAGTAACGCCAAGCCCAAGACAATCGCGGGGATGCTGAGCCATTGGCCGTTGTTCAGCACATGGCCCACCTCGCTCTCCACCTGCACCTCTTTGAAAAACTCGATGATGAAGCGCGCCACGAAGATGACCGTCAGCGTGATGCCGGAGGTTCTGCCTGCCGCCACTTTACCCTTGGCATACTTGAAATAGTAGATGGTCAGGCAGGCGAAGAGGGTCAGATAGACTATCGCCTCGTAGATCTGGGCAGGATGGCGGAAAGTGCCCGCGATGCCGAAGCCGCCCATGGTGAAATCAAATGCCCACGGCACATCGGTGATCTTGCCCACTATCTCGTGATTCATCAGGTTGCCGCAACGCACCAAGCCTGCCGCGATGGGCACGGCAATGGCCAGACGGTCCAGCAACCACAAGAAGTTGATCTTGTGCCGCCAGGTATAATAGATGACAAACAAGATGATGGCGATGACGCCGCCATGGCTGGCTAACCCCTGATAGCCCACAAACTGGCCGTCATGGAAGGGCAGGATGATCTCTAACGGATCGGTGATGAACATCTTCGGCTCGTAGAAGAGAAAATGCCCCAGGCGCAAGCCTACAATGGTCCAGAGGATTGTCCAGAAAGAGATCTTGTCGAGCAACGTCTGGGAGAGATGCTCCGTCTTGAAGATACGCTGCAGCGTGTAATACGCCAGCAAAAAGCCCGTGGCCAACAAGATGCCATACCAACGGACCTCCATAGAGCCTATGTGAAAGGCTATCGGGTTGACCGTCCAGGTGACCGTAGCCATGATGTGATTCAGAACACTATTCATTTCTTCAAAAATTTAGGTTGCAAAAATACGTTTTTTTATGAAAATGGAGGAAAGGTTCAAGAATCATTCCTCCTCGTTGAGCAATTGGCAGAAAAGGTCCACGCCCAAAGGGATGAGCGCATCGGGGAAGTCGAAGTCGGGATGATGGAGCGGGGGTTGTTGTTCGCCAGACCCCAGTCCGAAAAGTGCACCCGGGAAGTGTTGGGTCAGCAGTCCGAAGTCCTCGCCCCAGGAGAAGGGGGACTCCTTGGTCTGGTAGGGGTATCCGAGTGTCTTGCAGGCCGACATCAGCCGGGCGACCATCTCCGGGTGGTTGTTGGAGGCGGCGAAATACTCGCGCCAGGACACCTCCTGTCGGAGGCCTTCGCGCTGCGCCACCTCGGCCGCCATCTGCTCGATGCTGGCTTTGGTCGCTTGCAGCAAGGCGTCGTCTTTGGCGCGGATGGTGAAGCGCAGCACCCCATGGCCGGCGGTGACCCCGTAGGCGGGCTCCCCCACCCTGAACTCTATGAGGGTGGCGATGCGGTAATCGTCTCGTAGCATATCGTGCTGGCACAGCGCCAAAATCCGGTCGGTGAGCTCCTTGGCGGCGGGATAGGGCGACAGGGCCTTCAGCGGTTCGGCGGCATGGGAGGTGCGCCCGTGAAGTTCTATGTCACAGCTGACGACCGAGCAGGTGAAGCTGCCAGGCCGGCAGATGACGCTGCCCAAGGGGATGCCGGGGATATTGTGCAACGCAAAGACCTTGTCGGGCCGGTGCTGATCCAAAAAGCCAGAGGCGAGCAGTTGCGCCGCCCCCTCGCCCGTCTCCTCGGCAGCCTGGAAGAAGAGGAGCACCTTGCCCCTCGGCAATGGCTGACGCATGAGCCGCTCCGCCACGCCCAACAAGATGGTGGTGTGGCCGTCATGACCGCATTTGTGGGAGACTCCAGGGGTGTCGGCCCGATACGGCAGGTCCAGCGTCTCCTCCACCCGCACAGCATCGAAATCACCCCGCAACAGAGTCACGGGACCAGCGCCGAAGTCATACTCGGCCACCAGATGGCGGGACTCCGGAAAAGTATGTATCCGCGTGGGATGCAGGCTCTTCAGCACCTCCAGGATATAGGCCCGGGTGCGGTCCTCGTGGTTGGAAGGCTCCGCGATACGATGCAGATGGTGACGTATCTTTTCGTACTCCATAATTCGCAGTTTCAGTGATGATAGGGCTCGCCCTTCAGGATGGTGAAAGCCCGATAGAGCTGTTCGTTGAAGATGACGCGCGTCATGATGTGGGGGAAGGTGAGCTGCGACAAGGCTATCTTGGCGTTGCCTCGCGCATACACGTCACCCGAGAAGCCATAGGCCCCGCCGATGACGAAGATCAGGGTCTTGACCCCGCTGGAGAGATGCGACTGGATATAGGCGGCAAAGCCTTGCGAAGTGTACTCTTTGCCACGCTCATCCAACAACACCACATAGTCGGAGGGCTCTATCTTCTTGAGGATCAGCTCACCCTCGCGCTTACGCTGCTCATCTTGCGACAATGACTTGGTATTCTTGAGATATGGGATGGCGACCGGCTCGTAGGGAACATAGAACCGAATCTTCTGGGCATACTCCTGGATGGCCTTGTCAAAGATGTCGCCATCAGGCTTGCCGATCCATATCAGCTTGATTTTCATGTCGGATGTTATATTTTAGAGGGATCTATCGGGAAAACGAAGTCGCGGTTGTCGGCATCGGAGAGCATGCACTGGTCGCAGATGGTGAGTTCGCCATTGAGGCGGCGCTGCACCATGTCGCCAAGACGGTCCTGCAGGGCTTCTATCTCGACAAATTTGACAATCTCGTTGGCGAAGGCGAACATGAGCAGTTTGCGGGCGTTGTGTTCGCTGATGCCGCGGGAGCGCAGGTAGAAGAGCGCCTCGTCGTCCAGCTGGCCCACGGTGGCGCCATGGCTGCACTGCACATCGTCGGCGTAGATCTCCAGGAACGGGGTCGTGTTCACCCTCGCCTTGTCGGTGAGGAGGATGTTGCGATTCGTCTGGAAGGCTGCCGTGCGCTGTGCGTCCGGATGCACCACGACATGTCCGTGGAATCCGGCCATCGCCTCGTCATCCATGATGCCCTTGTAGAGCTGCTTGCTGGTGCAGTCGGTTGCCCGATGGTGCACCTTGATGTGGTTGTCGCACTGCTGGCTCTTGTCCACCAGATAGAGACCGTAGAGCTGCGCATCCGCGAAGGGCTCGCTCAAGTTGACGATGATATTGTTGCGGATGTAGCCCGCGTTGAAGGTCACGATGTTGGAGTGGAAATGGGTATAACCCTGCTGATGCACATAGAGATGGTTGAAGAGCTGGGACTCTTTCTCCTTGTTCTCCGTCTTGTAATAGTGCAGCTGGGCCCGCTCGGACAAGAAGACCTCGGTGACCACATTGAGGAAGGTGTGCCCAAAGCGGACTGAGTCATCGCACTGTATCAGCGACATCTCAGCACCTTGGCCCACATAGATGACGTGGCGGTTCTGCACCAGCAAGTCGTCCTGGCTGTTGATGATGGAGATGATCTGGAACGGGTCCTTCATCTTCACCTCATCGGGGATGTAGAGGAAGATGCCGTCCGTATATTGCGACTCGTTCAGGGTGGTCAGCTCGTCCTTCTCGGTCTGGAGGAAAGCCTCGTGACACTTCTGGATGATGTCAGGGTACTGCTGCATGGCGGCGCGGAGGCTGCCATAGACCACCCCGTTGTCCAGACGGGTGAGGGGTTGCCGGTCGTGGACGTACCAGCCGTTCAGCATCGGCAGCGTGATGGCGTCCAGATTCCAGATCTGACACTTGAAGAGCTCCTCTATCGGGCGGTATGGATCCGGCTCGGTCTGGAGCTGAAACTGCGAGAGCTTCTGAGCGTATGATATTTCGGATTTCATCAGTCTCTATTTTGCAGATTCATACTCGTCTTTGATCCAGTCGTAGCCGCGCTTCTCGAGCTCCAGGGCCAGCTCCTTGGTGCCGGTCTTGACGATCTTGCCGTCGAAGAGCACATGCACCACGTCCGGCACGATGTAGTCGAGCAGACGCTGGTAGTGGGTGATGACGATGGTGGCGTTGTCCGGGGTCTTGAGATGGTTGACACCGTTGGCCACGATGCGCAGCGCGTCAATGTCGAGGCCGGAGTCCGTCTCGTCCAGGATGGAGAGGGTCGGCTCCAACATGGCCATCTGAAAGATCTCGTTGCGTTTCTTCTCGCCGCCGGAGAACCCTTCGTTGACAGAACGGTTGCTCAGCTTGTCGGTCAGCTCGACCACCTTCTGCTTCTCATTCATCAGGCGCAGGAACTGGGCACCGTTGAGCGGGTCCAGGCCGCGGTACTCGCGGATCTCGTTCAGCGCCGTGCGCATGAAATTGGCGATGCTCACACCCGGGATCTCCACCGGATACTGGAAACCGATGAAAATGCCCTCGCGAGCACGGTCCTCAATGGACATGCCCAAGAGATCCTTGCCTTTGTAAACAATACGTCCCTCCGTCACCTCATACCCCTCCTTGCCGGCAATGACAGAGGCCAGCGTGCTCTTGCCCGTGCCGTTGGGACCCATGATGGCATGGACCTCGCCGGCGTTTATCTGCAAATCAACACCTTTCAAAATCTCTCTTCCTTTGATGGAGACGTGTAAGTTTTCAATTTTCAGCATAATTCTCTATGTTCTGTTATATTTCTTAATGATCGTTTTTTGTATAAACAGGCATTATCAGCCGTATTACAACTCCTAATAACCCATTTTATTGAAGGCTGCAAAAATACGAAATTTAGGTGCAGTTTTGGACAATCAAAGATAAAAACAATGTTGAGTCATCATTTTTCATACAAAATAGTTATTTTTGCTCTCTTGATAAAAACGCATTACAATGTTCACAACCTATTCCGCATCAGCGGGTTCTGGCAAAACATTCAGTCTGGTGGTTGACTATCTGACCATCTGCTTTAAGAATCTCTGTCCGAGAACTTCTCATGACAAACATCCTTCGGCTTCTTCCCGGGAAGAGTTCCGCAAGATTCTGGCCATGACCTTCACCAACAATGCCGCTTTAGAGATGAAAAAGCGCATCTTGGACGTACTGAATGAATTCGCCTTCACACCGACCGATCAACGTCTCCCCGAATTTAACGATTATTATGAAAAGATCGTGAAGAAAGTCTTTGGAGAGGATGCTGACGAGCACGACCCGTCCCTACGGGAGAAGATCTGCCACGCCGCCCGGTTGCAGCTGCAGACCATCCTGTACGACTACGACCGCTTCTCCGTCACCACCATCGACAAATTCTATCAGAAGGTTATCCGCTCCTCGGCGCTCCGCCTCGGCCTCAACCTCAACTACTCCGTGGAGATAGATCTCGGAGAATTCTACCAACTGGTGGTTGACAAGGTGATGGACGACCTGAAGAAAGGCGACCCCCTCACCGACCGCCTCCTGAAAGCCCTGAGCCAAGACATGGACGTATCAGGAAAATCCGACATCCAGCAATTCCTCCTCGACACCCTGGATCTGCTCTACAAGAATGCCGAGGACAACTATCAATTCCTGAAGAGGTTGAGAAAACTCGACAACCAAGCGTTTGAAGATCATATCAAGGAGTGGCAAAAGGATGTCTATGAAACCATTCCGGATGCAGCAAGCAAGAAAAAGACGCTCACCGCTGAATTGCTCCAGCTTCTGGAGGAAAAAACAGGGGAACCTAAAGATGGGGTGAATCAAAATGTCTATAAGGCAGTTGGTAAATGGGTAGCTAACCCTAAACTATTCATATCCGCTGAAAATGCAGAATCCAACTATAAGAATGTCTGCAAATTAGTCAATGGTGCGTATCTAAACAAGAACAAACATCTGGACCCGGCTACTGAAGCTGAAATCTTAAAGAAAGCCCAGGATTTGCAAGTGTGGATGAACGACGAGCTGAAACGCTATTTCAACGAACTTTTAGTCTTAAAATATGCAAACAAGCTGTTGATCATCTTTGACATCCAACAAAGAATGGATGACTTGAAAGCGTTGCGTGGGTTGTTTTTCCTATCAGAAGCCAACATCATCCTCCACGAGAATCTGTCCGCCCTGCCGCCGGGCGTGTCGCCCGAGATCTACGAGAAGCAGGGTTTCCACTACTTCTTCCTGGATGAATTCCAAGACACCTCGCTGATGCAGTGGCACAACATCAAGCCCCTGATAGAGAACAACGCCATCGCGGGAAGAGGGGATGCCTTCCTCTTTGGCGATGTCAAGCAGGCCATCTACCACTGGCGCAACGGCGATGCCGAGATTCTCCACGACCTCTCCTCCTACCCCACGCAGAACCAACACGGGCACGGCTTCCCCACCCTCGCGGAGGACAACTACCACATGGTGCCGCTCCAGACCAACTTCCGCTCCCAAGAGGCGGTCATCAAATTCAACAACGAGTTCTTCAAAGTGTGGGCGAAGGAACTTGGCTTTCATGACCAGTACAAGGATGTTGAGCAGCTCGTCCCCGACAAAGAGGACAAGCACGGCGGTCTTGTCCAGACCTACCTGCACGGCGAAGACCCCGTCACTAAGGATAGTGTGAAATCCCTTCCCGACTCCTTCTCCAAGTTAAAAGAGTTCGTGGAGAACAACGACCCCCTCAACGCCAAACACTTCCAGATCTTGTATGCCGTACAGGACGCACTCAACCGCGGCTATGCGTGCAAAGACATCCTTCTGCTTTTCCGCAGGAATGATTTCTTATCCGAGGTTGCCCAGCTGCTGATCAATTATGGCATGAGAGTGGAGACCAAGAAGTCGCTCTCCTTGGACCAGGCGCCCGAGGTGATGGCCATCTTAGAGACGCTGAGATTACTGTTGAACCCCCACGACAGGCTCGTGCAAGCCAAAATCATCCATGCTCTCTCGCAGATCATGGATATCGGAGACGCCTACACCAACTGGATTCTGAAATTGCAGGACGACGACAGCGACAACTTCTCTCTCTTCATCGAAGAGCACTTCGGCCAGCCTCTCGCCCTCAACGAATGGCGGAAAGAGCCTCTCTTCATCACCATCCTGAACATCATCAAGACCTATCGTCTGGATGAGATGGGAAGTCCTTTCCTGAACGACTTCCTCGACTTTGTGTTGAACTATCTGGCCAATAGAAAAGATGATGTGGAAGACTTGTTGAACCGCTGGGATTATCTTAAAAAAAGCAAAAAGATACCCTCTGTTCAGTCTTTCGCCAAGCAGGACGCCATCACATTGATGACCATCCATGGCTCCAAGGGCATGCAACACCCCGTGGTGATCTATCCCATCAAACAAGAAAGGGCACAGGAAATCGGTTTCTGGACCATTGACCCGACTGACAATTCCACTGCGGAGGAGGAAAGACGGATTGCCTATGTGAAAAGCGGGGAGAAATCCTTTTCATTCTCCGATCTCAAAGACGATCATCTTCAGAAAAAACAGGAAGTGAAAAACGACGCCTTGAACGTGGCCTATGTGGCACACACCAGAGCCGTTGACCTTCTCTACCTGATCATAGAAGCTAAAGAGAATCCCAAGGGTACGGACCACATCTCCGTCTTACAAAATTTCGTCCTCCACGCCAAAACAAAATCCGGCGATCCCTTCTTCACAAAAGATGACGACATCCCCCATCATTTTTACGCGGGAGATGAAACTTGGACAAAACCCAAAAAGGAAGAAAAAGATAAAGAAAAGACGGTCGCAAAGATGGTCACCCCAGCCATGGGCATCTCAGACTTCTCGCTGCAGGAATTGGTGATGCCAGAGATGATCCCAGCTGATGATCCGCGTTCCATCGGCACCAAGGTACACGATTTCCTCTCCCGCTTCAGCGCGTTTCCGCAGAGTGAGGAAGAGGCCAAGGAGGTCGAGCAGACCATACCGGAGGAGATACGACCTTATGTGATGAATTTCTTCCGTCAGATTCTTCAGGACGAGGAGCTGAAACGCTTTTTCGGACCTGAGGCCAAGGTCTATAACGAGGTCTCCATCCTGTTGCCCGATGGCAACACGAGGCGCCCCGACAGAGTCTCCATGCTCGAGGACAAAGTGCGGGTTTATGACTACAAAACGGGCCATGATGACGCCGACTACCAAAAACAGCTGGATGAATACTGCCAGCTGATCCGCGAGATGGGATATGAAGACGTACAGGGGCGACTGCTCTTCGTCATTTAGCGACACGCCTACAGGCTCAAACGCACACCCACGAAATAGGAGCGGGGCATCAGAGGTCCATAGATATAACCGGAGTCTCTGTCGAGACCCGTATCCAGATCCTTTTGATAGGAGTTGAAGATATTCTGCACACCGGCATTCAGCTGTAGCACGGCGGTGGTCTCTTTATGCCCCTCAGGGTTATTGCTACGGTTCCGGATGTGAAAATCATAGGATATCTTGGCTCCCAAGTCAAAGAATGTCTGGCTTTCGACCAGCACCGGAACGGACAGCTCGTGGGGCACCAGCATAGGACCGGTGAGGGTGCCGGTGACGGAGATCACAAGGTTTCGCCAAGGATTGCTCTCCACCATCAGATGGCCATACAGATTCGGGGTGCGGAGCATGCGCTCTTCGGGAGTGGCGTCTTCATTCCAGACCACCGGCTGATTGTAGCGACTCTGCTGCCAAGTGATTCCCGCACTGGCATTAAGCCACCGCTTCCATGTGGCATTGACCTCCACATGCACCCCATAGACAAAGCCCTTGTCGGCATTGTATCTCTCTTCCCACTCCTGTCCGTAGTCATCGGTGATGCGGCGGGTGGCAAAGATGTGGTCCAGGTAGGTGAAGAATGCCTCTCCTTCCATGTCGAGGCGCAACTGGCCAGCGTGCAGGTCATAGTCCACCGACAGTGTAGCATTGTGGGAACGCTCCTCGCGCAGGCCCTCTGCCAGGCGGCTCTGGATGCGCTCGCCCTCCGCCATCGCTACATGCAGATCCTCATCGTACGTTTGTGGTGCCCGGAAGCCCATGCCATAGCCGAGACGCAAGGACAACGGCCGGATGGGACTGTAGCGCACACTGACGCGGGGACTCACCACGGGCGTCTGGACCAGCGTGTGCTTGTCGAGACGCGCTCCCACCAAGATGGACCACGCCTTGTTCTGCCACTCGTTTTGCAAATAGGCACTGTAGATGTGCACCAGCTGGTCGGTGTAGCTGGCATAGCCCGGGATGGAGTCGTGGAGGATGTCGAGGTTGTACTCGACTCCGGCGGTGAGGGTCGCAGGCATAAACCAGAGTTTCTCAAAGGAGTAGGTGTAGCGTGCGCCCGCCAGCGTGGAGAAGCTATGGGTGTAGCCGTACGCCTTGAGCGCGGCGGCGACCTCCTCGGCACTGCCCTCGCCAATGCCGCCGTAGTAACTCTCCCGCCGCGTGTTCTGGACACCGGCATAGGCCTCCACACAATGTCGGCCAAGATGCAGATGGTAGTCGATTTGGCCACTGTGGATCCTATGCGCCGCACCCTCCGAGATATTCGACTCATGAGGCTGCAAATCCAGACGGTTGCCGCCACGATGCTCGTCTCGCAAAGTGTGATACTGAATGGTCAACTTGGAATAGAGCGAAGGCCTCCAATAGGCCCGAAAGCCCATGGCAAGATTCTGCAACTTGGGGATGTCGCTGTACCCGTCCCGGTTATGATCGTACGGGTTGCGGAAGCGACTCTGCCCAAACAGATGGATGCCCGCCTTGTTGTTCGGCGTCACCAGAGAGACCGATGCGCCCGTGGTGTTGTCCAAGGCCGACAGTCCGCCGATGCCCGTGACAGTATGGCTGACCGAGGCAGCGTTTTTCAGACTCTCCTTGGTGATGATATTGATGGTGCCGCCGATGGCCGAGGCCCCGAAGAGCGCACTGCCACCACCCCGGACTATCTCCACCCGGTCGATCATCTCCACGGGCAGCTGCTCTAATCCGTAAACACCCGCCAGCGAAGAGATGACTGGCCTTGAGTCTATCAATATCTGGGTGTAGTGGCCATCCAAACCATTGATGCGCGCCTGCATAAAGCCACAATTCTGGCAGTCGTTCTCCACCCGCACACCTGTCGAGAACGCCAGCCCCTGCGCCAAACACACCGCATTGGCAATATGCATGGCCTTGACCGACAACACCTCCACCAATGTCGGGGCCTCGTGCCGCAATGTCTGTTCCCGGTTGGACGAGATCACCACCTCGTCCACATGTACCGTATCTTTCAAATCCAATTCCTGGGCCGTCATGCCCAAGACGCATATCCAAACCACAAAGGTAAGGATATACTTCAAATGTGTATATCTCATACTTTATTAATTTCTGTTAAAAATGAATGATGAGGCATTCACAACACCTCTTGAGAACTATCCGTTTTTAGCAGAAAAAAGGCGGGGCGCGCCCTTGGGGCCGTTCTCTTTCGGCAGAAAGCACCTCCGTCACAAAAAGAGACGGACACACCCTAACACTCTGTAAGAAAGAAGTATAACAGGTGGGCGAAACGGTAACGACCTTGACAATGGTGAAATGACAAATCAGACAGTCCTCGTCATTGCAACCTTCGTATTCGGAGATCACTGTATGATGGTTGACATGGTCGGACAAGCGCAGTCCTTCCAACGGGCAAACCACATCTTCATACACGACAGCATGATGCTGGTGACAGGATTTCCCCACCACCATGACGCTGAAAGCCGCGCATAGAATCCAAGCTACTATGGTTGTGAACCGTTGTCTCATAAAGGGTTAGCCATGTTTTGTCAAACTATATCCAACCGTACAATCTGGCGGCGAAAATATAAAATATCTTTACATGATGCCCACCATAGCTTCATACAAGTGGGCAAGATCGCGAAACGACCCTACTTCTCCCGGATCGACACCGCGAATCCCCCGCACGAGGCCATCTTCAACTTCAACACGGTCTTGCTCGTCACCACCTTCTTGGTGATGGTGTAAGCGTACGGGTTGTATGTCAACTTGGAATCGGCAGTTCGATATTCGGAATCATCGGGAAGGCCGCAGGCATCGGGCGCATCGGCATAGATGATGGCTTCGTACTTCACGCCGGGCCTCAGGAAATCCATTTTCACGGAAACCTCGCGGGCAGTCTCGTCGGTGATGCCGCCGATGTACCACACGTCGCGTGGCGTTATATTGTTGATTGGTTGAATCGTTGAATCGTTGTCAATGGCATATACAAACCGGGTGGCGTTGGAGATCACGCCCTTCTTGCCATCCGACAACGTGCCGACACCTTCGGCGGCCTTGTTCAACGTGGAAATCTTCGGCTTACGCGCGGTCACGATGTAGTCGCCGGGCTCAGCCATGATGTAGATACTGGTATCCCAATCCACTGCCACGTCCTTGATGAACTGGAAAGCGTCCATGTAGGGTTCGTAATGCTCGGGAAAGTCGGCGGCCATCTGCAGCGGCGAATAGAAGGTGACGTAGAGCCCCAGTTGGTTGCAGATGGTGTGGCTCATCTTCTTGCCCCACGGCACGATTTTGCCCATGTCGGGTTCGAAGATGCCGGGGGTGTAGTCCATCGGGCCGCCCTGCAGGCGCGTGAACGGCAGGATGCTGGTATGGCCGGGATGGATGCGATCGCGGAACTCGGTGCCCATGGCGCTCTCGTTGCCAATCATATTGGGCCAAGTGCGGCACAGACCGGTGGGGCGCACCGCCTCGTGCGAGTTGACCATGATGTGGTGCTTGGCAGCCTCCACGATGGCGTAGTGGTAGTGGTTGTTGATGGGCTGGCTGTAGTGACCCTCGCCAAAGGGGATGATGGTGCCCACATAACCGCCCTTCACGGCATCGTAGCCATATTGGTTCATCAGCGTATAGGCCTGCTCCATCCAACGCTCGTAGTTGACCGTGGAGGCGGAACTCTCGTGGTGCATGATGAGGCGGATGCCCTTTTCGTGGGCGTA
>JAFZZT010000023.1 GCA_017615595.1 Bacteroidales bacterium
GATTCAATCCAAGCATCCTTTGTCATCTGATCAGAATGTTCATCCGAATTTTGAGCCAAACAACCAAAGGGAAACAGCAACACGAGGCTGAATATTGAAAGCAGCGTTTTTTTCATATTCAACAATTCTTTTCAAACGGCAAAGATATATAATAATCCGTTTACATCCTCACCGTGATCAGCACCACGGCCACGATGGCGATGGCAAGGCCGAGATAATTCTTCCATGACAGCTTCTCCTTGAACAGCAGCCAGCCAATCAAGGCGGTGAGGCATACCACCCCGATATTGTAGATGGGGAAGAGCACCACGTTGTCGAAATAGCGCATAGCATGAAACACACAGTAGGTGGAGAAGAAGTTGATGACACCCAGCGCGATCCCGCCGAGGACATTCTTGCTTTGCCATTTGGTTTTGCCCCGAATCAGGTCATAAACCACTAAAACAACGCAGAACAACGTGGCAATCAGATAGATAAAGGCAATCATAAAACCCATATTGCCCGTGTTGTACTGTTCGTTGAGTTTCATCAAGATGTCGCCTGTGCCTGTGCCGAAGAAAATCAACACCGGCAGTATCCAATTGATTCGCCCTTCCTTACCTGACGTTTTGCCGTCTCCTCCCAACACCAAGACCAAAGCCACCAAGGCCAACACAATTCCAGTCGTAACTTTTACATTCAGTTGCTCGCGAAAGATAAGCACGCCAGCCAACGTGGGCAGCACCACCGAGAGCTTACTTGACAACGAGGTGATGGTGATGCCTGACGACTGTGTGGAGGCGGTCATGAGCAAATAGGTGAAGATGAACCAAAAGCCCGTCAGCAACGACAAGCCGAACCACGATTCGTGGACCAATTGGGGAAAGGTGTCGTAGTGGTGGCATATCAGGAAACCTGTAACAGTGGCAAAGACGTAGTTCCACATCAAAGCTTGGTGGTTGTCCAATTCAAAGCGTTTGAAAAAGCGCATGGTGACAAACACCCCTGACGAAAATATTATGGCAAGAATGAGGTAGAGCATTTTCTCCAATCAGGATCCACTCTTTCTATGAATTAAAATTGAACGGCCAAAACCTCCCCACCTTCTTGCAATACTCCTCGTACTCTTCGCCGAAGTCGCGGCGGAGGCGCTCCTCTTCAGTGCGCACCTGCACGAGCATGATGACCACAAAGATGAGGAATACCACCACTGACTGCCAGGTTCCCAGCAAAATGCAACAACCTATCAAATAGACGAATATGCCCGTCAGCATCGGGTTGCGGCTGAGGCGGTAGGGACCGTCGGTCATCAAGTGCTTGGTGCGCGGGGCCACCTCGTGTCCGAAGGCGTCCATCGGGTTGCCGTCGCCCACGCGGCGCATATAGACGATGGCCCAGATGCTCAGGAACAGGCCGTCGATGACACAAAATGCAGCAATGCCAATCAAAACCGGATGCGGCCAGCTGAAGGCCGGCATCTTGGAGCAGAGCCACATGACGACCGGTATCACCACCACAAACAGGACGAAGCCGAGGGCATAGCCCAATATCTCTCTCATTTGTTTCATCTCTTGCGTCTTTTAAGAATTCGACAATAGGGATAGTCGCGTGAATTCCTACTTGAGGAGTCCCATCAGATAGCCGCCATAACCGCTCTTGAGCAGAGGTTGGGCGATTCTCTCCAGTTGGGCCGCATCAATAAAGCCATGGCGGTAGGCAATCTCCTCTATGCAGCCGACCTTGAGTCCCTGGCGTGCCTCGATGACCTGCACGAACTGTGTGGCCTCAATCAAGGAGTTGAATGTGCCGGTGTCGAGCCAGGCCGTTCCGCGGTCGAGTTTGCAGACCTTCAGTTTGCCCTCGTTGAGGTAGTACTTGTTCACGTCCGTGATCTCGTACTCGCCACGCGCGCTGGGCTTGATGTTCTTGGCCACTTCCACCACGCTGTTGTCGTAGAAGTAGAGACCGGGGACCGCATAGTTGGACTTGGGAACTTTCGGCTTTTCCTCAATGGAGATAGCGTTCATCTTGGAGTCGAACTCCACCACGCCGTAGCGCTCGGGGTCGGAAACATGGTAGGCGAAGATGATGCCTCCGTCCGGATCCTTGCTCTCCATCAAGTGCTGCTCGATGCCGCCGCCATAGAAGATGTTGTCGCCCAAGACGAGGGCTGCCTTGTCGTCGCCGATGAACTCCTCTCCAAGGACGAAAGCCTGGGCAAGTCCGTTGGGTACCTCCTGTACTTTATACTCAAAACGGCAACCGATGCGAGAGCCATCACCCAGCAGATGCTCAAAGTTGGGCAGGTCCTGCGGGGTGGATATGATGAGGATCTCCCGGATGTCCGCCTGCATCAAGGTGGAGATGGGATAATAGATCATGGGTTTGTCATAGATAGGCATCAGCTGCTTGCTCATGGCAAGGGTGATGGGGTGAAGACGGGTGCCGGCGCCGCCAGCCAATACGATTCCTTTCATATTCTTTCTATTTTGGGCTGCAAAGATAACAATTATATCAACATCAACTCAACTGCTTTTCCTGGGTGCTTGGACACAACCGCACCTAACCTAGTCCTAAAGCAGCCCCACGTCCGCGAAGCTATAGTAGCTGTTCCCGCTCACGACAACATGGTCTATCACTTTCATATTCAACACCTTTGCCGCCTCCACTATTTGTCGGGTGAGAGCTTTGTCGTCCAGGCTTGGGCGGACAGAGCCTGAGGGATGGTTATGGCACAGGATGATCCCGGTGGCTTTTTGCATGAGGGCCTCCTGCATGATCATCCGCACATCCACCGTCGTGGCTGTCAGGCCGCCCTTGCTAATTTGAGCTATTTTCAAGATTCTGGCAGCCTGATTCAGGAAGACAGCCCAGAACTCTTCATGTTTCAGGCAGGCAATCCTCGGCTGTATCAGTTCCACTATGTCGGCGGAGCTCTTGACCACCCTCCCCTGCTCCACCACCTCTGCCCGGATGCGACGTCCCAGTTCGAAGGCCGCCAGCAAGGTCACGGCCTTGACCTGACCGATGCCCCGAGTCTTGAGCAGGTCATGCAGAGTCGCTTCTGACAGTGCATTCAGGGAGTTACCATAATTTGAGAGGATTCGTTTGGACAGCTCCACGGCATTCTCCGTGTCCGTTCCCGTACGAAGCAATATGGCAATCAGTTCCGCATCCGAGAGGACGGATGCGCCTTGTTGCACGAACTTCTCCCTCGGCTTGTCCTGGTCACTCCAGTCCGTCAGGGGAATCTTATTGGAAAGGTTAGGCTCTGCGTTCATTTACAGCATGTGCTCCCGCTTCAGCAGATATGGCAGCAGAATCTGGTCAAAACCTTGGGTGATGTCTGCCGGGATCATGTCGATCTGATAGTTGCCGCACTGCACTTTGATCTCGTGGAAGAAGTTCCGGATGGTCTGCTGATAATACTCGCGAATATTATTGGCATGCACCTTCACTTCCTGGCCAGTTTCCATATCAACGAAACGGTAGAGGCGGTTTTCAAAAGCGAAGTCATACTCCAGGGAGCGGTCGTAGGTGTGGAACAGGAGGACCTCGTGCTTGTTGTGGCGGAGGTGTCCCAAGGCCAGCATCAGCTCGTCCAGATTCTTCTTGCTCTCAAACATATCGCTGAAGATGACGACCAAGGAGCGGCGGTGTATCTGCTCGGCAATCTGATGCAAGGTGTCTGTCACCATGGTGGTTCGATGGACCTCGGTGCCTATCGGTTGCAGGATCTTCTCAAGCTCCCGATAGATCATCTTGAAGTGGGCGTCACCGCCCCGGGCGCGGGTCTGGAGTTCCACCTTGTCGGAGAAGACACTGAGACCCACAGCATCACGCTGGCTCTTGAAGATCTGCATCAAGATGGCCGCGGCATAGACGGCGAAGAAAATCTTGTTGGGCTCAGCCAAGGAGTACTTCTCCCGTACAGGGAAATACATGGATGACGAGTTGTCAATGATCAAGTGGCATCGCAGGTTGGTCTCCTCCTCGTAGGTCTTGACGAACAACTTGTCGGTGCGGGCGTAGAGTTTCCAGTCGATATGACGGATCGGCTCGCCGGTGTTGTAGGGACGATGTTCTGCGAACTCCACGGAGAAGCCATGCATCGGACTGCGGTGCATGCCCGTGATGAAACCCTCCACCACCTGTTTGGCGACAAACTCGACATTGTCAAATTGTGTGATCTTCGTTAAATCGATGGAATATGACATAGCTATTCTGTTAAGAGTTGCAAAAGTACACTTTTTTTTGAGTATCTGCCGACCATCATTCCTTAAAAAAACCAGACACCTGTTTAAGGAAAGATTCTCGAAACTGATAGATGGAGACATTATCCGTAAATATCTCTTCCAGCGAGAAATAAATGGGTGCCCGGCCCGGCTCGTAAAGCAAAATGCCTGGGAAAGAGCCGCAACCAGCATCCCGGAAACAGGGATATTGTTTGCATACCTCTTTGTTCAGGAAGAGCATCCGAAAAGAATGCGTAAGCGATTTCCGGATATCCTCCTGCCAGTCATACAGGGCCAGGGCGCCCGGGAAACACGGATACACCATGACAAACTGCAGGTCGCTTGTCTTCAAACCATTCAACCAAGAGAGCAACGTCTTCCGACAACCTGAGCACTCCAATTCATTATTGAGCATCAGAATATACTTACCGTCAGGGAGATTCATGAGTGATTGTAGTTTGCCTTGAACATTGAAGAAGATGGGCAAGTACATCTGTTGCGCATGTTTGTATGTGCTGGATTTAATGGCCAGCCGTGGTGAAGAGCTTTTGAAAAAATCTTCACGCGCCTGCCGATAGGCTACATCACTCAGACCACGCACATCAATAGAGTCTGACAAAAACAACTCCACCAAGCGGTTGTTCCAAGTGACACAGGCTTTGTCTATACGATTCTCCAAAAGCGTAAACGGAACCAAGGTGTCGCCATACACCAGTGCATCATTCGGCCTCCTGTCGTACAAGACCGTGCGCCCGTCAGCATCCCGGATAGCGAACCGCAACCTGGAAGTTCCTGTCACAGTGTCAAACTGCGTGTAATACATCAGATAGTCGCCTCCGACTGGGAGAACCATCTTCGGATAAGAGTAGCGATAGACATCCTTCATCGTAGCCTGGATACGCTCCACCCCGTAAGGCACCTTTAGACTATTCTCAATATATTCGTCCTCAAAGGGATGCCAGCAGGGCAAGGCGAAGGTGATGGTGTCGCAAAGCTCACCATCCAACGAATATCGGTACAGGATCGGATATCTGGTGCTGAGGAAGTAAACAAAGTGATCATCGCGAAATAGATATCGGTTGGGTTTCGCCTGCACAATATGGGGCGCCTCGTACGCCAACGAGCGCAACAGCTCCCGGCGGCCCTCTCGGATCACATACCATCGATAGCCGAAGTCATGATCCTCATCCAAAAAATACACCTTGCCCCGAAAGAAATAACACATCTTGGCATTATCACAATCCAGGACATCTTCCAGCTCAAAAGCATCCCCTTTCCTCTTGTAAAGCAGGAGCTCTGTCTGGATGGAAACCAACCGTCTGTCGCCAAGGAAATGGAAATCATAAATCCAAGGCTGGCCAACAAAACCATGTGACCGAAGCGTCTGGAACGGGATTGTCAGCACAGATTCAGTTTGGGAATAGTCTCCCAAATCTACCGAATGAAAAGTAGCCGTATATTCCCGACCACTCTCGTGGAAAGCAGTCGCTTCCGCATACGTCATCACATTCTCATTCATGCTGACGATAATATGGGAGAGATCATTCAACGGCTTCACCTCACATATCGTGTCCAAGTTAAAGTTTTCACCAATCCACGCTTGAGAGGAAACCGACAAAATAGCGGCCAGAAAGAGCGAAGTCAGAAATATACGGATCCTTTTCATCTCACAAAACTATTATTACTACTATAAAAACCACCGTTTACATTCACGGGAGAAGCTATCTAGTTCTAACATAGGCGCTTGTAACATCATCAATCGTGATTCTCATCACGCAATCGCCATTACTCTCGTAGCTCCAGACACCTTTGACTTGATAAAAAAGCTGACCACGGTTTGTCGTGGCTGGCAACGAGACTGTCACGACATACGAATTATTCGCCAGACGAGTCTGTTCAGGCGTCATATTTTCACTGAATTCCAAAATTTGGTTGACGGCATTTGTCAGGGCGCGTTGCTCTGCCACATCCTCACGACCAGAGTTGCCGCCGGTGGCCAACATCGGGACACGGCAGAAGCTGAAGCCATTGCCGGAGCAATCCAGCTCTGCCAATCCGCCTTCACCATCCGCCGGGGTATATACGACGTCATTATACAAATTGAAAATCGCCCAGAATCCTCCATTGTGCTTTCTCACAATCACATCGGGATATTGTCTGGCTGACATGCCCATCACCATCGTTATTAAACTCACAAAAATTAAAAATCTCTTCATCGTTCACTTGTTTTAGGTATTAATAAATCTCATTTGTTTTTCGGTTCCTCTTTTCTCGGGGATGCGGATCCGTTCTCCTTTTCCGTCAAACAACTCATCTCCTGAATCCTTATTTGAATTTGTAAATATTTTCTCTAGGCCATTTATCAGTTTTTTGTTAATAAATTCATACCATCCATCGTAATGGGAGGCCACCCCCTTGACGATATGTTTTATGCTGCAAAGATACATGCACAAAACACGTTTGTCAAGAATTTTAGAAAAAATTATTTACTTATTATTCAGTTGGTTACAAAACACCTTGCAATTAACTTACAGTTAATTGTTAAGTTTTAACATTGTTTTGGCGAGTTTTGTAAAAATACAGGAAATTTTTACCACACAGAGGTCCAGTCTTCGGACTCCCTGACGGAGGCATCGCGGCGATACTCCAAGAGCTTGGCATATTTCAGGAAGCTATTGTGGGCGATGGCCTTGGAGAGCACATAGCCATCCACCCCGGCGAACAGACCGCCATGGAAGAAATAGTTGACCACGAAGGCGGAAAGACCATGCAGAAACGGCGTCCAAGCATGCGCCTTCTTGCCTTGCAGGAAGAGTATCTTGGCTCCGCGCGTGCTGTAGTTCCGCTTGGAGAAGAGGTCGTCGTAGCTCGTATATCTATAATGTATAATATCGGCCTTCCAGTAGGCGATATTGGATTTGGGGACAAAAGCGTGCTGTTTCTGTTCCACGAAACGGAGTTTTTCTTTTCTGAAAATGCGCACCAGATAGTCGGGATACCAGCCGCAGCATTTCACCCAGCGCTCTCCGATGAAGTTACGCCGCCGCACGGCAAAGCCATCGTAAGGCACTCTCTCCCAATCGGTTTGTCGCATCATAGCCACCAACTCATCGGAGAGACGCTCATCGGCGTCAATGCTGATCACCCAATCGTTAGAGGCATACGGCAGGGCCAAGTTCTTTTGCGGGCCATCGCCGATATATTCATGTTGATAGACCTTGGCTCCCATCTGGCGGGCAAGTTCCACCGTACGATCCTGGCTGAACGAGTCGGTCACGACCACCTCATCGCACACCTGTTGTAACGAACGGATGCACTCCTCGATGTGGTTTTCTTCGTTAAGGGTCGTGATGATGCCGGTGACTTTCATCGTAGGGATAGATGATTATTTTCTGCGTTCTATCTTAGCTCCGAGCGACTTCAGACGTCCCACAATATCTTGGTAGCCTCTGTCAATCTGGTCCACGTTCTGGATTATGCTCTCGCCTCTTGCGGAGAGGGCTGCGATGAGCAGGGAGACTCCCGCGCGGATATCTGGCGAGGCCATGGTGGTCCCTCTGAGCTGTTTGCTCCGGTTCAGGCCTATGACGATGGCTCTGTGCGGATCGCAGAGAGTGATCTGAGCGCCCATAGCCTGTAGCTTATCAACGAAGAAAAGACGGCTCTCGAACATCTTCTGATGGATCAGCACGCTACCGTTAGCTTGGATGGCCGTCACCAGCGCGATACTGATCAAGTCTGGCGTAAATCCGGGCCATGGCGCGTCAGCAATAGTCAAGATGGAACCGTCCATATTGGTCTCCACGGTATAGGGATCCTGGCCGTGCACGATGATATCGTCATCCTTTTGTTCAAAGTTGATGCCGAGTTTCCGGAAGGTGTACGGAATAATGCCCAGGTGTTCGCAGGCGCAATGCTGAATAGTCAGCTCCGACTGAGTGAGGGCGGCCATGCCGATAAAGCTGCCCACCTCAATCATGTCGGGAAGGATCGTATGGGTACACCCGTGCAGCTCTTCCACACCTTCAATCGTCAGCAGGTTGGAGCCGATGCCCTTGATCTTCGCGCCCATCTTGTTGAGCATCGTGCAGAGCTGGTAGAGATAGGGCTCGCAGGCTGCATTGAAGATGGTGGTGGTCCCTTCCGCCAGCACGGCAGCCATCACAATGTTGGCAGTACCGGTCACGGAGGCCTCGTTAAGCAGCATGTAGGTACCTTTCAAATTGTCCGCCTTCACTTCGAAAAAGTTCTTATCATCTGAAATCTTGATTTCAGCGCCCAGCTTTTCGAAGCCTTCAAAGTGGGTGTTCAGAGGACGGCGGCCGATCTGGTCACCACCGGGACGGGCGGCATAAGCCTCCCCGAAACGGCCCAACAGGGGACCCAGCACCATGATGGAGGCACGAATCACAGACGAGAGCTTGCTGAATTCCGGCGACTTCATCACGGACAAATCTATATTGTCGCTCTGAAAGGTGAACGTGTCATTTTTCAACTTAGTGATCTTCACACCAATAAGTGACAAGATATCCTTATATCGCTGCGTGTCGCGGATGTCTGGCAGGTTGGAAATAGTGACGGGCTCTTTCGTCAACAAGACAGCAGACAAAACCTGCAGCGCCTCATTCTTGGCACCTTGGGGCTCGATGGTTCCTTTCAAAGGATGACCACCTTCGATGATAAACTCGTCCATGATGATGTTATATTATTAAAGGTATTATTCGGGGATCACGATGGGGAACTTCTGAGTAAACTCCATGCGGTACGGTGCACCGATGATGTTGGTCAGGAAGTCCGTGTATTGGTCGGTGAACATGAACTTGTTAGCGTCATAGTAGGCAGCTGGCAGCGGGAAATTGCCGATGTTGCCCATCTCGATGGCGTCTGTGTGGAACTCTTCCAGCTCATCGTAAGGAACGATGTCGCGGAGCACGGGCATCTTGCCGTAGTCTTCGCGGAGCAACAGATCGACCACCTTGTCGGCCAAGGTGGAGGTCAGTCGGCGGTCGTACTCGTAGCACTTGCCGGAACGCGGGATGTAGCCGGAGATCTGGCCACGGGCTTCAATGCCAAGCCGTTTGTTGATTTCGGAAGCGATGACGCCGCTCACGCCGCCAAAGCGCGGGTGACCATATTCGTCAAGGTCGGAGCTGGCATAGACCATGCCGAGTTCCTCTTTTTCGTCGTCCCACCAGCGCACGCCTTCGGAAACGGCTATGATCAAGCTGTGTTTCGGGGAACGCATGTACATCTCTTTCACGGATTCAAAGAAGAACTCCTTGCGCTCTTTGGTCATCTCGACTTCAGGCACGAGGGCCATCTGTGCGCCGCCAAAGGTGGCGGAACCGGTAAGCCAGCCTGCGTCACGGCCCATCACCTCGAGCACCATAATGCGCTGGTGCGACTCGTTGGTGGTGTGCAGTTTGCTCGTCAGTTTCTTCACGGCCATGGCGCCGGAGGGGAAGCCGGGACACAACACGGTCTCATGCTGCTGACCGTTGTAGTGATGATAGGTGCGGGTGCGCAAATCGTTGTCAATGGTCTTCGGGAAGCCAATGACGGGGATGCCGTATTTCTCGTACATCTTCTTGGCCGCGCCGTTGGTGTCATCTCCACCGATGGTCACCAGCACATCGATTTTGTAGCGTTCGATGTTGCGGAGGATCTGTTGCGAGCGGTCTTCGGGGCTCTTCTTGCTCGGGAAGGGGTTGGTACGGGAAGAAAGCAGCGCGGTGCCGCCGTAAAGTCCGTTATAGGGAATATTGGTCAGATCCACGATGTCGCCATCGCCCAGCAGGCCTTTCCAGCCCTTGAGCACGCCATAGACGCGGAAACCGAGCATAGAGGCACGGTTACGAACGCTTTCGATACTGGAGTTGATGGCAGGAGTGTCGCCACCGCCGGAAAGGATGGCTAATGTTTTTCCATTGAATAACTTGTCGGTTCTCATATTGCTAATAATTTAATTAATTGACACAAAAGAAGCGTAGCACATCGTGCTACCACGCGGCAAAAGTAACAAAAAATATGGTAGCTCGGGAAGCAAAAAAGATGTAACCTTTTTTTATTTTTGCATCATAATTAATGAAAGAAGAACGATCGGATGAAGAAAGCTGACTTCTGGGCAAAACAGTATCGGAGCCACATCGGCAAGATGGTGGGCACATGCTACCGCTTTGTAGGCGACTGGCAGGTGGCGGAGGACTTGGCGCAGGACGCTTTTCTACACGCCATCGAGAAGTCGGGCAGCTACCACGCGTGGGGCAGTTTTGAGGGGTGGATCCAGAAGATCGCTGTCAACGAGGCGCTGATGTACCTGCGCAACCGGCCCGAGTTGGTGGCGATGGACGAGGAGATGGCTGTCGCGGAGCCGCTGCCAGACGAGTCTCAGGAGATGCAGGAGGAGTTCTCGCAGGAGGAGTTGTTGGAGCTCATCAGCAAGTTGCCCGTCAGGCAGCGCACGGTCTTCAACCTATATGCGGTGGAACACTACTCGCACAAAGAGATCGCCAATCAGCTAGGAATCTCCGTCGCTAATTCCAAAGTGCTACTCAACAGAGCCAGAGGGGAGCTGCAGGCGAGGATAAGGGCGAGGAGAGTTAAGAGTTAATAGTTAAAAGTTAATAGTTATATGGAAAGAATTTCAAAAATTGCAACACTGCTATTGTTATTGGTCTTACTGGCAAGCGCCTGCAGCAAACCCGAGAAAAAGGAACTCTCCGGTACCTGGCGGTGGGCATGCACCTCGGGCGGCATCGGCGGGTGGTACTACACCCCCGAAAGCGAAGGCTTCGAGGCCGAGATCGTCTTCAAAGGCAGTCAGTTCACCTTCTACAAAAACGGCAAAAAAGTTATTTCCGGGAGCTATCATATTGACTACGATGTAGATGAAACTTATTATACCAACAAAGGCGAGACGGATGAGCCTTTCTACTCCTGGTTCAATATACGCTTTCATCTGACGGAGGCTCAGTGCAAGAAAATGTCAGAGGCCACTGACGGGAAAATATCACTATGCTGGCATAAATACTTAGCCACCCTCGGATATAGTGAAGCCGAAGGAGAGGTGCTATCGTTCTGCGAGGCGC
>JAFZZT010000024.1 GCA_017615595.1 Bacteroidales bacterium
GTGACCGGTGGCGCGGTAGGTGTCGGAGCGTTCCATCGCCTTGAGGAACGCCTCGTGCGCCAAATCCTCCGCCAACGCCAAGTCATTGACATAGCGGTAGCAGATCCCAATCATCCGTCCGATGTTGGCCGCATACATCCGCTCCCAAAATGCCGCATTCTCCATTTTTCGCCTTGTTCATGATGATGACGCAAAAATAGCAAAAGGTTACGCTGGAAGGGGAAATTTTTTTGCTTTTAGCTATTGGCTGGACTTTTTACGTTTTTGGCGTTTGGTTTTCGGGGTGGTGATCTTCGCCCCGTCCTTCACGCAACGCACGCTATAGCCGTTGCACACCTTGCCGAAGCAGACGTAAGGGCATGGGTAGCTGATGTCATCTATGTAACGTCCTATGGCGGTGCCGTCCTCGAAGGGAGAGGCGCTCCACCAAAAAGACCCTTCGCCCACATTGGCATAGGCATCCTTATAGAAATAACCACCCCGTGGCGGACGCACAAAACGCTTCATAATCCGCATGTTTTGGGAAGACACAGGAACTCTATGAAGGCTTCTTTCGGCGGCACAGCCCTGCGTCATGGCTGTCCATTCTGCATCGTCCGGCAAGTGCCAGCCATCAGGGCAGACGCCCTGCACGTCGGCTGAGGCAGAGTCTGTCTCGCGCACCGCCGCCTTCCACGTGTAGAGCAGTCCGTATTTCCGCACGGAGTCCTTGCGGTTCCCATAGTCGAAATAGTAAGCCCCAATCGTATCTCGGGTGGTCGCATCGCCCTTCGGAATCGGACTCCCGTCCGCGTAATGTGTCGTCCGCAGGTTCTCCGCCATCCAGTGCATGCCGTTGAGCTTCACCGTGCGGTAGCGATTCCCGTCGCAGTCGCGCACGGTCCCGCACGCAGAAAAGAGCAGCGCCAAAGATAAGAATGCGAGGAGGTTTTTCATATAATTAAAAATTAGTAGTCCAATCCATCAATGCCGATTAGAGAACTGGACTTGTCGAAGGTGTAGTACAAGCGAAGGTGGTCCGTACTAACGGGTCCAGAATAGCGAACCGACAGCACACAGTACTCTCCAACGCGTTCGACCCAATTCACCAAACCGTATTTCTGGAAGTTGCGACCGCGCTCCATCATGTCTTGATTCACTGCTGCCAGCATCTTGTCCATCCCAGAGAAAAGGTTCAGCGCCTCTGGGGTCAAATAGCCTTCCCACCCATCCCTATGCCCGACATACAACAATCGTCCTTTGGCATCAAATCCATAGCAAAGGGAGTCGGTATAAACGCGATAGAAAGAACCTTGTTTGAGTTTTTTCCTCTTATTGGTAAAACTTCCATCCTTGTTTTGACGATATTTCCAATAATACGGGGAAAAATGCCGTATGGTTTCGATTTTTGACGTATCGAACGGCATTACGACAGCCTGTACAGCAGTAGGCAATTGCCCAAAAGAAATCTCCGTTTCCGTTTGGTCATAGTACTCGTCAAAAAAGGTGTTCCTACATAATCCTTGCGGCACTTTGCTGCGCCCTTTAACATAATAAACCCAGGGACCATTGACATAGTAATTAGTGAGTCGAGCTTTGGTCAAGTTCAAGTCCGCTATCCAATAGGTGTCATCGCCATCACATTGTGAGAGATATCTTCTGTCTGGGAATGTGTGGTCATCTTGTATGATGAAGTTAACATGCACACAGGTGTCCCCTTCGGGATTGATGAAAAAGAGGTATTGCCGAACATACTGGTAAAAGCGCGGTGTTGTCAATGCACGTTGGATATTCTGTGCCGTGTCGGCCAAGAGATCCAATGTGCGGGCGAGGAGCGTTTCGGCTCGTTGCACCTCCGCCACACCGGCCTTGAACTCCGAGTCTTCCTTGCCGCACCCTCCCCAAAGCACAGCATAACTGGGATCCTTCGGTTCCATCACATAGCCTACCACCCCAGTGTCGTTTCGGCACTCGAAGAACAGCCAGGCCGTATCGGGATGTTGGAATTGGTTGGATGCTGAGAAATCTGCCGGATCGTACTGCACCGGTGCCATTGTCGTCACTTTTACCGCCTTCAGAGGCTCCTGTGGCACAGTAATGGGTCTTTTCTGTGCACCGACATCCATCAGAAGCAGCAAGATGAAAGCCAGGAATGCGAGGAGGTTTTTCATTTTGGTGTAAAATTATAGGGCTTTTCTTATAAAAGTCTGGATTTTGAGTGCAAAAATAGAAAAATTGTAATAGTACACTACACCCCGTGCAGAAAGCACGCTACTATTTTGGCTGGTTGATGTGGCGTGCCTTCAGCACGCTGACTACGCGGGTGCCGCCGCCACCCCACACTGCGCTCCACTTCGTTGCGCTGATGTGGGGTTATTCGGATAGCGTGCTTTCAGCACGCCGAAGCTTTCTCCGCAAATATACCACCGAAACAAGTTTTCATCAAGTATTTTACAAAATTTTTTATTCCTGACAATCAACTGATTACAAACATGCTTTTAATTATTTAATTTTCAATAGTTAAATTTTGAAATGTATTTCGCGTGTTTTGGACGATTGGGCGCGAAATGTCAACAGTAAAGCTTAAAACAATAATTGCACAATCATCTCATTGAAAACAACCTCCTGTTCACTCTTCACTGCTCACTCTTCACTAAAAAAATGTACCTTTGCCGCTCCTTAATCCCCCAAAAAATGAAAAAAATCCTTTTCCTCATAATCCTTTTGACAATGATGACCGCAACTGCGCAAAACGATTACACCCAATACGTGAACCCCATCATCGGGACGAACGGCATGGGGCACACCTTCCCCGGCGCGTGCTACCCCTTCGGCGGCGTGCAGGTGAGTCCCGACACGGACACCATCCCCCACAACATCAACGGAAAGTACCAGCCAGGGGTCTATGACTACTGCGCCGGCTACCAGTACCGTGACAAGACCATCGTGGGGTTCAGCCACACCCATTTCAGCGGCACCGGCCACTCCGACATGGGCGACATCCTGCTGATGCCCTTCACTGGCGAGGTGCAGCTCAACCCCGGTACCGCCGACAATCCCGACGGCGGTTACCGCTCGCGCTTCAGCCACGAAACCGAGAAGTGCTCGCCCGGCTACTATGAGGTGCGCCTCAGTGATGGCGACATCCTCGTGCAGCTCACCGCCACCCCGCACTGCGGCATCCACAAATACACGTACCCCAAGGGCGAAACCCAGAAGCTCATCGTGGATCTCAACCACGCCATCTACAACTACGATGGCAAGGTGCTCTGGGCTTCCCTGCGCATGGAAGACCCCTACACGCTGACGGGCTACCGCATCACAAACGGCTGGGCAAGAGAGAACTACGTCTATTTCGCCATCCATTTCAGCAAACCCGTGGCGCACTATGGCTATCAGGATTTCGGGAAACAGGACTACAACGGCTTCTGGCGCCGCTTCGACTTGAACCATGACTTCCCCGAAATGGCAGGTCGAAAGGTGGTAGCTTGGATAGAATTTGAAAACGATGATAGCCCCGTGTTGGAGGTGCAGGTGGCACTTTCCGCGGTTAGCACTAAAGGTGCACATGGTAATTTGATTGTAGAAACCCTTGCTGACGAGGAGGAATCTATTCTTTCGTTCGAAAAATTGTATCACCAAACAGCAAAAAAATGGAACGAGAAATTAGGAATATATCAAGCCAAAGGCACGCCCGACCAACTCGCGATGTTCTACACTTCGCTCTACCATACGATGATTAACCCATCTATTTATCAGGATGTTGACGGACAATATCGCGGAGTGGATCATAATATCTACAAGAATGAATACGATCATACCAACTACACTATTTTTTCCCTATGGGATACTTATCGTGCCGAGCATCCGCTGCTGAATATCATTGATCCGATTAATGCAGTTGATATGGCAGAATCCATGCTAAACCATGCCCTTGTAAGTGTACATCATATTCTGCCTGTATGGAGCCATGCTGGCAACGAGAACTGGTGTATGATCGGTTATCACGGCGTGTCGGTGGTGGCGGACGCTTTTTTGCATCATAAAGACGAATTTATTCATAATGAACATGTATTAGGACATTTGATTACGGCGATACCTTTTATACTACATAGTGCGAATTTGGATTACTACGACCACACAGACTTATACAAAAAAATGGGATATGTGCCCTATAACAAGTCTGCTGTCGGCACTTCCATCACATTGGAAAATGCTTATGAGGATTGGGTGATTTATCATTTACTTGATCAAGGAAAGATTGCAACTGGATTTCAGGATGAGAAGGAAACCTATCGTCAGCGCGCACTGAATTTCAAGAACGTCTTCAATCCGGAGACGGGCTTTGCGCAGGCGCGTTACGAGGACGGCTCGTGGAAGACGCCCGCCGACCTGCTCTCCACCTCCAACGAGGGCTTCATCGAAGGCAACAGCTGGAATTATTCGTTCTATGTGCCGCACGATGTCAATGGCCTCATCAAAATCATGGGCGGCGACAAGGTCTTCGTGCAACGCCTCGACCAGCTATTTGAGATGTACGTGCCAGACGAGTTTTTCGCTGAAACCGAGGACGTTACCCGCGAGGGCATGGTGGGCGGCTACGTACACGGCAACGAGCCCAGTCACCACATCCCCTACCTCTATATGTGGACCTCCCAGCCGTGGAAGACGCAGCAGCGCGTGCGCGAGGTGATGAACAAAATGTACAAAAACAACATCGACGGGCTGTGCGGCAATGACGACTGCGGACAGATGTCGGCGTGGTACGTCTTCAGCGCGATGGGCTTCTATCCCGTCTGTCCGGCCAGCGGCCAATACGTCTTCGGCGCGCCCTACCTGCCCGAGAATGTCCTCCATCTGCAAAATGGCAACACCCTGACTATCAAGGCTCCCAACGTCAGCGACAAGAACTGCTACATCCAATCCGTCACCCTCAACGGCAAACCGATTCATTGCGGCTACATCACCTACGAGCAGATCATGGCCGGCGGCGAGCTAGTCTTCACCATGGGCAGCAAGCCGAACAGGAAGTGGTTTACGGAGAAGCCGTACTCGTTGGAGTAAAGAAGAGTTGTCAGTTGTCAGTTAGAAGTTTGGAGTTGGAAGTTATGTCTTTAGCCATTAGCTATTTAACCTCTAACCGTATAACCTCTAATCTCCTCCTTTCTCCTCTAATTGCATAATCGTCTCATCGCCTCATCGGCAAACCGTAACCTTTAACCTTTTAACCTCTAACCCTTCATCGCATAATCGTCTAATCGCCTCATCAACAATCGGTAAACTGTAAACCGTGAACCGTGCTGCAGTTGGCTGTTAGAATTAAGGCATCAACGCATCAACTTTTTGTGTACCTTTGCGCGTTTTTAACGTTAGCGAAAAGTTGCCATTATGAACATCGAAAAATATCATCAGATTCTACATCAATTGCCCGAAAGCACTCGCCTGATTGCCGTCTCCAAGACCAAACCCGTAGAGGATATCCAAATGCTCTATGATGAGGGCCAACGACTTTTCGGCGAGAACAAAGCGCAGGAAATGAAGGCCAAGCACGAAGTGCTGCCCCAAGATATCCAATGGCATTTTATCGGTCATCTGCAGACCAACAAGATCAAATACATCGCCCCTTTTGTGACCATGATTCATAGCATTGACAGTGAGTCCCTGTTGGTGGAAGTCAACAAGTTGGCAGAGAAAAACCATCGGGTGATCCCCTGTCTGCTCCAATTCCATATCGCCGCGGAGGAGACAAAGTTCGGCTTCACCCTGGAGGAGAGCCGGGCCATGTTGCAGGGTCCGGTATTCCCCACTTTGCATCATGTTCAGATTTGCGGCGTGATGGGAATGGCTACCTTTACCGAGGACATGCAACAGGTGCGCCGGGAGTTTCAACAGCTCCACGACATCTTCCAAAGCCTGAAAGAGGAATTCTTCGCAGAAGACGAAGCGTTCAAGGAGATCTCTATGGGCATGACAGACGATTATCCTATAGCCATAGAGGAGGGGAGCACTTTTATTCGGGTCGGGAGCGCCATTTTTGGGGAGAGAAAATACCTGTGATAAGTTGTCAGTTATCAGTTATCAGTTAGGAGTTAGAAGTTAGGAGTTTGAAGTTGGGAGTTAGGAGTTTGAAGTTGTTCTGTTGGGGGGGGGGCAAGAGTTTGGTAGAGAAACAGTTTGAAAACAGATGATGAGAGGGTAGCGATTAATAAAAATTAACACTATGCAAAAGAAACTATACCTTATTGATGCGATGGGCTTGATTTTCAGGGCGTATTATGCCATGATGAAGAGTCCGCGCTATACCACCAAAGGGCTCAACACCTCTGCCATATTGGGTTTCACCAATTCCTTGTACGAGATCATCAAAAAGGAACAGCCCACCCACATGGCCGTGGCGTTTGACACGGGGGCGCCGACCTTTCGCCATGCCGAATTTGAGAACTACAAAGCCAACCGTGAGGCCACTCCAGACGACATCGTCCAATCCGTTCCCTACATCAAGCGCATCCTGGAGGCCTTCCGCATCGCGATGGTGTCCATAGACGGTTATGAGGCTGATGATGTGGTGGGCAGTCTGGCCAAACATGCAGAGATAGAGGGTTTTGAGGTTTATATGGTGACCTCTGACAAGGACTATGGACAACTGGTGTCGGAGCACATCCATCTCTACAAACCAGGCAAGTTCGGACAGCCGGCCGAGATTTTGGGCGTGCAGGAGGTCTGTGAGAAATACAAGATTGAAAATCCTGAGCAACTGATAGATATGTTGGGCTTGTGGGGCGACAGTTCCGACAATATCCCCGGGGTGCCGGGCATCGGTCAGGTCAAGGCCCAGAAGCTGTTGGCCACCTACCATTCCATCGAGGAGATGTATGTCCGCGGCGCCGACCAGGAGAATGAGAAGATGCGCAACCTGCTGATGGAGAACAAAGAACAGGCGCTGCTATCCAAACAGCTGGCTACCATCATGCTGGATGTGCCCTTGGAGTACGACTTTTCCCAGATGGTGCTAACCGGTCCCAACGTGCCGGAGCTGAAGGCTGTCTTTGCAGAACTGGAGTTCAAGGCGTTGACACAAAGGATTCTGAAAGATCTTTCCGTGACGGATTCTACCAGCGATTCGGTTGACCTGTTCTCCCAGCCGGTAGAAGAGGAGGAGGCGTTGCCTTGTTGCCAAACCATCTCACAAAAGACGCAACTTCATAGTTTGGAGGATCTTCCTTCGTCTGTGCGCGAAGCCGACACGCTCTTTTTTGACTGGATCATGGTGGAGGGCCGCATTGCCGGCTTTGTGGTGGCTGCGGACATGTCGATGGCCTACTACCACCTGGTGGAGAGCGAACACCGACATTATCAACGGTTGTTGACGGAAATCTTCCGTGGAAACCGAACGGTGGTGCTATACGACTATAAGCAAACCTACAAGTTTTTAACTGTTTTTAAGATACTAGTCTCCGCCAAGGTTCACGACTTGCAGATTGCCCATTATCTCATCCAGCCGGAGAGCAAGCACACCTTGGAGATGATGGTGGAGACGGGCTTAGGCATGGAGATGCAAAAGCCTGTCGCCCCGCAGGAGCAAGCAGCAGTGGAGCGGGTGAGTGTCTTTGAGCTGCTCTATCCTTCCTTGTTGAAATCTATTCGTGAGGGAGAGCTGCTCACCTTGTTTGAGGAGGTGGAGATGCCCTTGGCGCCGGTGCTGGCCAATATGGAGATGACAGGTGTGCGGCTGGATGTGCCCACCTTGCAGCAGAACTCCGAGACCATGCAGCAGGAGTTGAAAGATATTGAGCGTCAGATATATGACTATGCGGGTATCACGTTCAACATCGGCTCTCCGAAGCAGCTTGGCGAAGTGTTGTTTGAGCGGTTGAGACTGGTCGAGAATGCCAAACTGACCAAGAGCAAGCAGTATCAGACGGGCGAGGAGGTGTTGCTGAAGCTGGCGCCGAAGCATCCTATCGTGCCGCTGATTTTGGAGTGGCGCAAGCTCTCCAAGCTGAAATCCACCTATATTGATGCGCTGCCCGCCTTGATCAACCCCAAGACTGGTCGCATCCATACCACCTACACGCAGACCATCACCGCCACGGGCCGGTTGAGTTCGGTGAACCCCAATTTGCAGAACATTCCCATCCGCACGGAGCGGGGGCGCGACATCCGCAAGGCTTTTGTGGCCTCTGACGAGGATCATGTGTTGCTTGCCGCCGACTATTCGCAGATAGAGCTGCGCATCGTGGCACACGTCTGCGGCGACGAGCGGATGATTGAGACTTTCCGGAAACATGAAGATATCCACGCCGCCATGGCCGCGCACATCTACGGCGTTCCGCAAGAGGAGGTGACCAAGGATATGCGGCGCAATGCCAAGACCGTCAACTTCGGCATCCTGTATGGTATCTCCGCCTTCGGTCTCGCCGACCGGCTGCAGATTCCGCAATACGAAGCACGCCAGTTAATCACGGACTACTTCCATAGTTTCCCTAAAATCAACGATTATCTCAATGACACCCTGGCCTTTGCCCGTGAAAATCTCTATGTGGAGACCCTCTTGGGCAGGAGGCGCTACATTCGGGATATCAATGCGCACAATGCCATTTTGAGGAAATCGGCGGAGCGCAACGCGATCAATGCGCCGATACAGGGCACCGCCGCCGATTTGATCAAAATAGCCATGATCCGCGTCCAGCGTGCCATCGAGGAACGCCATTTGCGCAGCCGCATGATTCTGCAGGTCCACGACGAACTGGTGTTCGACACGCTCAAAGAGGAGCTTGAGACTCTTCGCGAGCTGGTGCGCGCGGAGATGAGTGGCGCTATGCAACTGTCTGTCCCGTTGGATGTTGACATCAACTACGGGCACAGTTGGTTTGACGCCCACTAAAGGTTAGAAGGGCAGGTCGTCCGTATCGCTCTGAAAGGACTCTTCCACCACGGAAGGTTGCGGAGCCACATTGCCCTGGTTGACATTCTGCGTGGCCACGGGCGCATTCTCATTGGCGCTGCGTGGCTCCAGCATCGTGAAGGTGGAGGCCTCAATTTCGGTGATGTAGTGCTTGATGCCGTTGTCCTCCCAATTGCGCGTGCGCAGCTTGCCCTCCACATAGATCATCTTGCCCTTGTTGAGATACTTCTCCGCCGTCTCTGCCAAATTGCGCCAACAGACAATGTTGTGCCATTCCGTCAACTCGATGCGGTTCCCGTCCTTGTCCTTGCGGAACTCTGACGTTGCCATTGTGAAGGTCGCTTTCTTCACCCCACCTTCAAAGGTTCTGACATCCGGGTCCTTGCCCAGACGACCAATTAAGATAACTTTGTTAATACCAGACATATTAGTTAGTTTTAAGATTTACGCTGCAAATATACAAAATTTTATAAAAATAACAAATAATTTAATTTTTAAAACTAATTGTTAAAATTTGGCTTATATAAGGACTTGTTCAGGATCTGTTGGGAGTCGGTGTTCTGCATGAGGTCTTGCAGAGTAACGTCTTTGTTGTGAGCCATATAGCTTCTGACGATTTGCCATCCGATGAAGATGCCGAGGCGTCCGGGAGATGCGTTTCCGAAATCACGGGTGAAGGGGGTTTCGTCAATCATTCTTCGGGCCACCGACTCCTCTTTGGAGTATAAAAGTTGTTTTTCGATGAGATATTGCCACACCAGGCCTTGGTTTTTCCGGGCCCATTCAAACTGTTCTGCGTTATAGCCTATGATATCCTGTTCTTTTGTTTCGGGGAACATGATCTGGGTGAAGTAGAGTTTTTTTCCTTCCAGGATCATGTAGTCGAGCAGCGAGACCGGGGTTTTGTCTGGCAGGTGTCTGTAGCAGAGGCTTTTGGAGAAGACGTCGGTCGGGATGAAGCGCCGTTCGCACCGTGCGGTGATGAATCGGGGCATGTTGGCTTGGGCGTAAAACTTGTAGTTGCTGCCCAGGTACATGTCGAGGCAGATGTAGATATCGTTCCCATAGCCGAAAACGGAAGGTGTGGACAGGTCTAAGCCCGGAATCAGGGTGTAGAAGTCCGGGACGCTGTCTTCCGGGAAATGTGTAAGGTATATTTTGAGTGCTTTTCGGAGGGACTCGCGGATGTCGGACATGTCGCGGTATTGCTTGTCGCACTCCTTGAACAGATCTTGGATGAAGGGATCGTTGAGATAGGCCTTGAGGCCTTGCATCAGTTCGGGGTTCTTCCAGGAGTCCTTCGCGATCAAATTTTCCGGGAAAACGCCGTAGAGTTTTTCTATTTCCGCCGAAAGACGGTTTTTGTCCAGCGTGTCGAGTGCTTGTTCGTAACGATAGATCGGAACCTCTACGTTTCGGATCTCCTCTTTCTGTTCTTTGGTGAGTTCCGGGGTGGCCACCTGCTCTTTTTTTCGGCATCCGTTGAAAGCCGGGAGCAGGAAGACGCATAGTGCCAATGTCAGTAATCTTCTGATTTTCATCTGTATCTCAAATGCTTAGGTTTGAACCGCAAAATTATAAAAAATCAGGGAAAGGAACGAATAAAATGTGCGGGTTATTGTTTTATAAAATTTCAAAAACTCTTTAACTCAATGACTAAGCGGACCGCGAACATCATTTAGAGTATTATATATAAAAATTAATTTTTGGATGTTGAAAAAAACATTATATTTGCAGGCTTTTTTATCATTTTGAAATAGGTATAAAAGAGAAAATATAAATTAAAAATAAAACTAAATTATTGTTAAATTAAATCAAAACCAAAATGAAAAAGTTTGACCTTTTAAAGACTTTACCCACCAAGGTAAAGGGGTGTATCGTCCTGATGCTGACTATGCTGATGGCGGTAACCAGTGTCTTTGCCCAGTACACGGGCACGGGCACCTTCGCGCCGATCACGAGTTTGGACGATCTGACGTCGGGATATTACGTGATCACCAATCAGACTGGTGCTTATGCGATGTTGAATGAAAATTCCAACACGTCCACCAATTACATTTTGAAGACGGACGCTGTTTTCACCAATCCGTCCGCCAACATCGTTTGGAACGTCACCGTTGCAACCGATGGCACCATCACCATGTACAACGAAGCCGAGGAGGTGTATGTAGCCTATCCCGGAAACAACAAAAACAGTGCGCGACTGGAGAGTACATTGAGTGACAATGCCCGTTGGACCCCGTCTTTGGATGCGAACGGTCACTGGGTGTTGACGAATGTGGGTTACACGACCCGTTTCCTGAGTTACAATCCGGACTATACCCGTTTTGCCTGTTATGTAAATCACGATCAAGAGGAGTTGATGCTGTATAAGATGCAGCCGAGCGGCGCTCTGACAGCTCCTGTGTTTTCTGTGGCTGGCGGTTTCCAGTATGAGGCTTTGACTGTCTCGCTGACCGCTCCTGCCGGCGCCTCCATCTATTACACGTTGGATGGCACCACCCCCACCACCGCCTCTACGCTTTATGCCACTCCTATCAACATTGCTACTACTACCACAGTGAAAGCTATCGCCGTTTTGGGTGACGAAGAGAGCTCTGTGGCTGAGGCTACTTATTCCTTCCCTGTGGTGGCTACCACTGCAGATTTTCGTTTGAATGGTACTTCCAATGTGGTTTATGACCTTCAAAACTGCACGTTTGTGTATAAGAACGGCCGTTATGTGTTCGTGAAGGATGCTACCGGCGGTCTTTGTGTTTTTGACTACAACACCCCTATGCTGGCTGACTATGAAGAGGGCGATGTGATCCCCCATATCTATGGAACACGCACTTTATTCAATGGTTTGGCAGAGTTGGTTCCCACCCGCGAAACCGCTATTGCCACTGCTAACGTGGGACCGCAAGCTCCCATCCTGATTACCGCTGATGACGTGTTGAACAACTACAACACTTACGAAGGCCAGCTGGTGAGACTGAACGGCGTTAACTTCACGGGCAACCGTGACTTCACGCCTTCTGTCAGAAACAGCGTTACTTTCGCTCAGAATGGTTCTGCCAACATGTACATCTACAATGCTTTCTCCACCTTGGATGCCAATGTGACGAATGGCATGAACGCCGATGTGGTTGGTTTCCTCTGCGCTTACAATGCCCAGAAGCAACTCTACGCCCGCAACGATGCCGACATCATGCAATATGAAGTGGCTCTCCCGTACGCCGAGGACTTTGACGGTGTGGCTAGCCAATGGAATTTCGAGCAGAACACGCAGGCTAACCAATGGTATGTGGGTCAGGCCACCGGTCTTCAAAACAAGGCCCTGTTTGTTTCCGACAATGGTAATTCCAACAAATACAACATCACGGCCACTTCCGTTTCCCACGCTTATCTGGACGTGATTGTCCCGACAGAGGGCGCAGTCCTTTCCTTTGATTACAGAGTGGGCGGTGAAGGCACCTCTTACCTGTATGACTTCATGGCTGTTTCCGTCATCGATCCTGAAGATGAACTGGAATATGGCCAACAACTCGATGAAAATTTGGCTACCTACAACTTCTCTAATGGCTGGCAACGTGCTTATGTCGCCCTGGAAGGCGAGACTGCCGAGACGGTCAAGAGAGTGGTCTTCACTTGGGTGAACGACTTGAGTGGTGGTACACAACCTGCCGCCGCCGTGGACAACATCACCATCCTGGCTGGCTCCTGCCTCCCCGTTGCTAACTTGACGATTTCCAACCTCGAGGCTACTTCCGCCACCGTTGCTTGGACCGAAGAGACAGACGTGACATGGCAGGTGGAATACAAGACCGCTGATGAGGGAACTTGGACCACCGTCAGTGCCTTGGGCAACACGGTTAACCTTACCAACCTGACCTCCAACACCACCTACAACGTGCGTGTGAAGACCATCTGCGGCACCAACAACGAGAGCGATTATATGACCACCACCTTCACCACTCCTTCTCTCTGTGGTGCTCCGGAAGATGTGGTTGTTTATCCTTCCGCTTACTATGCTGACGTGGAGTGGACGGTAGCTCCGAACGTGACGTACGATGTGGAGTTCAAAGAGGCTTCCTCTTCCAACTGGATCACCCTCGTGACCAACGTGACTTCCGTGCCGGTGACCCTCGGCGGCTTGACTGAGTCCACCGCTTACAATGTGCGTGTGATCGCCCATTGCGCTGCTGATAACGGCACAACCTCTACCGATGTGGTGAACTTCTCCACTACAGAGAGATGTCCCGCTCCTATCGGCTTGGCTGGTGTGGTGAACAGCTCCCAGATTGATGTTACCTGGACGAGCAACGACTACTTCGGACGCTGGATTCTCCAATACAGAATGGCCGGTACCGATGTCTGGTCTTCCGAGATTCAGCTGAACCAACCTTCTTATACCATTGCTCCTATTCAGACAGCTACCTCTTACGAGATTCGCGTGAAAGCGCTCTGCGAGCACAACACCATTGAGAGCAACTATAGTCAGATCACCGTGGCTGTTCCTTGTGCTTCCGCTGGCGAACCGTTAGATTTGACCGTTGGCACGGGCACTACCGAGTCCTACTATGCTCCGTACAACAACTACTATGGTAACTCTTGGAATGAGTGTATCTATCTGGCTTCCGAAATTGGCCATGCCGGTATTATCAATTCCATTGCTTACTATGTGAACACATCTACCGCTTACGATTGTAATCAAATTAAGATCTACATGGGTCATACCACCAAAGACATCCATGCTTCTACTTCCGATTGGACAGCATTGGCAGACCTTACATTGGTTTATTCTGCTAACGATATTACAATCGGTTCTTCCACTGGTTGGGAGACCAGAACGCTCGCCACACCATTCAACTACAATGGCGTTGACAACTTGGTGGTGGTGGTTACCCACACTGCCGATTCCTATGTTTCTGGTTTGAAGTATCGCTACACTTCCCAAGCTAACAGATGTTTGTATCGTCAAGCCGACAACAACACCTCTTATGCTGAGCATCCGGGAACCAACACGGGTACCCGTTCCACCTACGTGCCGAACATTAAACTGAACATTATCCCTTGCGGTGACCAACCGATTTGCGCTGTTCCTGAGAATGTGACCGTGAGTAACGTGACGGAGACCTCCGCCGTGGTGAACTGGACAGGCGCTGCCGCCCATTATGTCATCAAGGTTGTCTCCCCGAATACTGCTGATATGATCATCACAGGTGTTAGTGGCAATACCTACACGTTGACGGGTTTGAACCCCAACCAAACGGAATACTCTGTGCTGGTTGCCGCTCAATGTGGTGAGAATACCTATTCCACCTATAGCTCTGCCGCTTCTTTTGTGACCGAATGTTCTCCAATGGCCATTCCTTACACACAGAACTTTGATGGTTATACAGGTACCACCTCTACCACAGAAAACATCCTGCCTACATGCTGGAGCCGCTATAACGCCGGAACGAGCTACACGGGATATCCGCAAACCTACAACTCTTCCACCTATGCATCCAGTGGCACCAACTCCTTGCGTTTCTACATGTACTCCTCTACTGCCTATGCTGATCAGTATGCGATCCTGCCTGCCACCGATGTGCCAGTCAACCAGTTGATGGTTAACTTCGACTTGCGTGGCTATAACACGGGTACTACCTATGTCGCTAATCTCGAAGTCGGTGTGATGACCGATCCTACCGATCCTTCCACCTTCGTATCTTTAGGTTCTCACAATGAAACGGGTGCAACTACATATAATAATTATACCATATATTTAAACAACTACACCGGCAACGGCCAATATATTGCCTTCAAGGCTCCGAAGCCTGCTACTGGCTATAATGCTTTCACTGTTGATAATATTTTGGTTGATTATGCTCCGTCATGTTCTGCTCCTACCATTACGAATTACAACATCACCTCCAAGCTGCTCACTTGGAACAATGGTGATATGGGTACTCCTCAAAGCTATCAGGTAATCTGCAACGCCAACGGCACGACCACCAACACGTTCACCTTCACCACTACGGAAGGTTTGTTGTTGGGTCTCGCAGGTCTGACCGACTACACGGTGTATGTGAGAACCATTTGTGGCGAGGGCGACACCAGCGAGTGGTCTGCTCCTTATACCTTCACCACGCCTGAGACGGGATGTACCGATCCTGCCAACTTGGTGGCTGTTGTGAACGCCAACCAAGATGTGGTTCTTACTTGGGACGTTGATCCTGAGCAGAACACATGGGCTGTCTATTCCAAGTTCATGGATTCACCTGTTTGGTCTGCCCCTGTCATGGTGACGGGCACCCCGACCGTTACGCTCTCCGGTCTCCAGACGGCTACCAACTATGACTTCCGCGTTAGCGCTATCTGCAACAATGGTACTACTGAGAGCGGATATGCATACGCTTCTGCTTATATTCCTTGTTCCACCGCTTCTGGAGATCCCGAAGTTATTGTTGGTACGGGTACAAGCACGACATACTCTGCTCCGTTCAACAACTTCTATAAGAACTCCAGAAACGAAGTCCTCTATTTAGCTAGCGAGATTGGCCAGGCTGGACCTATCACCAGCATCTCTTATGATGTTTCCAATGCTTCTAGCTGGACAGCGAGCACGATCAATATCTATATGGGACACACTTCCAGAACCACTTTTGCCTCAACCTCCGATTGGACTCCAGTCAACGACCTGACTTTGGTATATTCTTCTACCAATCAAACCATGGGTACTTCTACCGGTTGGTTAACATTCGACCTGGAGACTCCGTTCAACTACAATGGTACGGACAACTTGGTGGTGGTAGTTACCAAGACCTGCTCTAGTTACAATAGTAGCTTGAAATTCCACTACACTTCCAAGACTGGCCGCTGCCTCTATCGTCAAAACGACTCCAATACGAATTATGCCGACATTAATAATGTTTCGCAGACAGGTACAAAATCCGCATACGTTCCGAATATCAAGCTTACCATTCTTCCTCCTTGTGATGATCCTGTCCTTTGTGAGGCTGAAGTTACCGGTGTGACAGCTTCCAATGTAACTAATAATAGCGTTACCGTGGATTGGACTGCTACGGGTGCAGCTTCCTATGTGCTGGAATATGGTCAGGATGGTTTCGCTGTCGGTACGGGCATGCAAATCAGTACGACCGCCACTTCTGCTACCATCAATGGTCTTAATGAAGCTGTTGCTTACAGTTTTGTGGTGTATCCTGTTTGTGCCAATGGCAACTCTGGTACTCCTGCCTCTGTGACTGTAACGACCTCTGGTACGGTTGTCGAACCCGATGTGTTTGTGATGGGCCAAGATGCCAATGTGACCACTTGTAACGCTTTTATCTATGACAATGGCGGTTCTACTGGCGATTATCTCACCAACTCTTATGAGACCATCGTTGTTACGCCTGCCACTGCTGGTGCTGGCTTCCACATTACAGGAACTTATGAAATGGAAGAAGACTATGACTTTGTTTCCATCTATGACGCCAACAATACCCTGTTGGCAGAATTGACCGGTTTCGGCACTGTGGATATCACTACTCAAGGAGCTATTTCCATTCTCCTTGAATCAGACTACAGTCTTTGCTATTCCGGCATCGCTTTCCATGTAGAGTGTGTGGGTGGTGGCGATGAGCCCCCAGTGGTGGAGACCGATGTGTATGTGATGGGTCAAGATGCCAATGTGACCACTTGTAACGCTATTATCTATGACAATGGCGGTGCCACGGGCAACTATGAGACCTACTCTGACGAGACGATGGTTATTAATCCTGGTGTTGCAGGCGCTGGTTTGCATGTAACCGGTACTTATGATATGGAAAGCGGTTGGGATTACATCTATATCTATGATGCCAACAACACCCAACTGTACGAACTGACCGGTAGCGGCAACGTGGACTTCGTGGCCAATGGCCCTATCTCCATCCACTTGGAGTCTGACGGCAGTGTTTGCTACACGGGCTTTGCTTTCAATGTAACTTGTGTTATTCCTGAGACCATCAATACTGAGTTGAACAGCATCAGCGGCATTGCCGATGCTTGTGACTTGAACGGTCAATATATCACGGCCAAGGTTACCAACATTGGTGTTGATCCTGTCACCTCCCTGACGGGTAACTTCAGTGTCAACGGTGGCGCAGCTGTCACGGAGACCTTTAACGTGAACCTGCCTGCTGGCGAGAGCACTATCGTTACATTCACCACTCCGGCAACCTTCGGTCTGACTACTGGCAACGCCGTTGAGGTTTCTGTATATGCTTCCAACGAGCCTTCCACACTGTGGTTGGAGAACACTTTGACGATGACAGGTATTGATGAGGTTGCTCCTCTTACTGCTCCTTATCCTGTATTGCCGGTGAGCGGTTCCCAGGTGGGCGTTAATGGCTGGAATGCTGTCGATGTGGCAGGCAATGGTTTGAGCTGGACTATCTCCGGTACTACCATGAATGCTCCTTACAGCAATGAATACGACAACAACAACTGGTTGATCACTCCTTGCTACGACATTACTGCCGGCACTTACATGGTGACCTACAACTACAAGGTGAACAACAGCGTTGTTCCTGAGAGCTTCGAAGTATTCTACGGCAATGGTGCTAATGTGGCCAATATGACGACCATGTTGGGTCAGTATCAAAACATCACCAACACCGATTATGTCACGGCTACGCATATTGTCACTATCCCGACAGATGGTGTCTATAACTTCGGCTTCCTTGCAAATAGCGAGAGAGGTGGTTTGGGTCTCTCTGTGAACAACTTGGTTGTCACGCCGCTTGCTCAAATCACTGCTTATGCCAATGGTAACGGTACCATCTCTCCGAACGGATCCTTCTGGGTTGCTGAGAACAGCACACAAGTCTTCATCATCAATCCTGATGCACACGCTTATCTGAACAACATCACTGTGAACGGCCAAGTGGTGGCTAGCTACACCAACATGGCTGCAGGTGTGGTTTACACGCATACCGTTGCTTCCAGCCACGATGTGGTGGTCGCCAACTTTGCTCAGGCCAACACCCTCACCTATAACGTGGTTGGTGGTCAGGGCTATGTGAACGGTGGCTTCTACACCGCTCCTGCTTCCTTCACCGAGGAGTATGCCGATGGTCAAGACATCCACTGCTCCTTCGTTGCGGATGCTGGTTATCATGTAGAGAATGTGAACATCAATGGTGTGGACTATGGTCCTATCACCGACTGGGTGATCACGGGTATCTCTCAAGACTACACCTTCATCATCACCTTTGCTCCGAACACTTATGTCATCACCACGACAGCTTATGGTACAGGTACGGTAACTCCTGGCGCTACCTTCGTGTATGACCCGGCCAACACCTACACCTTCACTGCTACTCCTGGTGCCAACATGCATATCGCAAGCATCTTGCGCAACAACGAGGAGCTGACGATCGTTGATCCGTTCTCTGCTTACACGGAGACTTTGACGAACATCTTGAGTGATTATGACTATGTGGTTCGTTTCGATCCGAACACCTATTCTGTTACCGCTACTGCCGGTGACCATGGTTCCATCACTCCTGCCGGCGTTCACAACTATGTTTACAATGCTGATGTTGTTTATGGCATCGAGGCTGCTAACGGATACTATATCGCATCTGTGACTGTTGATGATGTCACGACCAACTTCACACAGGCTAACGCTGTGACGGCCATGACCTACACCTTCCCGCATATCAGCGCTAACCACACAATCAGCGCCACCTTCTCTCAATACGAGTACACGATCACGGTGAATGCCGGTGACAACGGTACCATCAACCCGGGTACCACCACTGTGGGAGAGAATGCCACTCCGACCTTCAACATCGTTCCGAATGCCGGTTACGGTATCGCAGATGTGACGGTTGACGGTGTCTCTGTGGGTGCTGTGGCTTCCTACACCTTCGCTCCTGTGACGGCCAACCATACCATTGCCGCTACCTTTGCTCAGTATCAATACACGATCACGGCTAATGCTGGCAACGGTGGTACTATCACTCCGAACGGTGTGACCAACATGGTTTACAATGGCAACCAGACCTACAACATCACGCCTGCTGCCGGTTATCATATCGCTGATGTCTATGTGGACGGTGTCTCTGTGGGTAATGTCAACACCTACACCTTCACGGGTGTAACGGCCAACCACACCATCTACGTTGCCTTCGCTATCAACGAGTACACGATTACCGTGACACAACCCGCCAACGGTAACATCACGCCGGATGACATCACCGTTCAATATGGTGCCACCCCGACCTTCGTGATCACTCCGGATATGGGCTACAATGTGACGGCTATCACGCTCAATGGTACCAACATCATGAGCAGCGCCACTCAGCTGAACGGCGTCTATACCGTGACGTTGCCTGCTGTGACTTCCGACAAGACCTTGACCGCCACCATGGCAGCCAAGACCTACACCATCACGGCTTCCGCCGGCTCCAATGGTACTATCACTCCGTCTGGTGTCGCTACAGTCAACTTCGGTGGTAACAAGTTGTACACCTTCTCCGCTAATGCCGGTTATGAGATCGCCAACGTGACTGTCGATGGCATGAGCATGGGCGCTATCACCTCCTACACCTTCGTCAACGTGGTGGCTAACCACACCATCAACGTGACCTTCCAGTTGCAAGAGTGTGAAGTCCCGACCAACCTCCAGACCATCTTCGTTGACACCACTTCCGCTACGCTCTACTGGTATCATGCAGGTGCTACCTCCTACGATATCCAATACAAGGCTATCACGGAGACCAACTTCACGACTACCAACACCACACAAACCACCTACAACCTCACTGGCTTGACACCGGGCACCACCTATGTATGGATGGTTCGCGCTAACTGCGTTGCCAACAACCCGAGCGAGTGGACCAATGGTTGTACGTTCAGAACGCTGGAGCAAGTTGTCAATCCTAACGGCATTGAGGATTATCTCCACACGATGATCAATGTGTATAGCGAAACCAACAATGTGTTTATCGTCAACGAGAACGGTATCCGCATTGACAATGTACAGATTTACGATGTTTATGGTAAACTGATCTACAGCGGCAACGTGAACAGCTCTAGAGAGGTGATCTCCATGAATGTGGCTACCGGAACCTATATCGTCCGCCTGGCTACTGAATACGGCATGTGCAACTACAAACTGCATCTGACCAAGTAATCGTTCTTCTGAACACCTATTCATAACCATTAAGGCTGCTCTTTTCAGGGCAGCCTTTTTTATTTTTTGTGTTGCCTTTTTTGTGCAGAAAAATCACTATCTTTGCACCCGCTAAAACGACAAATTATAAAAATCACAATAATATGAAAGACAATCTGACAATGAACATGAACCCCTTGGTTCAACTGTTGAAAAAATCACCGAAAGAGTTCACCAAAGCCGACATTATCCATGCCGTGGAGGAGATGGAGATCAAGATGATCAACTTCCACTATGTGGCGGAAGACGGCCGTATCAAGACGTTGGGTTTCATCCTCAACGACAAAGAGTATCTGGAGCAGATCCTGTCTAATGGCGAGCGTGTGGATGGTTCCAACGTGTTTCCCTCCTTCATCCAGGCCGGATCCAGTGACCTGTATGTGATCCCCCGTTTCTCCACTGCTTTCATCAACCCGTTTGCCGAGATTCCAACCCTGTCGCTGCTCTGTTCTTACTACAACAAAGACGGCAAACCGTTGGAGAACTCTCCCGAGTACATCTTGCGCAAGGCTTGCAAGTCCTTCACCGATGTGACGGGCTTCTATTTCCAGGCCATGGGTGAGCTGGAGTACTACGTTATCGGTGATGCCGAGGAGCTGTACACCATCCCGGACCAGAAAGGTTATCACGAGTCCGCTCCGTTCACCAAGTTCGAGTCTTTCCGTGCCGAGTGCATGTACAACATTGCCAAGGCTGGCGGCATGATCAAATACGGTCACTCCGAGGTGGGCAACTTCACCATGGATGGCAAGATCTACGAGCAGAACGAGATTGAGTTCCTCGTGACGGACGCTGTGGAGGCAGCCAACCAGCTGATCATCGCCAAGTGGATCATCCGCAACCTGGCATACCAGTATGGCCTGGATGTCACCTTCGCCCCGAAGATCACGGCGGGCAAGGCAGGTAGCGGTCTGCATATCCACACCCGCATCGTGGATGCCAACGGCAAGAACCAGTATGTCACCAAGGGCAAGCTGAACTCCATCGCCCATACCGCCATCGCCGGCTACATGACCTGCGCGGGTTCCTTGACCGCCTTTGGCAACACGAACCCGACCTCCTACTTCCGTCTGGTGCCGCACCAGGAGGCTCCTACCTCTATTTGCTGGGGCGACCGTAACCGCTCCGTCCTCGTGCGCGTGCCCCTGGGCTGGACCCACAAGAATGACGTGGTCGCCGACCTGAACCCGCTGGAGAAAGCCGTGAAGGAAGACCGTTCCCAGAAACAGACGGTCGAATTCCGCTGTCCGGATGGTTCCGCCGACATCTACCTGCTGATCGCCGGTCTGGTCTGCGCCGCCCGCCATGGCTTCGAGATGGAGGGTGCCCTCGACTTTGCCCAGAAGACTTACGTCGATGTCAACATCCACAAGGCCGAGAATGCCGAGCTGCTCAACAGCCTGGCCCAGCTGCCCACCTCCTGCTGGGAGTCCGCTGACGAGCTGAGCCGCCACCGCGACATCTTCGAGAGACACGGCGTCTTCAACCGCGAGATGATTGACGACATCGTGAAGAGACTCAAATCCTTCAACGACAAGAATATCCGTAAGGAGATCGAGAAGAAGCCCGAGCTGATGGAGAAGATGGTCTTCGATTATTTCTATTGCGGTTAATCAAAATCGACATTCATGACTACGGAATTAGTGATAGTAATATGCTTTTTCTTGCTCATGTTGGGCGCTGTGGCCATTTCGAAACAGTGGATCTCCAAGAGCATGAACGAGCAGGCTCTGGAGGCGACAAAGGCGTCACGCAGCATCGTGATGCCTTTGCGCCTGCAGGCATACGAACGCATGGCGCTTTTCCTGGAGCGCATAGACCCTAACCAGCTGGTGTTGCGCATCCACGCCCCAGGTTTGACGGTGCCCGAGGAGCAGAACCTCCTCCTGACAGCCATTCGCTCCGAATACGAGCATAACATCTCCCAACAGATATATCTCTCCAACGAGGTCTGGAAAAGCGTCACAGACGCGATGGATGACGTCATCACCATCATCAACACGGTGGCAGAGCAGATGGACAACTTCGAGGGGATGACCTATGCCGAAGCTATTCTGACGGTGGCGGCGCAGAAGCCCGTCATCACCCGGGCCATGCAGGTGCTGAAAGCCGATCTGCAGAGATTCTTCTAGAAGTTGTGAGATACAAATCCGGTCATTGTTCATTATGCAAGAGTTAGAGAACTATTTTAACACGATATTCGAGGGCAGGGAGCCGGCAACGCTCTATGCTCCCATAGCCTATACCCTCCAACAGTCTGGCAAGCGTCTTCGCCCTCAGATGGTGTACCATGTGGTGCAGATGTTTGATGGTGACGTGAGCCAAGCCAAGTATGTGGCGGCCGCTTTCGAGATGCTGCACAACTTCACGCTCATCCATGACGACATCATGGACGAGGCGCCCATTCGTCGGGGACTGCCCACCGTGTACAAGAAATGGAACACCAACAGCGCCATCCTGTCTGGGGACGCTCTTGCCATCATGGCATTCCAACAGCTGCTCAAGCTGAATGTGGATGAAAAAATCATTCTCAAAATCTCCGAAGTGTTCGCTACCAGCACCCTCGAGATCTGCGAAGGACAGCAATACGATATGGATTTTGAAACCCAAGAGGAGGTCTCCATCGAGGAGTATATCCGCATGATATACCTGAAGACAGCGGTCATGTTCGCCGGTTGTATGAAGGCGGGCGCCATCCTCGCCGGGGCTGACGAGGAGAGTCAGGAGGCCCTGTATCAAGTGGGTATCAACCTGGGCATCGGCTTCCAGCTTGCTGACGACCTGCTGGATGTCTATGCCGACACCGCCGTTTTCGGCAAGACCATCGGCGGCGATATTCGAGATAACAAGAAGACCTATCTCTATTTGAAAGCTTTGCAGGACGCTTCTCCGGAAGAGAAGATCTTACTGAAGCAATACTACGAGTCAACAACGATGGCTTTTGAGGATAAATACCAATATGTCAAAGCGTTCTACGACAAGCTGCAGATTGCCGAAAAGACCAAGCAGGCGGTGCATGAATATCTGAAAAAGAGTTTTGAGGAACTCGACAAGGTGCATGTGCCCGAGGAGCAGAAGACGAAGATAAGAGAGGTCATTGCAAACCTGGAACAGAGATCGAAATAAATGGATAGCAGCTTTGGAAGGAATCGGTATTATATTATTGTGGCGGCCTTGGGCATAGTAGCCTTTGTCTATTTGGCGGTCCTGTTCACTATTCAGATTCTCAACAAAGGTTATAAGACCAAGGCGGACCAGAATGCGTTGCGTTACAAGACCATCCATCCGGCCCGAGGGCTTATTTATGACCGCAACGACTCGCTGCTGGTCTATAACGAGGCCGCCTACGATTTGATGGTGGTGCCTTCCGAGTTGCGCGAATTCGATACGGCGTCTCTCTGCAAGGTGCTGGATCTCACCAAAGAGCAGGTGGAGAAGAAGATAGAAAAAGCCACCAAATACTCTACCATACTTCCTTCGCTGTTTGAGCAGCAGATCTCCAAAGAGGACTATGGTTTTCTGCAGGAGAAGATGTATGCGTTCCCTGGTTTTTATGTGCAGAATAGAACCCTGCGTAAGTATCCGTATCCTATCGCGGCCCACATCTTGGGGTATGTGAGCGAGGTCAACGAGGCCGACATGGAGAAGGACTCCTACTACAAAATGGGCGACTATATTGGCAAGAGCGGCATCGAGAAGGCGTACGAGTCTGTTTTGCGTGGACAGAAGGGACAGAGTGTGGTGCTGGTCGATGTGCACAACCGCGAAATGGGCAGTTACGACAACGGGGCGGAAGACGAGCAAGCCATACAGGGCACCTCTATCTGGTGTACGTTGGATATGGAGTTGCAACGCTATGGCGAAGAGCTGATGAAGAACAAGCGGGGTAGTGTGGTGGCCATCGAGCCCAAGACGGGAGAGATCCTCTGCATCATCTCCAGTCCGAGTTACGACCCCAACCTGCTGGTGGGCACGGCGCGTCCCAAAAACTATGTCATGCTGCAGGAAGATCCGAAGAAGCCTCTGTTCAACCGTGCGTTGCAGGCCAGCTACCCGCCAGGCTCCACCTTCAAATTGGCCAATGGCCTGATCGCGCTGCAGGAACATATTGTCACCCCGACATCGGTATATACTTGTTCTGGTGGAGGTTATCACATTGGCAATCATGTGGTGCACTGTCACAACTGCGGAGGGTTGAACATCTATACAGCCATCCAGCGTTCCTGTAACTCCTACTTCTGCCGCGCCTACTACAACATCCTCTCCAATCGCAAAAAATACAAGAACATCGATGAGGCCTATACGGCTTGGCTCGATTACATGCACTCCATGGGTTTTGCGCAGAAGTATGAGACCGATCTGCCTTACGAGCTGCAGGGCAGCATCCCCACCGCCGCCTATTTCGACAAGAAGTACAACAACTCCTGGAATGGCAACACGGTGGTCTCCATGGGCATCGGTCAGGGCGAGGCGGCGGTGACGCCGTTGCAGATGGCCAATATGCTGGCGGTGATTGCCAACCAGGGTTATTACATCCGCCCGCACATCGTGCGCGCCATCGGTCATCGGGACAGCCTCAACACCCAGTTCAGCGAGAAGGTCTATTCCAAAATCGAACCCCAGCACTTCGCGACCGTGTTGCAGGGCATGAGGATGGTGGTCACGGCCGGCACGGGCCGCGGCGCGCAGATCCCCGGCATTGAGGTGGCCGGCAAGACGGGCACCGCCCAGAACCCCCACGGCGCGGACCACTCCGTCTTCGCCCTCATCGCCCCCGCCAACGACCCTCAGATCGTCATCTTCTGTCTGGTCGAGAACGGCGGCTTCGGCGCCTCCGTGGCCTGCCCTATCGCCAGCCTCCTCGCAGAGTTTTACCTCAACCGCAAGGTAGAGAGAAAGGATCTTGAAAACCGAATGAAAGAATTGAGCTTCCGATGAAATCTGTTGACAGCTATAAGAACCACTCCAAAGGCTACGACATCCGCCTGATACTCTATTACATCGCACTGGTGTTGATAGGCTGGATCACCATATACTCTACCTGCTATATCCCCGATGGAACCAACTTCATCTTTGACATGTCCCGTCCTTACGGCAAACAGCTGATATGGATAGGGACCTCTATTGTCTTGTGTGTTGTCATATTGTTGATAGACAAGAATATAATACAGCACTATGCCTACCATTTCTACCTATTTTGCCTGGTGTTGATGATACTGGTCTTGTTTGTCGGTACCGAGATTTCCGGTGCCAAGGCCTGGATCAAGATCGGGGAGTTCAGCATCCAGCCGGTGGAGTTCATGAAGGTGGCCACGGCGTTGGCGCTGGCCAAGTTCTTCAACGAAGGGAAGACCGCTGTCGAGAAACGATACGGCTGGCTGATATCCACCGCTTTCATCTTCATCCCCATCATTCTGGTCATCCTGCAGCATGACGTCGGCTCGGCCCTCGTCTTCTTCTCTTTCATCCTGCTCTTCTATCGGGAAGGATTGAGTGGAGAGCTGCTGGTGCTGGTGTTTGTCGCTGCCTTTTTGTCGGTCTTCACCCTCAAGTTCAACGAGACCTACGCCATCGCTGTCCTGACGCTCGTCTTTGTTTTGATGCTGTTGAAAGACAGGACGGTCAAGAAGAAGATGCAGCGCGACATCATCATCTATGTGATCAGCGTGGTCTTCGTCTTCTCGGTGAATCTCATCTACGAGCACGCCTTCGAGAAGCACCAGAAGGACCGTATCGCCTCCATTATGGGCAAAACGTCAGACCCCAAGGGCGCCGACTTCAACCTCAACCAGTCCAAGATAGCCATCGGTTCCGGCGGCATGTTCGGTAAAGGGTATCTCAAGGGCACCCAGACAAAGCTGAAGTTCGTGCCCGAACAGAGCACCGACTTCATCTTTTGCGCCATAGGGGAGGAGTGGGGTTTCTTTGGCACGTTGGTCGTCTTTGCCCTTTTCCTGTCAATGATCATACGAATACTACGGCTGTCGGAGAACCAGCGAGTGCCCTTTGTCCGATATTACGGCTATGGGATCGCCGGTATCATCAGCATGCACTTCTTCATCAACATCGGTATGACCATAGGCATCTTGCCCATTATTGGCATCCCGTTGCCGTTCTTGAGCTATGGCGGATCCTCCCTGTGGGCGTTTACCATCATGCTGTTCATTTTCATCCGTCTGAACGACAATTGATATCCTTTTTTTCAAAATAAACGACTTATGAGAAGTTTTGGCAGTGACAACCATTCCGGAGTGCATCCGGCGATCATGCAGGCCATTATAGAAGCCAACCAGCATCATCAGATTGCATACGGTGATGACGATTACACGCAGCAGATGCGGAGGGTGGTGCAGCAACACTTTGGCCCGCAGGCCGAGCCGTTTCTGGTCTTCAACGGCACAGGAGCCAATGTGGTCTCCTTGCGGGCGTGTGTGCAGCCGTTCAACTCCATCTTCTGTGCGGAGACAGCCCATATTGCCGTGGACGAGTGCGGTGCGCCCGAGTTCATGACGCATGCGGCATTGCGGACCATCCCGACACCCGATGGCAAGCTCACCCCGGAACTCATCGCCCCGCATCTGGTCAACTTCGGCTTCGAGCATCACTCCCAACCCAAGGTGGTCTATATCTCCGAATGTACCGAGCTGGGCACGGTCTATACACCCGAGGAAATCAAGGCGCTCGCCGACTTCCTGCATGGCTATGGCATGTATCTGCATCTGGACGGCGCCCGCATCGCCAATGCGGCCCTTTTCCTGCAGAAGAGCTTCAAGGAGCTGACGGTGGATTGCGGTGTGGACATTATGAGCTTTGGTGCCACCAAGAACGGCCTGATGATGGGCGAGATGGTGATAGCCTTCCGCCCCGAGCTGGCTGAAAACCTCAAGTATCTGCGCAAGCAGAGCGCCCAGCTCTATTCCAAAATGCGCTACGCGGCCTGCCAGTTTATTCCGTATCTGGAAAACGATATTTGGAAGATGAATGCCGCCAACGCCAACCAGAAAGCCCAACAGCTCCGCGCCCGGATTGTAGAGACGGGCTATACCGACTTCACGCAAAAGACAGAGGCCAACATCCTGCTGTTCAAGTTGCCGAAAGAGAAAATCGAACAACTGCTACAGCAGACATTCTTCTATGTGTGGAACGAAAATACGGGAGAGATTCGTCTCGTGACCTCCTGGGACACCACGGACGAGGATGTGGAGCACTTTATTCAATGTTTGAAGCAGATTTCTTGAAGGTGAAATGCTTCACGCAGATAAACTGAGCGATCCCCACCAAAATAGTAGCCAGCAGCTTGGACAGCAGATTGTTCAGGTTGAACCCATCCACAAAGAGCCAGAGCAGCATTTCACAAACCACCAATCCCAACAGACTGATCAGATAGAAAGAGATGAAACGGGTGGCTGTTTTGTCTTTGATCTTGAAGTTGTAGTGCCTGTTCATGAAGAAACTGCAAATGATGCCGCAGTGATAGCTGATCACGTTGTCGAGCAGATAGTGAACTCCCGCCTTTTGCAGCAGATAGAAGACGAGGAAGTCAACTAACGTGCAAATACCGCCAATTAACCCATAGAGGATGAAGTTTCGGTGTTGGGAATAGAGTTTGCTCATGAAGATGCAGTTGGTTATTTTTTACGGAAATAGATTTCCATTGGCACACCGCTGAAGTTCCAGTGTTTGCGTATCTGATTCTCCAAGAATCGTTTATAGGAGTCCACCACATATTGTGGCAGGTTGCAGAAGAAGGCGAAGGTGGGGTAGGCCACGGGCAGCTGGGTCACATATTTGATGCGGATCACCTTGTCCTTGTTCATCGGCGGCGGGGTCTGCTGGATGATGGGCAGCAGGGTATCGTTCAGCTCGGAGGTGGATATCTTGAGTGTCCGGTTTTGATAGACCTGCACGGCCGTCTCCAAAACCTTGTAGATGCGTTGTTTCTCCTTGACCGAGGTGAAGATGATGGGCACGTCGTTGAAGGGTGCAATGCGCTTGCGGATGAGGTCTTCGTACTCCTTATGGGTGTGGGTGTCCTTCTCGATGAGGTCCCATTTGTTCATCACCAGGACGATGCCTTTATGGTTGCGTGCGGCGAGACCGAAGATGTTAAGATCCTGTTGCTCAAATCCTTGGGAGGCGTCAGCCATGACGATGCAGACGTCTGCGTTTTCGATGGAACGGACGGCGCGCATGACAGAGTAGAACTCCAGGTCTTCCTCCACCTTGCTCTTCTTGCGAAGGCCAGCGGTGTCGATGAGGTAGAAGTCGAAGCCGAAGCTCTTGTAGCGGGTGAAGATCGTGTCGCGGGTGGTGCCGGCCAGCGGGGTCACGATGTGCCGCTCCTCGCCCAGGAAGGCGTTGATGATGGAGGACTTGCCCACGTTGGGCTTGCCCACGATGGCGATGCGCGGCAGGTCGTCCGTGTTCTCCTCTTTGTCTTTGGAGAAATGTTTCACCACTGCATCCAGCAGTTCGCCCGTGCCGCTGCCGGAGACGGCCGAGATGGGATAGACCTCTGGGATGCCCAAGGCGTAGAACTCGGTATAGTCGAAGTAGTTGGACGGACTGTCGATCTTGTTGACCGCCAGATAGTAGGGTTTGCCGCTTTGTCGCAAGATGTGGGCGACCTCCTCATCCAGTGGGGACAGGCCCTCGCGACCATCCACCATGAGCACGATCACATCCGACTCTTCGATGGCCAGGGTGGCCTGCTTGCGGATCTCAGCTTCGAAGATGTCGTCGGAGCCGACCACATAGCCGCCCGTGTCGATGACGGAGAACTCGTAGCCGTTCCAGTCCGACTTGCCATAGTGCCGGTCGCGGGTGACGCCCGCCACGGAGTCCACGATGGCTTCCCGGGCTTTGATGAGGCGGTTGAAGAAGGTCGATTTTCCGACATTCGGTCGGCCGATGAGGGATAGTATGTTGGACATAACAGTCTATTTTTCAGTTGTCAGTTGTTGTTGCAAATGCGGCGGCAAAGATACACTTTTCTGCCACACAAAAAGAGAGGATGCGATGTTGGCGCACCCTCTCTCTGTCTTTGGGATAGTTGGGATTATCCGATGAAAGCCTCGTAAGCGGCAGCGTCCATCAGGCTGTCCACTTCAGCGGGATCGGTCATTTTGATTTTCACGATCCAGCCTTCGCCGTAAGGATCGGAGTTGACGAGAGCGGGCTCGCCTTCCAAAGCCTCGTTGAACTCGACCACCTCACCGCCAACCGGCAGCATCAGGTCAGCCACGGTCTTCACAGCTTCGATAGAACCGAAAACTTCGTCTTTGTCGAGGGTCTCGCCCACAGAGGGGATGTCCAAGAAAACGATGTCGCCCAACTCATTAGCGGCGTGAGCGGAAATGCCTACGAAAGCGAATTCGCCTTCAACTCTTAACCATTCGTGGTCATTGGAGTACTTCAAATTTGCGGGAATATTCATAACTGATAAATATTTAAGGATTAGAAATTTTACAGGGTCATGATCTCTTTTTCTTTGGCATCCATGATTTTGTCCACTTGGGCGATCATCTCGTCCGTAACCTTTTGGATGTCGCCTTCGAGTTTCTTGATGGCGTCTTCGCCAATGCCATCGTCTTTCATCTTTTTGGCCTCGTCGTTGGCGGTACGGCGGATGTTGCGGATGGAAATCTTGGTCTGCTCCGCCTCTTGTTTTGCCTTCTTGACGAGCTCCTTACGACGCTCCTCTGACGGGGTGGGCACCACAAGACGGATGAACTCACCGTTGTTTTGGGGAGTCATGCCGAGGTTGGCGGCGAGAATAGCCTTCTCGATGACGGGCAGCATGTTGCGCTCCCACGGTTGAATGATGATCTGGTGTGCGTCCGGGGTGTTGATGTTGGCTATCTGGTCCACCGGGGTGGGGTTGCCATAATAATCAATCCGTAAACCCTCCAACATTTGCGGAGAGGCCTTGCCAGCCCGGATTTTCTGCAAGCTCCTGTCAAAAAAGGAGACAGTAGCACTCATATTGTCTTTCGTCTGTTTCAAACAGGTTTGTGTATCCATTGCCATAGCGCGTTTGATTTTTAAATTGTTAATATTCAATACATTGACAGATTTAGACGGCGTATAGCCCTCTTTGTCTTTTTCGGGCGCAAATATAGTTTTTATTTTTTATTTGACGAATACAAGTTTTATGCCAAAAAAGTGAGCAGTGAGCTGTGAGGGGGTTAGAAGGTTAAGGAACTAAGAAGTTAATCGCATAATCGTATAATCGTCTAATCGCATAATCGGTAAACTGTAAACCGTAAACCAGCAGCAGCGCGGGGGTGTGCATTACGGAGGCGAAGATATAAAATTATCTTGTGAAACACCTTGGGGCGTGAAACAAACAAGGCATGAGATATTCTTGGTCTTTTCTTACCAAAGGCCATTCTCCACCGATGGCTACAACTCCGGCTGAACAGGTCCAATAATAGGTGGTGGCATCGTCGTAATTGTAATAGGTGACAGTTCCATCGCCATTCGGAAACGGGTTCTCCTTGCCATAGTAGGGTACAAATTCAAATTGGAAGATCGTATCTTTCTCGGATTCACAGACAATTGTATCCCAAGCGACGGTTACATCCTCGGAGGGACCTCCTATTGGCCAATGACCGATGTCTCCCTCGCCAAAGAAAAGAGATTCTTTTCCATTTAAGGTCAGATACACACCTTTGTCACGATAGGTGAAAATCACCTTTCGAGGAAAGCCGGTTTCATGAAAGAGATTTGTCGCCTCAAATACTGTGTCTCCAACCCCCATGACCTGGACTGTATCCTCATACTCTATATATGCACTGGCGAAAACATACCTACTCATCACTTGCGAGTTCATGACGAAAGGTGACAGCCAGCTCATCAAAAAGAACAAAACGTAAATAATATGGTTGCTTCTATTCATCTTGAGGAAGATTTTCTGGGCTAGAATCAATCATTAAGGGGACCTCTATTTTTCACTTCTTCACGTTGCCGCCGATCTTGGTGCGAAGTCCGTTAAACATCAAGATAAGCAAACAACGCTGCAAAATTAATTCTTTTATCTATTTATAGGATGCAAATAATCCAAAAGGTTGCAGTTTGTTGATATTTTTCAGGAGACAAAGGGAGTATGAGGAGTTAGAAGTTAGGAGGTTAAAGGGTTAGAGGGGGTTAAGGAACTAAGAAACTAAGAAGTTAATCGTATAATCGTCTAATCGCATAATCGGTAAACGGTAAACCGTAAACCAGCAGCAGCGCGCTCGTTGCAGGCCGTAGGTCTGCAGGGGTGGGTAGCATTGGGGCCGCACGAACAATATCGCACGCCGGAGGTGTGCGGGCTGCCATACCCGACACACCCCGCGTTTCTGTGCGGAATTTCCCTTGGCGGGACGGAGGGGCGATATGTCGGGGCGGGGGTGTGCATTAGGGGGTTACTATCAGAGAATTTAGAAATGTTTCCTGCTGTAAAAAAGACCAAAATCAGTATTACTTATATTTTATGAAAAAATCATCATCGAGGTTTTCGGGATCTTTCTTTATACAAGAACAATCGTTATTCAAAAATAGTTTTTGTGATTCTTCATCATACAGAACCGTCATGGGTGACAGTTTTCGCTTCCGGATTTTGTGCTTCGAAACATCATAATATGATAGAAGCAACGTCTTTTCCAATAACTTTCCAAGTCTATTTTGATCATTATGAAGATCTTGGCTCAATGTTTTTTTTGTAAAATGCAATAGTTTTTCCGGGACTAATGCATAGAACATCAACGTGTCCGACACAAGGCCTCTCCGGCTGCTGTTCTCGCAAAATTTCATACGGATTGTTGAATTATCTATCGATGGTATGGATAATGTCATCTGGAGAGAATCATGGTCGGTTCGACTTGATGTCGGAACAACCACTTTGCAGACTATGAAATTTGTATAAACTGTGGCAGGGTGAAAGCATAATTCCACACATTGGGGTCCACAGCTATACAGCTCTGTATTCATATAGAAAGATTCAACGACTTTGACGTCATTTTGAGAGAACAGGAAGCTACAACTTATATATATAAAAAAAAGGCAAGTGATCTTTTTCATTATAATTTTTTATTAAAGGGATTCCAACAACGCCTTGACCAAACGTTGATACCTAGTCGTTGCACGCTTAAACGCAGGTTGTTTCATTTGATATGAAATAGCATATTCCTCTTTTTCTTTATTTGACAACTGTTCAAGACGATCATGACCAATTTCTTTTGTTTGATTAATATGCCCTTGTTCGTGATCAAAGGTACTTTTAATATCATAATAATTATCTAAAGAAGGGTTGGTTCTCCATTCATTCGGATTTGTGTATAGCAAAATAATATCAACACCATTTGCTTTTCCCGATGTAGTAGTCAGGGCTTTTTTATCAGCAATTTGCAGAATTATACCTGTTGAATTATAATGCTCTAATATATTTCTGATTGCTTTGTCAGACAGATTTGATTCAGAAGGTTTTGTTGAAAAAATGTTGGCGAAATGCGGATTGTCAGATGCTAATACACTAGAAATATATGTTTCTCCATCATTTCCTACTGACGAGAAATTATCTTTTAACAATTGCCAAGTATTAGATTGAATGATATGAATCTTTCCGTCATCAATGCCGTCAGTTCCAAGATAATGTCCCTTCTCGTTGAAATAATCCCCAATCTCTTCCCCATTCGGATCCACCAATTTAACCGGGTTATTCGCGCAATAATTATAGGGCGATAAGGATGCATATTTCGCAGCCATCGGGTCCACGCTGAGCCAGATGCTCAAGTCGCTGCTATAATACCGTGAGCCAAAATAGCTTAGGCCGGTCTCAACGTCCTTTTCTTTAGCGGAGAAGGAGTAAGAGGAGGAATTGAAAATTAAAATTTGAAAATTGAAAATGAAAGAGGGGGTGACGGAGGAGCAAGAGAAGTGTGATTGGAGCGTTCTCGTTTGGGAAGGCAATAAACAAATCGCCAAGCTTCGCGCGGATTTGCGCGAACAGAAAGTGTTTGCCTTCGATAGTGTCCGTGTCATCATATGAGCAGCAAAGATAGTTTTTTTTTCGGTTGAGTCTTATTTTTAATCGCAGAATCTCTTATGTCTCCATTTTACGCCCAAATTATCCAAGACTTCAGTTTCAAATTTCTTTTTTATCAGGTTGTTCTTTTTATGAGATATTTCTTTGAAGTTATTTATCCTCTTCCATTCTCTAAAGATGGTCCCTTCGTTAATGGCATATAGCTTCACCAAGGGCTTGTTATGTTCAGACACCTCTGTGATGCACGAGATAGTCATATTCAGGTCTTCAAAATAGAAGAAGCACATTTGTTGCTTTGCGCGATCGTCCATGGCGATTGAGAAATGATGATACTTTTCACCGTTTGTATCGATGTCTATCACCTAATAACTGGGATGAGAACATTGAAATCCATATAAAACATCCACAATGTCAGATGTGGTACAATAACCATCATTTTTTTTAATATCAATTATATATGCTTCTGATTTCCCGTATGGATCGCCGTGAAAAGAAGCCACAAAAAACAATGCCCAGAAGAAGAAGCCTGCCATGATTCCTATGGCGGTACAGAACAATACTCTCAACTTTTTAGGCACACGTTTCATAATAACGACTCAATATCGTGTTATCTTAAATAAGAAATCAATGATACGAAA